>NZ_JAGMXV010000424.1 GCF_018006725.1 Rhizorhabdus sp.
TTGACGTTCATGCCGATCTCCCCGGAGCCGCCAAGCGCCAGGAAGAGCAATTCGTTACCGGGAGTGGTCACTTAGAAACTTGTCCAATCTGTCAAAGCCGGGCCTTAAGCCGGTCATACATGATGCCGAGGCCCTGGATGGTGAGGTCGGGCTCGATGCTGTCGAACAATTTCACATGGCGTTCGAACAGCGGCGCGAGCCCGCCGGTGGCGATGATCTTCACGGGGCGTCCGACCTCGGCCTTCATGCGGCCGACGAGCCCCTCGATCATCGAGACATAGCCGAAATAGATGCCGACGAGCATCTGGCTGGTGGTGGTGCGTCCGATGACGCTGGCGCTGTCCGGCGCCTCGATCGCAATGCGCGGCAGCTTTGCCGCCGCCCCGACAAGCGCATCGAGCGACAGGTTGATGCCCGGCGCGATGATCCCGCCCTTATAGGCCCCCGTATAATCGACCACATCAAAGGTCGTGGCGGTGCCGAAGTCGATCACGATCAGGTCGCCGGGGTGGCGCCGATGCGCCGCGATGACGTTGACCGCGCGGTCGGCGCCGACATTCTGCGGCTCGTCGACATCGAGGGTGATGCCCCATTCGACCGGCGGGCGGCCCGCAACCAGCGCGGTGACGCCGAAATATTTGCTCGCGAGCACCTCCAGATTGTGGAGCGCACGCGGCACCACCGTGGCAATGATCACCGCTTCGATGGCCGAGCGCTCATAGCCTTCGAGCTGCAGCAGCTGGTGCAGCCAGACCGCATATTCGTCGGCCGTCCGCCGGGGATCGGTCGCAATGCGCCAGCGCGCCTTGATCGCGTCACCGTCGACCAGCGCGAAAACGATGTTGGTGTTCCCTGCGTCGATCGCAAGCAGCATGACCGGTACGAGTCCTTCCTTCGGGGCGCCTATAGCAGGAAAACATCGCCTGCGTGCACCTGATGCACATGTCCATCGGGGCAGCGCAGCTTCAGCGCGCCTTCTGCGGTCAGCCCGTCGAACAGGCCTTCGAGCGCACCATCGGGTGACTGCACACGCAAGGCCGTGCCGATGGGATGCGCGCGCGCCTGCCAGCGGGCGAGGATGACCGCCAACCCTTCCCCCCTCCAGCGAGCGACCCACGCAGCAAAACTCGCGGCCAGTTCCTCGGCGAAGTCGGCGGGCGACGGCGGCGACAGGCCGAGGCCGGCGAGGCTCGTCGTAGGTCGATCGAGGCCGATCGGATGATGGGCGAGATTGACGCCGATCCCGACCACCACCGCATCGTCGGCGCCTTCGAGCAGTATGCCCGACAATTTGGCGCCATCGACGAGGAGATCGTTCGGCCATTTGATCGACAACTGCTCCGGCCCGATCCACGCCTGCAACAGTGCATCGAGTGCGACCGCTGCGACGAAGGCGAGGCTCGACGCTGGCGGATCACCCGGCAGCCGGCGGACGAAAGTCGATCCATAGAAATTGCCCGGCGGCGAGACCCAGGGCCGGCCCTGGCGGCCGCGCCCACCGGTCTGGGCATCGGCCCGGATCCAGCTGCCCTCCGCTGCGCCGGCCCGAGCGAGCGCGGCGACGTCGGCGTTGGTCGAACCGGTCTCGGCAACATGCTGGATCGCCGGGGTCATGCCGCCATGTCCCCCGCGAGCCCGCAAGCAGCTACCGCGTCGGCGATCAGAATAGCGCGCGCGCCGCCGTCATGCTCGTCGCATCGAGCAGCGGGATCGCCAGATAGCCCAGCGGCGACACCGCGAGAGCCGTAAGGACGATGACACCGCTTTCGATCGGCGAATCTGCGGGCGCGAAGCCTTCGGCAGGCTCGTCGAAGTAGATCGTCTTGACGATCTTCAGATAATAGAAGGCGCCGATCACCGAGGTCGCGATGCCGATCATCGCCAGCGGCCAATAGCCGGCACGGACGAGCGCATCGAACACCAGGAATTTCGGCCAGAAGCCGAACAGCGGGGGAATACCCGCAAGGCTGAACATGAAGATCGCGAAGGCCGCCGCAAGACCCGGGCGGGTGCGCGACAAGCCCGACAGGCTGGCGATCGCTTCGACCGGGCGACCATCGGCATCGCGCATCTGCAGCAGGCAGGCGAAGCTACCGAGCGTCATCGCGACATAGACCGCCAGATAGGTCAGCGTCGCAGCGATGCCGTCGGCAGTGCCGGCGGCGAGGCCGAACAGCGCGAAGCCGACATTGTTGATCGACGAATAGGCGAGCAGCCGCTTGATGTTCGACTGGCCGATCGCGGCGACACCGCCGACGATCGTAGAGGCGAGCGCGGCGAAGACGACGATCTGGCGCCACTGGTCGGTAGCAGAGCCCATGGCCTCGACCGAGACACGCATCATCAGCGCCATCGCGGCAACCTTGGGGGCCGACGCGAAGAAGGCGGTGACCGGGGTCGGTGCGCCTTCATAGACGTCGGGCGTCCACATGTGGAACGGCACCGCCGAGATCTTGAAGGCGAGGCCGGCGAGCACGAAGACCAGGCCGAACATCGTACCGATGCCAATGTCCTTCGACATCGCGTCGGAAATGCCGGCGAACAGCGTCGTACCGGTAAAGCCGTAGAGCAGCGAGATGCCGTAGAGCAGGATGCCCGAGGCGAGCGCGCCGAGGACGAAATATTTGAGTGCCGCTTCGGCCGAGCGCGTGTCGCGGCGCAGGAAGCCGGCGAGGACATAGGCCGACAGCGACTGGAGTTCGAGGCCGACATAGAGGGTCAGCAGGTCGCCCGCAGACACCATCATGCCCATGCCGACCGCAGACAGCAGGATCAGCACAGGATATTCGGCGCGATAGCCGCCCGCGCGGGCGAAGAAGCCGGGCGCCAGCAGCACCGAGATCGCCGCTGCGATGTAGATCAGCAGCTTGGCAAAGGCAGCAAAGCTGTCGGCGATGTAGA
>NZ_JAGMXV010000425.1 GCF_018006725.1 Rhizorhabdus sp.
ATCCAGCCCTGCACCGTCCGACCGATGCGCCCGCTTGCGATCTCCCGACCGTCGACGCTGATCGTCAGAGTGCCGCCCGCGCCGGGTCTGGCCTCGTCGATGACGAACCGCGCCGTCAGCTTGTGCGCGCCGGGCTCCAGCGGGGCGTCGGCGCGAACGGTAAACTGGTCGGCACCCACGGCATTGTAATGGAAGACCGGGCGACCGTCCTTCAGATAGAAGGCATAGCCGCCGAACCGGCCGCCCTGGGTCAGCAGGACGCCCTGATCCTTTCCGGCCACGGTGACATCGGCTTCGATCGAGAAGGACTTGCCGATCGTATGCGGCGCCGCATCCTCGGCGATCCGCGAGACCGGCGCCGTGTACAGGAACTCGCGTCGTTCGGCGGCCACGCTCGGCCGCCCGGCGGCACCCTGGCTATAGTCGTGGATCGGCAGGATATGGTTTCGCGCAGCCTCTTTCCAGAACAGCGCCTGCATCTCCTTCAGCTTCGCCGGATTGCGCGCCGCCAGATCGTTCGCCGTCGTGAAGTCCTTGTCGAGATTGAACAGGGTCCACTTGCGCTGGTCGGGGCCGAGATCGAGCTTCCGATCGACGCCCGCTCCGACCTCCCAGGCGAGGCGCTTCGGCAAGGTGCCGGCCATCCAGCCATTGTGATAGATGCCGAAGTTCTCCATCATCTCGAACACCTGCGTCGTTCGGCGCGACGGCGCGGCAGGCGCCTCGAAACTGTAGGCCAGGCTGATGCCGTCGATCGGCTGCTGCGCCACGCCATCGACATGGTCGGGCGGGATGACTCCGGCCGCCTCGAGAAGCGTCGGCGCGATGTCGCTGACAAAGGCATATTGGCTGCGGATCGCTCCGCCGTCGCGGATGCGGCGCGGCCAGGAGATCACCATTCCGTTGCGCGTGCCGCCCGCCTGCGAGGCGATCTGCTTCCACCAGGGAAAGGGGCTGTTCATCGCCCAGGCCCAGGCCGCCGGGAAATGGTTATAGACCTTCGGCCCGCCGAAATCGTCGAAGTGGGACTTCAACTCCTCGAAACTCTCCTTCCGGCCGGTGATCGACGACTGCTCGAAGGCGAGCCCATTGAGCCCGCCTTCGGCGCTGCTGCCGTTGTCGCCCTGGATGTACACGATCATCGTGTTGTCGAAGTCGCCACTCCGGCGGATTTCCTCGATGAGCCGGCCGGTCTGATAGTCGGAAAAGGCGACCGACGCTGCGAACACTTCCATCAGCCGCGCATAGACGCGCTTCTGATCGGCAGTGAGCGACGACCAGGCGGGCAGCGAGTCCGGACGCGGCGACAGTCGGGCGTCCTTCGGGATGATGCCGAGTGCCTTCTGCCGCTCGAAGCTTTGTTCCCGCACCACATCCCAGCCGGCATCAAACTGCCCCTTGAACCGGGCGATCCAGTCTTTGGGCACATGGTGCGGCGTATGGGCGAGCCCAGGCGCATAATAGATGAAGAAGGGCTTGTCCGGCGCCGATGCCCGCTGGGTGCGCAGCCAGTTGATGGCGTGGTCCGCCATGTCCCTTTCGAAATGATAGCCAGGGTCGCCGTGCGGCGGCTCGACAGGCACCGTGTTCTCCACGATCGACGGAGCCCACATCGAGGTATCGGCCGACAGGAAGCCGTAGAAATATTCGAAGCCCAGGCCCGTGGGCCACCGATCATGCGGTCCGGCTGCGCTCATTTCCCACTCGGGCGTCAGATGGCCCTTGCCGAACATAGCCGTGTTGTAGCCGCCATCCTTGAGCAGCTTCGCGACGGTGGCGGCGCTCTTCGGGATCACCGTCGTGTAGCCGTCATAGCCCGTCGGCAGGTTGGTGACGTTGCCCATGTTGACGTTGTGTGGCTCTCGGCCCGTGAGCAGGGATGCCCGGGTCGGCGAGCAGAGAGCAGTGGTGCTGAAGCGGTTATAGCGCAGGCCCTGCTTTGCCAGCGCGTCGAAGGCTGGTGTCGGGACCGGTCCACCAAAGGCCTGCGTCACGCCGAACCCCACATCGTCAGTCATGATGACGAGGATGTTCGGCGCATTCGGTGCGGCCTTGGGAGACATCGGCCATTCCGGCGCATGGCTGGACTCGACCGTCTTGCCCACCATACCGGCGTCGACTGCCGCCCTTGCCGGGCTTCCGGCGGCGATCAGCGCCGTCGTCAAAAGAGCGCTCAGAAGGGCGCGCGGCTTGAACATCATCTCACCTCTTGAAAGGAAAAGGGCCGCCCCGCGAGCGGGACGGCCAGTCCGGGAGTCAGTAACGCCAGCTGAGCTGGACCTGCACGGTGCGCGGCAGGCTGGCATAGCCGACCTGATCGGCGATCACCCCTGTCGCGGTTCCCGTGCCGCCGCCCGTGTTGGGCGCATCGACACCGCCAACGGCATACCAGCGGTTGGTCAGGTTCTTGCCGATCAGGGCAAGCTCCCAGCGGTCATCGTCGGTATGCAGGCGGATGCTGCCGTCGATGTTCACATAGCTGTTCTGCCGGGTGAACGGATTACCGAAGGCCGTCGCGATATAGTCGTCGCTATAGCGTGCGTCGAAGGAGAGCCCGAGGCGCAGCCGGTCGGTCAGCGCGGCATCGTAGGAAGCGCCCAGCGACGCGGTCCAGAGCGGCGCATTGGCGGTCGGCTTCCCGCGAAGATTCTGGCGGGGACGCTGGCCAGGCGCAGGGATGGTGCACCCGTCTGCAATCGTCATGCCCCCGTAGCACGGTGCATCGGGCACATCGCCATAGCGCGCCTTGTTGTAGTTGAGGCTGCCGCGCAGATTGAAGCCGGGCAAGGCGCGCGGGCCATATTCGAACTCCAGCTCCACGCCCTTGGTCGTTGCCGAGCCCGCATTGATCGTGCTGAAGGCGAAAACCGCCGCGTTGAAGAAGTCGATCTGGAGATTGG
>NZ_JAGMXV010000426.1 GCF_018006725.1 Rhizorhabdus sp.
ATCATGAGGATTCTGTCGCGCGCGCAGGTGCCGCTGGAGGATGACGAGATCTGCCTCGTCAAAGGCCTGCTCAGGCATCGCAAGCCGCTAAAGATGAACCAGCAGCGCATCATCGCCTATTTCTCGTTTCCCCACCGCACCGTCCATCACAACGTCATCTCCGCGATCGCACGCAACACCGCGGGGACAAGTGACGCCGACTATCCGCCGGCGGACCTCGCCGCGTGCCGCTATTTTCTGGAGGCCTGGAGCGGCGAGTGGGGCGAGCATCGCTGGGCCTGCCTCTGGTCCGGTTCGCCCGGCCGTCAGACGGATGAGCTCGCCTTCGGCTATCGCTTCCATCCCGTCGGGCAGGGTCTCTTCTGCTCCGGGCATTTTACGCGGCCGGGACAGCCGACTTTCCGGTGGGTCTATGACTGTGGCACCGAGATGGGGAAGCGGGTCACGGCTCGCGGCCAGCATGTGCGTGACGAGATTGCTCGGCTAAGTAGTGATATCGAGACCGACAGGCTCGACCTGGTCACGCTCTCGCATTTCGACGAGGATCATCTGAGCGGGATACTCGACCTGCTGGCAACCTTCCGCGTCGGCACGCTACTCCTCCCCCATCTGACACCGTGGGAGCGTCTGATCGTTGCCCTGTCCGAGGAGGCTGCCGTCGGATCGGACCTTCTCGGATTTCTGACGGCACCGACAGCCTTCCTGCTGGCACGCGCGGAGGAGCGCATCGAGCGGATCCTGCTGGTGCCGGCGAGCGTGGACGACAGCGAGGCGCTGCCCCCCGCTATGCCGCCCGATGCGCCGGTGCGGGGCAAAGAACCGGGTGCCTTCCTGCCTGTCCTCATCAAGGATCATGAGCCACACGGCGAAGACCAAGCCGATGGCGTGGCGGCGGACGAGGGGCTCGCCGATCCGCGGGTCAGCGTCCTCCACCGCGGTGGCTACATCCTTGTCGCCCATGCCTGGGAATTCGTGCCCTATAATGATTGCCGGCTCGAAGCGTTGGCGACCACGGCCTTCAAGGATGCCGCTCGGCCGCTTGCCTATGAGCTCACCCATGCCCCCAAGGAGGAGGATCGCGAGACGGCGCTCGAAAAGTTGACCGAGCTCTACGACGCGACGTTCAAATCCCCCGGATCGAAGAAGATATCGGCGCGGCGGCGCAACGAGATCTCGCTGTTCCTCTATGCGGGGCCGATCGGCCAGGTCGAACTGCGCAGTGCCACGGTCACGATTCCACGACACCGCATGGGACCAAGCGTAGGGGAGGTTCCTCGATTCTGGGTCCACACCGACCGGTTCGGCCAGATGCTGACCGGAGACGGTTTCCTTCATTCCTCACAGCAGGTCGGCGATTTCGAGCGCTTCTACAATGTTGGCGATCGGATGATGCGCGGCGCCATCTTCCAGGTCATGCATCACGGCTCCAAGGCCAACTGGAAGTCAGGGTTCGCCGGGTTGGTCGAGCCGGTCGCAACCCTCTTTTGTTCGGATCCGCTTGGCAGGCACAGCCACCCGAGCGCTGCGGTCCTGGCCGACTTTGCCGACTATCATCCGGTCCAGATCGACGGAGAGCATGGCTGGCAGCTGAGCGGCTCCTACCGCTTCCTATAGAGCACCAACTCGCACGGACAAGACGACGAGGATGCAGATCATTCGCAACCTTCGCGCGTAAATTGCGCCATGCCGGGCAGCCGTCGATTCAGATTGACCCTGTCCCGAGAAATGCCTCCAGTGGGAATGAGAGGAATCTGGCAAAATCGAAGCTGATGGAAGCTGGAGGTTTTGCATGAAGAAGTCGAAGTTCACAGGCGAGCAGATCGCGTTTGCGCTGCGCCAGGCCGAGGTTGGAACGCCGGTCGCGGAGGTCTGCCGCAAGATGGGTGTGTCGGAGGCGACGTACTACCGCTGGAAGCAGTTGTACGGAGGTCTGGGGCCGTCCGAGCTGCGCAAAATGCGCCAGTTGGAGGAAGAGAACCAGAAGCTGAAGCGGCTTGTGGCGGACTTGTCGCTGGACAAGGCCATGCTCCAGGAAGTTCTGGCAAAAAAAGCCTAGCGCCTGGTCGGCTGCGTGAGATCGTCCACTGGATGCAGGATCGCTATCGGGTCAGTGAACGGCGCAGCTGCGCGGTGCTCCGGTTCGATCGCAAGACGCACCGCTACCGGTCGATCCGAGGCGATCAGGCGCCACTGCGGAGCCGGATCAAGGAGATTGCCGAGACGCGTGTGCGCTATGGCTACCGACGTATTCACGTGCTGCTGCGCCGCGAAGGTTGGGCAGTCAATGTGAAGCGTGTTCGACCGCTGTACCGGATGGAGGGTCTGAATTTGCGGGCAAAACGCCCGCGACGCCATGTCATGGCTGCCCGCCGTGTAGAGCGGCCTTTGGCCTCGCGGCCGAACGAGATCTGGGCGATGGAATTCGTGTCTGACGCGCTATTCAATGGGAGGCGCTTCCGCGCCCTGACGGTCGTGGATGCCTACACCCGCGAGTGCCTGGCGATCGAGGTTGATCAGGGGATCAAGGGCGAGCAGGTAATCGACGTGATGGATCGCCTGTTGTTCGAGCGAGGCCGCCCTCCGGACAAGATCAGGGTGGACAACGGACCCGAGTTCATCTCACGCGCGCTCGACCATTGGGCCTACATCAACCGGGTCACGCTGGACTTCAGCCGGCCAGGCAAGCCCACCGATAATGCCCTCGTGGAATCGTTCAACGGACGCCTCCGGGACGAGTGCCTGAACACGCATTGGTTCTTGTCTTTGGATTGTCCGTCGTCAGAACATTTGGCACAACTCGCGGCGTAAATTAGCGGAGTGCGGGCCTCGTCCTGGGGTTGATATTAAGCGGCGATCTTGCGGTGGAGCAAGCGGCGATGTTCGATGGTCTTCCG
>NZ_JAGMXV010000167.1 GCF_018006725.1 Rhizorhabdus sp.
CCGTATTCGTCCGCACCGAACACGGCTTCCAGGCCACGCCTGTCACGCTCGGGAGCCCCAACGGGGACAATGTGGTCGTGACGTCGGGGCTCAAGGGCGACGAACAGCTCGCCGGGCCGAACAGCTTCACCCTCAAGGCCGAGCTTGGAAAAGGCGAAGCGGAGCACGGGCACTGATATGATCGACCGCATCGTTACATTCTCCGTCGAGCGCCGCTGGTTCATCCTGCTCATGACGCTCATCGCCGCGGTCATCGGAGGCTGGGCGATTTCGCGCCTGCCGATCGACGCCGTTCCCGACATCACCAACAACCAGGTGCAGGTGAACATCACCGCGCCGGCTCTCTCGCCTGAGCTGGTCGAGAAGCAAATCGCGTTCCCGATCGAAACCGCTCTCGCGGGCGTTCCTGGCCTTGAATACACGCGGTCGCTGAGCCGCAACGGGTTCGCCCAGGTCACGGCCGTCTTTACCGACTCAACCGACATTTATTTTGCACGCCAACAGGTCGCGGAGCGGCTGCGGGTCGCCGAGGAAAGCCTGCCTGACGGTGCGGTCCCTACGATGGGGCCGATCGCGACGGGCCTCGGCGAAGTCTATATGTGGACCGTCCATTTCGAGCACCGGAAGGAAGACAAGCACAAACCCGGCGAGCCCGGTATGCAGCCCGACGGCAGCTACATCACGCCGGAGGGCGATCATCTTGTCAGCGAAGCCGATCAGGCGACCTACCTTCGCACCACGCAGGATTGGATCGTCGCCCCCCTCCTAAAAAACACACCGGGCCTTGCCGGCGTCGACTCTATCGGCGGCTATGTAAAGCAGTTTCAGGTGATCCCGGACGTCCAGCGGCTCGCCGCCCTCGGGCTCAACCTGACCGATCTGGCACGCGCCCTCCAAGAGAATAACGTCGGCGTCGGCGCTGGCGTCGTCGATCGGGGCGGCGAGGGCCTGGCTGTCCGTTCCGACGCTCGTATCCGCAATGTGGGCGAACTGGCCGGAACGGTCATCGCCACCCGTGAAGGCACGCCGATCCGGCTCGATCAGGTGGCGCAAGTCCGCCTCGGTCAAGCCATCCGCTACGGCTCGGCCTCCGAGAACGGCAAGGAGGTCGTCGTCGGGACCGCGATCATGCGGATCGGCGAGAACAGCCGCACCGTAGCATCGGCGGTCGCCGATCGGATCGGTGAAATCAACGCCTCGCTTCCGACCGATGTCGTAATTCAGCCGGTGCTCGACCGCACCGCGCTGGTCAACTCGACAATCAAGACGGTGGCGAAGAACCTGACCGAAGGCGCACTGCTCGTCATCGTCGTGCTGTTTGCGCTACTCGGCAATTTCCGGGCCGCCCTGATTGCGGCGCTGGTGATCCCGATCACCATGGCAATGACCAGCTTCGGGATGCTGCGAGGCGGCGTCTCGGCCAATCTGATGAGTCTTGGCGCGCTCGACTTCGGCCTGATCGTGGATGGCGCGGTTATCATCGTCGAGAACGCGCTAAGGCGCATCTCCGAACGTCAACATCACTACGCCCGAACACTGACGCTGGAAGAGCGTCTGTCTGTGGTGACGCAGGCCGCGCGCGAGATGATCCGACCTTCCGTCTTTGGACAGGCGATCATCATCCTCGTCTATGTGCCGCTGCTGACCCTCACGGGCGTCGAGGGCAAGACGTTCACGCCGATGGCGTTGACCGTCATCATCGCGCTCGTCTGCGCCTTCGTGCTTTCGCTGACCTTCGTGCCCGCCATGCTCGCGATCTGGCTCTCCAAGTCGGTCGAGGAAAAGGAAGGACGGATCATGTCCTGGCTCAAGCGCAAGTATGAGCCGGGACTTGATAAGGCGATGAAGCGGCCGACGCTGACCATGGGCGTCGGGGTCGGCGCGTTCCTCGCCGCCATCCTGACTTTCTCGTTCTTGGGGCAGGAGTTCCTTCCCCAACTCGATGAAGGCGACCTGACCGCGCAAGTGCTGCGCGTGCCGGGAACATCGGTCGATCAAAGTCAGGCGATGCAGTCGCGCATCGAGCGGGAAATCGGCACGCTGCCGGAAGTCCGGTTCGTGTTCTCAAAGACGGGCACGGCCGAACTGGCGTCGGACCCGATGCCCCCGAATATTTCGGACACCTTCATCATCATGAAGCCGCGTGACGAATGGCCGGATTCCGGTCTCAGCAAGGCCGAGCTGGTGGCGAAGGTCGAAAAAGTGCTTGAGGGCCTACCCGGCAACGCCTTCGAGATCAGCCAGCCCATCCAGATGCGCTTCAACGAGCTGATCGCGGGCGTGCGTGGCGACATCGCGGTCAAGGTGTTCGGCGACGACACCGACGCGATGAACAGGACGGCCAATGCGGTTGCGGCCGTCCTCCGCAAGACGCAGGGCGCGGCCGACGTTCGGGTGGAACAGACCGAGGGCCTGCCGATGCTCGATATACGTCCCCGCCGGGACATCATGTCGAGGCTTGGGATAACCGCGCAAACCGTGCAGGATACCATCTCGGCCGCGATCGGTGGTCGCGATGCCGGCATGATCTTCGAGGGTGATCGGCGCTTTGCCGTCACTATTCGCCTTTCGGACGTGGCGCGCGCCAATCTGCAAACGCTCGGCCAGGTGCCGGTGCCGCTACCGGGTGGCGGGTTCGTGCCCCTGCAAAGTGTCGCCGACATCGGCGTCACCGATGGCCCTAATCAAATCAGCCGCGAGAACGGCAAACGGCGCGTCGTCGTGCAGGCGAATGTGCGTGGCCGGGACGTCGCAGGCGTGGTGGCGGACGCACAGGCGGCGATAGCGGCAGAAGTGCGTCTGCCCGCCGGCCAGTATCTCGATTGGGGCGGCCAGTTCGAGAATCTGCAATCGGCGTCCGAGCGGCTGATGCTCGTAGTTCCGGCCTGCTTCGCGCTCATCATCCTGTTGCTCTACGGGGCCTTGGGAAGCGTGCGCGATGCGGCGATCGTGTTCACCGGCGTCCCGCTCGCGCTGGTCGGGGGCGTCCTCGCGTTGTTCCTGCGGGGAATGCCCTTCTCGATCTCGGCGGCGGTAGGGTTCATCGCCCTGTCCGGCATCGCGGTCCTCAATGGCCTCGTCATGGTGACGTCGATCCAAGGGCTGATGGCGCGAGGGATGGAGCGCGCAAAAGCGGCCCGTGAAGGGGCGATGATGCGGCTGCGGCCCGTCGTCATGACGGCGCTGGTCGCCAGCCTCGGCTTCGTGCCGATGGCGATTGCAAGCGGAGCCGGTGCGGAAGTGCAAAAGCCGCTGGCGACCGTCGTCATCGGCGGTCTGATCTCAGCAACGCTACTGACGCTGTTCGTGCTGCCGACACTCTACGCCCGCTATGGCCGCCGGGAGACGGACATTCCCGCGCCTGCCAAGCGGCCCGAAGAGACGACGGCCGATCTGGCGGAGGCTCCACTGTGAGCCTCCGTGTCGGCCGTATCCGAGCACCGGGGATGCGTCTTGTCGAGCGGCGGGCGGCTTTGCCGCCCACCGCATCGGAGAGCAAGGAACGGGCGATCAGGCCGTGAAGGAAATCACCTCCTTCGCCCTGAGCATTACGCCCATCAGGGCGTGGACTCATATCGCCGATCTGGCGGCGTTCGCGTTATGGCACCCCAGCTATCGCTTCCGGGGAAACGCCGCGCCAGGTGCGAGAGTCGGCCTCACCATTAGCCTGCTCAGAGGAGAACTCCCGCTAAAGGCCGGAGCTGAGATCATAGCCTATGAGCGGGCGCACTGCCTTGCGTGGCGCACCGGCCTCGGCGGGGTGCTCACCCTGCACGAAGAATATGCTTTCGACGGGCTCGGCGAACAGACGCGGGTTCGCCATACAATCACGATGGGAGGGATGCTGAGCCCGCTTGGCTATACGGTCCGGCGCGGGCTGCGCTCAGCAATGCGGGCACAGGATGCGGCCCTCGTCCGCTATCTCACCAAGCAAGCGCGCGGGAGCGGCTTCACAGTCAATCGTCGTCATCGCCGAGTCCGCAAGGCGCAACTTTCCGCGAAAGGCCGCTCATGACCGGCCCGGCATATTCGGGCGCGGATGCGGAGCGCCGCACCCTCTGGATCGTGTTGATCCTCAATGCGGGGATCGCCGTAGCTTTCCTGATCGCGGGAGTCACAGGCGATTCCAGCGCGCTGCTCGCCAATGGTCTCGACAACCTCTCGGACGCTGCGGTCTATGCGCTGAGCCTCATCGCCCTCAGTCGGGGCGCAAAATGGAAGACCCGTGCAGCCGCCGTGTCGGGGGTCATGCTCCTGATCTTTGCCGGCGGCATCCTTCTCGATGTCGGGCGGCGATACCTCCAAGGCAGCGAGCCTATCGGCGTTACCATGATGGCGATGTCTGCGGTTGCCGCCGTCGTCAATTTCGTCTGCCTCAAACTGCTGCAACGGCTGCGAGAGCCCGACGTCAATCTGCGCGCCGCGACCACGTTCAGTTTCAACGACTTCATCTCGAACGGCGGGATTCTTGTCGCCGGCCTGCTGGTCTGGCGGCTGGGCTCAAACTGGCCCGATCTGCTGGTTGGCTTTCTCACTGCGATCATCGCCATCAAGGGCGGCGTCGAAATCTTGCGCGATGCACGCAAGGAAGCGCGCCAAGCCAAGGAAGTCAGCCGATGATTGCCAAAGCTATCGGCCGCCGCACGCTGAGTCCTTCGGGTGCATGTGCGAGAACGGCCCGCGCCATGGCCGTTTCCCCCAAACAGCCATGGCGAACGGACAGAGGCGGGCGCGCGGGGCGAAGACTCGCGACAGCGCCCCCGTCGGGCGGACCGCACCGCTTACCCGAAACGCGATCCGCAAAGGACCAACGCCATGATTGAAAAGCTCCGTCTCGATATTCCCGTCCTGTTGCCCGACGTCACCGACGCGGCTGATGCCTGTGTCGCAAGGCTGATCGGCTCGCTTGAAGGCCGCCCCGGCGTCGAGCAGGCCCATGTCGTCGCGGCCAGCGCCGACGCGCCGGCAACTTTGTGCGTCCATTTTGACCCGCAAGTGGTGACGCTATCGCGCATCCGCGAGCTGGCCCGCGCTGCTGGCGCGAACATCGCCGATCGCTTCGGACATGCGATCTGGCGAGTTGAGGGGATCACCCATCAGCGTCGCGCCCGCACCCTGGGCGACCGGCTTCGCGCCCTTCCCGGCGTGCTGGAAGCTGAGGCGAATGTTTCTGGCCTGGTGCGGGTTGAGTTCGATAAGTCGGCGACGTCGGAAGAGGCGATCCTGGGCGCGCTGCGCGAGGCCGGCGCGCGACCGATCGGCGACAAGGCGCTGACGCCGGCCCCGGCCACGCCGACGCATGACCACGCCAAGGATCATGACCATCCTGCCGGCGAGAAGCATGACCACGATCACGCCCATGGCGGCCTGCTCGGGCCGAATACGGAGCTGATTTTCGCGCTGGCCTGCGGCGCGGCTCTGGCGATCGGCTTCGCCATCGAGAAGCTGGTGGCCGGCGCGCCGGATTGGTTGCCGCTCGCGCTCTACATCGCTGCCTATGGATTCGGCGGCTTCTACACACTTCGCGAAGCGATCGAAAATCTACGCCTCAAGCGGTTTGAAATCGACACGCTGATGTTGGTGGCCGCCGCTGGCGCGGCTGCGCTGGGAGCCTGGGCGGAAGGCGCGCTGCTGCTATTCCTGTTCAGCCTCGGCCATGCGCTCGAACACTACGCAATGGGCCGCGCTAAGCGCGCGATCGAGGCACTGGCCGAACTGGCGCCGCGCACCGCAATGGTGCGCCGCTCCGATGGCGGCACGAGCGAGGTTCCGGTTGAGGATCTCAAGCTCGGTGATGTCGTCATCGTGAAGCCCGATGAGCGCGTTGCGGCGGATGGTTTCATCGTGAAGGGGATCACCGCGATCAATCAGGCCCCGGTCACGGGTGAGAGTATGCCCGTCGATAAGCGGCCTGTGCAGGACGACGCGGCGGCCCGCGCCAATCCCGATCGGCTCGATGCGGCCAGCCGGGTGTTCGCCGGCACGATCAACGGCAGTGGTCTCATCGAAATCGAAGTGACCCGGCTGTCCACCGAAAGCACCCTCGCCAAGGTGGTCAAGCTGGTCAGTGAAGCCGAAACACAGAAATCTCCGACCCAACGCTTCACGGACCGATTTGAGCGGTTCTTTGTGCCGGCGGTGCTCGCGCTGTCCTTCCTGCTCCTGTTTGCCTGGGTAGTCGTTGATGAGCCGTTCCGCGACAGCTTCTACCGGGCGATGGCGGTGCTGGTCGCCGCAAGCCCCTGCGCACTCGCCATCGCCACCCCCAGCGCGGTCCTCTCGGGCGTGGCCCGTGCCGCGCGCGGGGGCGTCCTCGTTAAGGGCGGCGCTCCGCTCGAACTGCTCGGCTCGCTCGATGCCATCGCGTTCGACAAGACCGGCACGCTCACCAAGGGCGAGCCCCGCATACAGGAAATCATCCCTGTCGCGGGCGTGAGCAAGGAAGACCTGATGGCGGTCGCCGTCGCCGTCGAAGCACTGAGCGATCATCCGCTTGCCCAAGCCATCGCCCGCGACGGCCGTGACCATGTTGGCGATCAGGCGGTGCCGAAGGCCGACAACCTCAAGAGCCTCACGGGGCGCGGCGTGTCAGCCGTGGTGGGCGCTGATGAGGTGCTGATCGGAAAGGCAGAAATGTTCGGCGCCGACGGCGTGGCGCCCCTGTCGCCCGAGATGACGGCCGCGATCGAGAAGCTGCGCGAGGGCGGCCAAACGAGCATGGTCGTTCGCCGCGCCGGCAAAGACCTTGGCGCCATCGGCCTGCTCGACACCCCGCGAGAGGCGGCGCGGGATGCGCTCGAAAGGTTGCGCGCAATCGGCATCAAACGAATGATTATGATCTCGGGGGATCATCAGCGCGCCGCCCAAGCCATTGCCAAAGACGTCGGCATAGATGAGGCGTGGGGCGACCTCATGCCGGAGGATAAGGTCGAGGCGATCAAGAAGCTCCGCGCCGAAACCAAGGTCGCGATGGTCGGCGATGGGGTGAACGACGCCCCGGCAATGGCGACGGCTACGGTCGGCATCGCTATGGGGGCCGCTGGGTCCGATGTGGCGCTGGAAACCGCCGACGTGGCCCTGATGGCGGATGATCTGGCCCACCTACCGTTTGCGGTTGGACTCAGCCGCAGCACGCGATGGGTAATCCGCCAGAACGTCTTTGTGAGCCTAGGCGTGGTCGCCTTCCTCGTGCCCGCCACCATCCTCGGGCTCGGTATCGGTCCAGCGGTAGCGATGCACGAAGGATCGACGCTGCTCGTCGTGTTCAACGCGCTTCGGTTGCTGGCCTATCGTGATCCTGTAGCCCGCCGCAGCGATGCCCTTTAGCATCCGCCAACTGCGCTATGCGATCGCGGCCGCCGATCACGGGAGCTTTTATCGGGCTGCCCGAGCACTCGACATTGAGCAATCGACGCTTAGTCGGAGCATCCTCAAGTTGGAGGGCTCCATCGGTATGCCGATCTTCGAGCGCTCTCGTTCCGGCGTGACCACGACACTTGCCGGCAGTGCTTTCATACGCGGGGCAAAGCCGATGGTTGCCAGCGCTGACAAGCTCGTTGCGATGATGCGGGCTGCCGGCCAAGGACGGGCGGGCTGCCTGCGGTTAGGCCACAACAGCTCCGTCTCCGCCGGCAATCTACGAGCGACGATGATGAGCTGGCGTGAGGCACATCCTGATGTCGAAGTCGAGTGCGTAGAAGCCGACCGAAGTGTTTTACTCGCCGGACTCGATACTGGCGAGATCGACATCGCGATTCTCATGGGCACGGTCAGCCATGATGGATTCCGCTGTGAGCCGCTGTGGAGCGAACGATTGCTGGTAGCGCTGCCCACATCGCACCCGCTGGCGGAGAGGGAGATAGTTCATTGGACCGATCTTCGAGGCGAGCGTTTCATGCTACCAGTAGCCGATCCCGGCACCGAAATCCGGGACATGCTGCTTGGGCGGCTGTCAATGTTCGGCGCCAAACCGGACATCAGAATGCACCAATCGAGTCGCGAGACAATCCTGAGCGTCCTCGGTGGTGGCTCAGGTGTGAGCATCGTCTGCGAGGGCTCGACGGGCACCCACTACCCCGATGTCGTCTATCGACCGATTCACGGCGAACAAGGGCCGGCACTGACCGGATATTCGGGTTGCTGGCGAGACGATAACGGGAACCCCGCGCTGCGGCGGTTCCTCGGGTTCATCAAGACGCGCTATGCGCTGTATTTTGATTTCTCGGAGAAATTCCAGTAATATAGGTAGCTAGTTCTCGGAGTTCATCGCCATGTCGCAAGGCAAGACTGTCATCATCGTGCTTGTCACTTTGGTCATCGGCTTCACGGGCGGATTCGTCTTGCGGCCGGTGATTTCGCCGATCCAGCCTGCCGATACGATTGCTGCCACTTTGCCAGCGCCAGCGGCGCCTGCCGAGGCGCGCGGCACGCAGTATTTCGTCGCTCACATTGACGAAGCGCGTCAGGTAGTGGCCGGGTGTCGTGACGGCGCGGTGCGTGGCGGCGAATGCGCGACGGCCGAAGAAGCGATCATCAAGGTCGATGCGGCGGAGCGCCGGAGGAAGTTTCTCGGCAACTGAACAGCGCGGCGGCGTTCAGCCTTTCGCGCCTCGCCGCCCGCGCGAGAATCCTCGGTCGCTCGCCATGAACCGGGCGAGCATTGGACCGACCAGCTTTTCCGGCGTTACTGCATCGCCGCCGTTTTCGGCCGCCAGGGCGGCGGCATAAGCCGCGAGATCGCGGTGGACAGCGGCGGGCAGTTCCACGGTCAGCTTCACGGGTCGGTCGTCGACGAGCGGCCCTAGCTTCAACTTGGTCATCGCGGTCCTCCGATGGGTGCGAGCACGAGGTCGCGCGTAATGACCACGCGCAAGGGGTGCCCCGGCCGAATGGTGAGCGTAGGCTGCACGTTAAGCTGCCGTCGCACGATCTGTTGGCCGCTCTGATTAACAGTTGACTGCGTGCCACGCCGAATCGCGCGCGTAAGGTAGTCATCGCCATCCACGCCCAACTCGGCGCCGACGCCGAGCAATGTCGAGATCGCAGCGGCCTTGAGGAGATTTCCCCAATGCTGGTTCACCCGGTCCTGTAGCCCGGCGAACCCCGCGCCGTCAGCGCCGGGCTGGCGCTCGAGAACGATCGAGCGGCCGTCCGGCATGATGAGCCGATCCCAGGCAAGCAGCACGCGGGTCTGCCCGGCTGCGATTTCGCTATCATACTCGCCGATCAGTCTTGCGCCCTGCGGGATGAGCAGGATGCGGCCGGTGGGGCTGTCATAGACGTTCTGCGTGACCTGCGCGGTGATCTGACCGGGAAGGTCGGAGCGGATGCCGGTGATGAGCGCTGCGGGCACGATGCTTCCTGCCTGCACGATGTTGGGCGACACTGGAGCGCTTAGCCGCTCGGCGCTCACCGTGCGCTGGTTCGATGCCTGCGCCATGAACGCCCTTTTGCCGGCCTGATCGCCCTCGGCTACGGCCGCCTGCTGCTGCGCCGGCTGCGGCGCGTCCTGCCCCGGCAGGACCAGCGATGGAAGTCCCGCCGTCCCGGTGTTGCCCGCGTTGCCGCCGAGGAACACGCCGCTCATGCGCGCAGCATCGCGCTCTTGCTGCGCGCGCTGCCGGGCGGCTTCCTCAGCTTGCGCGCGGGGATCAGGGTGGCCCGGCTGCGCACCGACCGGCGGCACCGGCACGTTCTCGCCGCGCTGCTGGGCGGACACGATCGGTCGGCCGAGATCGCCCGGAAGCGGCGGGCCGAGACGCGGCGCCTGCGCATAGTCTCGCGGTCCCGACGTGATCGTCTCGGCCGTGGCGCGGTTCTCGGTGTTGTAGAGTTCTTCCGCCCGCCGCTCGCCGGCCGGTTTGAGCGCGTAGATCAGCGAGCCGCCGATGCCGAGCCCGGCGATGACGCCCATGACGCTCAGCGCCTTGCGCGACAGCCGCATCACGCGCGGCGGGTCGCCCCTAAGCTGGAATGGCCTCGGATCGGCAGGCGCCGGCTGCGGTGCTGCCGGCTCGGCGGCGGGCATATCGGTGCGATCGTTCACGGCCGCCGCTCCCGCCCATCGTTGCGCGCGATGCGGACGCGCTGCTCGCTGCGCCGGTCGCCCAAGCGTAGCTCGGCGGCGGCGAACAGGCGATCGACCACCATGTAGCGGCCCTGCACGCGGTAATTGACCAGCTCGGCGTCGCCGGCTGCGCCGGTCACGAACAGCGGCGGCATCTCGCCCTGCGAGATCCCGGCCGGAAACTCGATGAAGACCTGTCGGCCATCGTCGAACGCGCGGATCGGACGCCACGGCGCTCGGTCGCCGTCGATCCGATAGCGGAAGTTGAGCGCGGACACGTCCACGCCGCTCGCTGCGGGTGCGGCGGATGCTGCCGTCGCATTGGCGCTGCGCAGCGCGATGAGCTGGTCGTGCGGATAGGTCCAGGATACCGACGCCATGTAGGTCGAAGGCGTCGCGCGCAGCTCCAAGTGATAGGTGCGCCGGTCGGTGTTGATGACGAGGTTGGTGGCGATGTCGGGCCGCGTGGGCTTCGCGAGGATATGCAC
>NZ_JAGMXV010000168.1 GCF_018006725.1 Rhizorhabdus sp.
GGTGATCGAACACGGCCGCGCGCCGGAGATGTTGTGGCATCGCGAAACCGAACTGCCCGACGGCATCGGCCTGATCGCAGTCCCCGGCGGCTTTTCCTATGGCGACTATCTGCGCTCGGGCGCGATGGCGGCCCGTTCGCCGATCATGCGCGCGATCGTCGACGCAGCGGGTCGCGGCGTTCCGGTGATCGGCATCTGCAACGGCTTCCAGATCCTGACCGAGGCCGGCCTTCTGCCAGGCGCGCTGATGCGTAACCAGGGCCTCAACTTCGTGTGCCGCGACGTCGCGCTGACGGTCGAGAACAGCCAGTCCGCGTTCACCGCGCGCTATGCGCAGGGCGAAACGGTCCGCTTTCCGGTCGCGCATCATGATGGCAATTTCAATGCGGACGCCGAGACGCTCGATCGCCTCGAAGGCGAAGGCCGCGTCGCCTTCCGCTATGCCGAACCGGTCAACGGGTCTGCACGCAACATCGCCGGCATTCTCAACGATGGCGGCAATGTACTGGGCATGATGCCCCACCCCGAGCGCGTGATCGAAGCCGCTCATGGCAATGACGACGGTCGCCGCCTGTTCGAAGGGCTGCTGGAGACGGTTGCGTGACACACGCAGCGGGCTGTCTCTGCGGAGCGGTCCGTTTCACCATTACCGCCGACCCGCTCGGCGCGCGCACCTGCTGGTGCCGTCTTTGCCAATATCTCGGCGGCGGCACCGCCACCGCCAATGTCGTCTTCCCCCGCGACAAGGTCAGCTGGACCGGCCATATCCGTTATCATGAGTCGATTGCCGACAGCGGCAATCACATGCGGCGCGGCTTCTGCCCGAAATGCGGGACGCCTCTCACCAGCGAAGCGCTCGAACGCCCGCATCTGGTCTTCCTGCGGATCGGCGCACTCGACGACCCCGATCTGATCGGCCCCGATATGACGCTGTGGACCTCGCAAGCGCCCGACTGGGCCTGCATCTCCGACAACATTCCCCGCTTCGACGAACAGGCGCCTCCGGTCGCATGACCGCCGCCACGCTGCCGGCCTATCTGGCGGCTGCGATCTGCGAAATCGCCGGCTGCTTCGGATTCTGGGCGTGGCTCCGTCTCGGCAAGCCGATCCATTGGGCGCTGGGCGGCACGGCACTTCTCGTCCTGTTCGCGCTGTTCCTCACCCGCATTGAGAGTGAGACGGCCGGACGGGCTTTCGCCGCTTATGGCGGAGTCTATATCTGCGCTTCGCTCGGCTGGATGTGGACGGTCGAGGGCGCCCGGCCCGACCGATGGGATATGCTCGGTGCCCTGCTCTGCATCGCTGGGGCGGCTGTCATTCTGCTGGGACCGCGAAGCGCCTGATCACACCTGCGTGCGGAACGGCGTGAAATCGGTGTGAGAGTCGAACAGGTCGACGCCCTCGCGTGCCTTGAGGAAATTGACCACGACATAGGTCAGCGGCGTCAGCAGTACCTCCCAGCTGACCTTGAGCACCCATTGGGTCACCAGCACCTTCAGCACCAGCGAGGGGCTCCACCCCACCGCGCCCCAGAAGGCGAGCGGATAGAAGATCAGGCTGTCGACGCCCTGACCGGCGATAGTCGAGCCGATCGTCCGCATCCACAGATGCTTGCCGCCGGTCGCGACCTTCATCTTGGCGAGGACATAGCTGTTGACGAACTCGCCCGCCCAGAAGGCGGTGATCGACGCGAAGACGATCCGCGGCACCTGCCCGAACACCTGCTCATAAGCCGCCTGCCCGGTCCAGTCGGCAGCGGGCGGAAGTGCCACCACGACCCAGCTCATGAACGCCATGAACAGCAGCGCCATCGTGCCCGCCCAGATACAGCGCCGTGCCCGGGCATAGCCATAGACTTCGGTCAGCACGTCGCCGAGGACATAGCCGATCGGGAAGAAGAGGATGCCCGCGCCGAACGGCCAGGCACCGATTCCCGGCAGATCGACCGTCGCCACCTTGCCCGCACCCAGCACGTTGGACAGCAGGAGGATGGTGACGAACGCCGCCATCACGAAATCGAAATAGCGAAAATGCCGTCCCTTATAGGTCTCGGCATCCTGGACAGCGGGCGCGGCAGCGTGGCTTTCGATCATGTCGCCACACTAACCACGTTCCATCCGTGCGCAATCCACGCTATCGGCATCGCTGCGCGCGCCCGTAGCTCAGTTGGATAGAGCACGAGCCTTCTAAGCTTGGGGTCACAGGTTCGAATCCTGTCGGGCGCGCCAATGAGACATAGGTGGAATTAGTCTCGTCCGGATGCCTGATCGCGCAGGCCATGGAGATCACGGCTGGCGTCCGGCCGAGGCATGACGCTCGATCATGATTGCGATTGCAACAAGCATCGTGCCCGCAGCGACGAGGAAGGTCAGCCGCATTGCCGAAACGATATCGGAAGCCGCGGCGTGAGCGAACTCCTCCGTCCCCACGCCGAAGGCGAAGATCGCTCCCATCACGGACGCCCCGATGATCAGGCCGACATTGCGCGACAAGTTGAGCAGTCCGGAAATCATGCCCCGCTGATCGCTTGCAGATTCCGCCAGAACCGCCGTGTTGTTGGCAGACTGAAAAAGTTGGTAGCCAGACGTCAGCACCATGATGGAAAGCATATAACCCGCTACGCCGAGCCGCTGCGGTAAGCCCGCCAACAGGAAGGCTCCTGCCGCCAGCAAGGCAAGCCCCGTGGTCAGTACGCGGCGGCTGCCCAGTGCATCCACTATTCGTCCGGATGGGAATCCGATGAAGATCGAGAGCACGGGCCCGACTGCCATTACAAATCCGACCTGCGTTGCCGTCAGCCTGAATCCGATACCCAGAAGAAAGGGGCCGACTACCAATGTCGTCATCATCACAGCAGCGACTGCGGCGTTGACGAGAAGGTTGGACGCAAGCGACCAGTTCATGAGCGCCAAGAAGCTCAGGGACGACGCTCTAATCTTGCCGGAATCTGCGGGAAGCATTTTTACTGCCAATGCCAGCGCCAGAACCGATAGCGGGATCTGAATCCAGAAGATGCCTCGCCATCCGGTCATTGGAATCAGCAGCCCACCGACTGACGGACCGAGCGCCGTGCCGAGCGCGGATACCGTAGCGAGCATACCCATGGCGCGTCCTATCCGAGCCTCGCTCGCCGTCTGACGCATCAGGGCCATGGAAAGTGTTGTCAGGAATGCCGCACCGGCGCCCTGAAGCGCTCGCGCACAGATAAGCAGCGGCAGGGTCGGGGCAACGGCACACAGCACCGAGGCTACGGCATATGTGGCGAGGCCGGCGATGAGCA
The DNA here is from genome assembly GCF_018006725.1 of Rhizorhabdus sp. Classification (GTDB taxonomy): domain Bacteria; phylum Pseudomonadota; class Alphaproteobacteria; order Sphingomonadales; family Sphingomonadaceae; genus Rhizorhabdus. Next base: position 3,281 of record NZ_JAGMXV010000168.1, read on the forward strand.
TGAGCTTCAGACCGTATCTGTCGCCCAGCTTCCCCGCGGTCGCCACAGAGACCGTCAGCGCTGCAAGATAGATGACGACGACTGCCTGCACTTTTGGGAATGGCGCGGAAAAGGCCTCCGCCAGTGTCGGCAATGCAACATTTGCGATGCTCGTGCCCAGCGAGGCCAGCAGCATTGCGAGGGCTAGTGGGATTATGTTCGTCGATTGCATATTGTTGAGTGAGCGCCGCGCCGTTCGTTCCATGAGCTTGATTCCTTGCCTGACCATCGTTTCGGGAGCAGGCTGCCACTTCAAGTCAAGTTGAGGTCAAGCATGAAATTTCTGGATATCGGAGAGGTCGCAAAAAGGAGCGGAATCAAGCCTTCGGCGTTACGCTATTACGAACAGGCTGGTCTGATTTCCTCGATGTACCGCCACGGACTGCGCCGACAATTTTCGGCCGATGTGCTTTTGCAGCTGAAGCTGATCGGGATGGGAAAAGCGGCGGGCTTTTCTCTGGAGGAGATTGGCGGAATGTTCAGTCAGGAAGGGGCGCCGAAGCTTCCGCGCGACGTCATTCACGCTAAGGCCAATGAGATCGACCGCCAAATCCTCGAGCTGATCGCATTGCGCGACACACTCCGCCATGTGGCTGCTTGCCCCGCCCCCTCCCACATGGAATGCCCGACGTTTCGGCGGCTCGTGAATATAGCAGGGAAGCGCAACGTAAAGCGCTCGAGCAGAACACCGCCGAAGCGCGCACGATAGCTTATGCTATTCTCGCCATAACCCGTCCGGCGGGGACGCACTATTCGTGGGATCAGACGTGCGGGCGCAACGCCGCCATAGCGCGGTCGACGGTTCCCTGGGTCATCATGTCGGCAAGCGAGCGGCCCGATAGCCAGGCGAACTCGACGCGAGGGCCGAGCAGCCAGTCGCCACAGGCGCCGAGCTGAAGGCGGGCGTTCCAGAGCGAGCCCTGATCGGCGCCGCGCGTCATCGCGAAGCGCCAGCGGTGGGCGGTGATGCTCAGTATCTCGGGGGCAGCGGTTTTGGCTTCGGCGACGAGCGCGTCGAGCAGCACGCCGGCCACCACCGGCGCCTCCATCTCCACATTGCGCGCGGACCAGTTGCCGCCGGCCTGCACGACCCAGCTTTCAGGCCCCTTGCGGCCGGGCTTGGCGCTGTTGCGGGCGGCCCAGGAGATCAGGCCGCGGTTGCGCAGATGATCGTGGTCGATCGACAGACGGTCACCGAAAGCGATCATGGCGGTCCAGCAGGGCTGCGACCGCGCCATCATCGCATGGGTCGCCATGGCGATGTCATGAAGGCCCAGCAGCGCCGCGGCCTGTTCGGCCGGCACCGCGATTATGGCGGCATCGAAGGGCCCCTGCTTCTCCGGGCCGACCTTGACCCACCATCCATCCCGATCGCGCATCAGGCCGTCGACATGATGGAGGTGGCGGACGTCGAGACGTTCGGCCAGATATTTGAGCGGCGCATTCATCGTGGGCACGCCGACCCACGCGTCCGAACCTGCCTCGGTCCAGGGCTCGGCCAGCCCAGCCTTGTGCCACTGCTGAACCTCGTCGAGAAAGGCGGCTTCCCGAACGGTAAAATATTGCGCACCATGGTCGAAGCTGGCGGCGCCCTGCGATGTGTCGACGCGGCGACTGGACATGCGCCCGCCGGTCCCCCTGCCCTTGTCGAACAGGACGACCTCGCTTCCGCGTTCCTGCAGTTTTTTGGCACAGGCAAGGCCAGCGATGCCGGCTCCGACGATAGCAACCCGTTTCATCAATATCCCATGAGCGACAGCAATTCCTTGCGGCTGCTCTTGTCCTCCAGAAAACAGCCGAGCAGGCGGCTCGTGACCATGCCGACACCCGGTGTCCGGACACCCCGCCCGGTCATGCAGCCATGCTGAGCCTCGATCACGACCGCGACGCCGTGGGGGTTGAGATTATCCCAGATACATTGCGCAACCTCTGCCGTCAGACGCTCCTGGATCTGGAGACGCCGGGCAAAGCCATGCAGAACCCGGGCGAGCTTCGATATGCCGACGACGCGATTGCGGGGAAGATAGGCGATCGAGGCCTTGCCGATGATCGGAGCCATATGATGCTCGCAATGCGACTGGAACGGTATGTCCTTGAGCAGGACAATCTCGTCATAGCCGGCCACTTCCTCGAATGTGCGGGTGAGGTGCAGTGCTGGATTTTCGCGATAACCCTCGCAATATTCCCGCCAGGCGCGGCCGACGCGGGCCGGCGTGTCGCGCAGACCTTCGCGCTCCGGCACGTCGCCAGCCCATTCGATCAAGGTGCGAATGGCGTCCTGAACATGCGCCGGGACGATCACCTTGCCGTCTTCATCCTTTTCCCCAAGCCCGGGCGAGAAATAGTTCATCGGACAGCCCTTTCATGAGCATCGGGAGAAAAACGGTAATGCCGGTGCAGCTTTGTCTTGCCGACAGGGGGGCCGATGCAGCAACATGTCCAAAGGGCCATGGGGATTATCCGGCGGCGAAATCACTGCTACGGAAGGCGAGATGTCTGTTTCTGATATGATAGCTGGGAGCGCGGTCGCCGCGGTCATTAGCAACCCCCGCCTGCCCGACAATCCCATTGTCGAATGCAACGATGCCTTCGTGGCTCTCACCGGCTACGCTCGTGACGAGATCATCGGGCGTAATTGTCGTTTCCTGCGCGGGGCGGACACCGAACCCTGGCTGACCCAGGCATTACGCAGCGGCGTTCACAACCAACGCCCCGTGATGGTCGAAATCTTGAACTACAAGAAAGACGGTACGCCGTTTCGCAATGCTGTTCTGGTGGCGCCGATCTTCGGAGCCGATGGCGAGATCGAATATTTCCTCGGTTCGCAGGTCGAGATCGAAGATCCCGCGCTAGGCAGTTCACCGCGCCGCGAAAATGCCCATGACAAGATCGCCGGCCTCTCGGATCGCCAGCGGGAAGTGCTCGTGGCCATGGCCGCCGGCAAGCTCAACAAGCAGATCGCCTATGATCTCGGGCTGACCGAGCGCACGATCAAGATGCACCGTGCGGCGATGCTCCGCGCGCTTGGCGTCAGGACGGGCGCCGAGGCTATCCGCATCGCGATCGAGGCAGGCTACTGACGGAACCGAAACGAGCGGCGCGATCTGCGTCTGTCGTTCGGTCCGGTTTTCCGGCTGCTGAATTCCCATGACCCGCCCAGCCACAGTCACACTTTGCGCGCTCCAGGGGGTGCCGCTGATCGAACCCGGATTCGATCTGGCAAGGATCATCGTCGATGCACTGCACTCGACCGGCGAGCGGCTCTGCGAGGGCGATATCGTCGTACTGGCCCAGAAGATCGTCTCTAAGGCCGAAGCTCGGCTCATCGCGCTCGAAGACGTTGCCCCCTCCCCCAAAGCCATCGAACTCGCGGCCGAGTGCGACAAGGATCCCCGCCTCGTCGAACTGATCCTCTCGGAAAGCCAGGAGGTGATGCGAGTGCGCAAGGGAGCGCTGATCGTTCGGCATCGTCTCGGCATCGTGCTGGCTAATGCCGGCATCGACCAGTCGAATATCGGACAGGATAAAGAGGCCGCCCTGCTGCTGCCGGTCGATCCCGATGCGAGCGCTGCGAAACTCCGCGCGGGGCTAAGGGCGATGACGGGTGTCGGCCCGGCAGTCCTGATCATCGACAGTCTTGGCCGCGCATGGCGTACCGGCACGACCGGGACGGCGATCGGCGTGGCCGGCATGCCCGGCCTGCTCGACCTGCGCGGCCGGCCCGATCTTCACGGGAGACCGCTTGCGAGCAGCGAACTCGGACTGGCCGACGAAGTGGCTGCCGCTGCGTCGCTGGTCATGGGCCAGGCCGATGAGGGGCGCCCGATCGTCCTCGTCCGGGGCATCGGATTGGCGCAGCGTGACGGCAGTGCCACCGAGTTGATCCGTCCCCGGCATCTCGACCTGTTCCCATGATCATGGCACTCGCCGGAGGCGTCGGAGGAGCGCGCATGGCCAATGGCCTCGCTGCCTGTCTGCCGCCGGAGGATTTGCTGGTGGTCGTCAATGTCGGCGATGATTTCGAGCATCTCGGCCTGCCGATAAGCCCCGATCTCGACACTGTTTGCTACACGCTGGCGGGGTTGAACGATCGCGAGCGCGGCTGGGGGCTGGCAGGCGAAAGCTGGAACTTCATGGCCGCGATCCGCGAGCTCGGCGGCGAAGACTGGTTCAATCTCGGCGACCGCGACCTCGCGACGCATATCCTGCGCCGAACGCTCCTCGAAACCCAGAGCCTGTCGGAGGTCACGCGCCATATCTGCGAGCGGCTGGGGATCGTTCACCGGATCGTGGCGGCGACCGATGACCGGCTCCGGTCGATCGTCCACAGCGATGAAGGCACACTCGCCTTTCAGGACTATTTCGTGCGCCGCCGCGCCGAGCCGGCTTTCCGATCCATCGACTTCGACGGCGCAGAAGCGGCGCGCCCCTCCCCCGCCTTCGCGGCGGCTCTCGACGATCCCGACCTCGAGGCGATCATCCTCTGCCCATCCAACCCGGTCCTCAGCATCGCCCCGATATTGGCGATCGGCGACGTCCGGGACCGGCTGCGCCGCTCGCCTGCACCGGTGCTCGCCATATCACCCTTCATCGGTGGCGAAGCGATCAAAGGTCCCGCTGCCAAGATCTTCAACGAACTTAATATTCCCTGCAGTCCGCAGGGATTGATAAGCTGTCTGGGCGACGTGGTCGACGCGCTCGTCATCGATCACGCGGACGCGGAATCTTCAGGCACGGGCCTTCCGACGCTCGCGACCGACACACTGATGCGTGACGATGCCGGGCAGAAGCGGCTCGCCAGCGAAGTACTGGCATTTGCCCGTTCGGTCAGACGATGAAGAATATCTGCATCCTGGCGGCCAGATCGCCGCAGGAGGGCAAGAGCCGGCTTTCGTTGGACCTATCCTTGTCCGAACGATATGCTCTGAATATGAGCATGTTCCACCATGTTCTGAAAACCGTATGTGAGCTGTTCGAGCCAGATGAGGTGGTGTTGGTAACGCGCTCGTCCGAATTCGCCGAAATCGCAAGCACGCTTGGCATCCAGACAATCGAAGACCGCGGAGATGATCTCAACGCTGCATTCGCACAAGGCCGAAAGCACGCGATGCAAATGGGCGCCGAGCGGCTGGTTACGCTGAGTTGCGATCTGCCCTATCTGGAGGCGGCTGATCTGGCGGCGCTGATGGCGACAAGGAACGAGGTCGCGATAGCACCCGATCGCCATGGCACGGGGACCAACGCGCTGGTTTTATGCCCACCTCTAGCGATAGATTTTTCTTATGGCCCAGATAGTTATCGGACCCACTTAATTTCAGCTTTGAGCGAAGGCCGGACGGTCAGCGTAGTCGACCGGCCCGGCCTGGCAAAGGACATCGACCTGCCCGCCGAACTCAGGGAGTTGCTCGGCGGGCAAGTCTGATCAATTCTCGAAATTATCCGCAATGAAGCGGTCGAGCAGACGAACGCCATAACCAGTCGCGCCCTTGTCCCAGGTCGTGCCCGGCTTGGACGACCAGATCATGCCGGCGATATCGAGATGGGCCCAACGCACGCCCTCATCGACGAAGCGCTTGAGGAACTGGGCGGCCGTGATCGAGCCGGCCTCGCGTGGTCCCACATTCTTCATATCGGCGATCGGCGAGTCGATCAGCTTGTCATAGGTGTCACCGAGCGGCATCCGCCACAGCCGGTCGCCCGATGCCGTCGCCGCCGCCAGCAACTGATCGGCCAACAGGTCGTCATTGGCGAACATACCGCCATATTCATGGCCGAGCGCCACGATCATCGCACCCGTCAGGGTCGCGAGATCGACGATCGTCTTCGGACCATGGGTCTTCTGGACCCAGGTCAGCGCGTCGCACAGGACGAGGCGCCCTTCGGCGTCGGTGTTGATCACCTCGACCGTCTGACCCGACATCGACGTCACCACGTCACCCGGCCGCTGTGCCAGACCATCGGGCATGTTCTCGACCAGGCCGCAAACGCCGATGACATTGGCCTTGGCCTTGCGCAGCGCCAGCGTCTTCATGACCCCAGCCACCGCTCCGGCCCCGCCCATGTCCCACTTCATGTCTTCCATGCCGGCGCCGGGCTTGAGCGAAATCCCGCCCGAATCGAAGGTGACGCCCTTGCCGACGAAAGCGACCGGCGCCTTGCCCGCATCGCCACCGTCCCAGCGCATGATCAACATCTGCGGCGCGCGGGCCGAGCCCTGCGCTACGCCGAGCAGCGCCCCCATGCCGAGGGCCGCCATCGCATCCCGATCGAGCACCTCGATCTTCACGCCCAGCGCCTCCAGCGGGCGGCAGCGTTCGACGAAGCTCTCGGGATAGATGATGTTGCCCGGCTCGGTCACCAGCTCACGGGTGAAGGCGACGCCCTCGACAACCGCCGAGTTCGCCGCCCAGCGGCTCTCCGCTTCGGCGCCAGCGCCGACGATGACGACTTCGTCGAGCGAGGGGCGCTGCTTGGCGTCCAGCTTCGTCCGATACTTGTCATGGCGCCAGGCGCGCAGCGTGGCACCCGTCGCAACAGCGGCGCCGGCCTCGTCGGGCTTTGCACCGGGCGCTCCGACGAGATCGACGACCAGCGCCTTCTCGCCCGACGTCAACAGCCTGGCGACGAGAGCCGCTCCAGCTTTCTCATAATCGCTCTTCGATCCGAGGCCGACGAGCAGAAGCCGGCGCGCAGCACCGTCCAACTCCGCAAAAAATTCGACGATGGCACCAGCTTCGCCATCGAACCGCAACGCTGCAGCCGCAGCCCGACCCAGCGACTGAGCCGCCTCCGGCAGGGACGCAAGCGCCGATCCCTGCAAGGTGCCCGGCGCCACCACGATAGCGAGCGTGTGGGCAACATTCGGCCGGACGTCGGCGAAACTAATGCGCATCGAAGCGGTTTCCTTCTGTCAATGTTGCCTTCCATCTAAGGTGCCGACGGGCAGGTCGCAACGGTACCGAAGGATCGGGTCGCCGCGCAGCCCATTGCAGGCGGCGCGCTGGTGCGATAGGCGGCAGGGGCATCGTGCAGACTGCCGGGAAATCATGCCGCCGGCCCGTCATGTGGGGATTCGTGAAAAAGCCATATCTGTTCCTCCTGGCGACCACCCTGCCCATGTTTGCCAGCGGCGGCGCCATCGCCGCGCAGCCCAATCTGGTGGAGCCGGCCCCCGCACCGCTGCAGGGCGACGCCCCGACTCCTGCCAATGAAGAAGAGGTCACC
>NZ_JAGMXV010000169.1 GCF_018006725.1 Rhizorhabdus sp.
GGTAGCGGCAATCGTCAGCGTGAAGTATCTCGACACAGCTGGCATCGAGCAGACCATGCCGAGCAGCGACTATCGGCTGGCTGGCAGCCACGTCTCGCTCCGGGCTGGGAAAAGCTGGCCCTCCACCGCCGATGAGCCCGAGGCCGTGACGATCCGCTATGATGCTGGATACGAACAGGTACCCGCCAACATCATTTCGGCCATCCTGCTCATCACGGGCGACCAGTATAAGCATCGCGATTCGGCGCCTGCGATTTCGGAAGCTGCAAACCGACTGCTCCGTTCCCGCCAGGTCTACGCCTGATGGCTGGCCTCGCTGCCGGCGATCTCGATCGTCTCGTCATCATCAAGCGCGCGCCGATCGTCGACGATGGGTTCTCGCGCGTCCAGGGCGCTCCGGTCGAGATTGGCCGCCGCTGGGCGAAGAAGGTCGACGTCTCGGATGGCGAGCAAGTTCGCGCCGGGCAACAGGCGCAGGATTTAGCAAGCCGCTTCCTGATGCGCTGGGATGCCCTGACCCTGTCCATCACCGGCAAGGACTTCCTTGAGTGCGAGGGCGAGACCTTCGAAGTCACCGGTAACAAGGAAGCGCGCGGATATGATCGCCGCTCGGCTCGTGAGATCACCGCGGCTAGCAGGCCCGATCTATGAGCCGCACCCAGTTTCAGATTAAGGGCCTGCGCCAATGTAACGAGGCCCTGGGGCAGCTGCCGCGCCACATAGGCAAAGCGACCTTGACCCGCTTCGGCAAGCGCCGGCTCCAGCCTATGGCGGACACCGCGAAGGTCAATGCGCCGGTCGACGAGGGCGATCTGGAAAGCAGCATCATCGTCGGCACGAAGCAGGGCACGCCCGGGCAGCGCCGCAAGCGTTCTGCCGACAAGGCTACGGTCGAAGTCTATATGGGCCCGACCGCCGATGGTTATCCTCAAGCGCTGCCCCAAGAGTTCGGCAGTCCTAACAACCCGCCGCGCGGTTACATGCGCAAGGCGTGGGACCAACATAGCGGCGGGCTGCTTGGCGGCCTGGCTCGCGACCTGTGGGGTGCGCTCGCCGCCGCTTCCAAACGCTACGCCAAGCGTCTCGCTCGAAAGGGCTGATCATGGAGGAATGGCTGCGCGCCAAGATGCTCGAGACCGCGGGCATCAGCGACATCGCTGGCAATCGCGTCGATTGGGAACTGCGGCCTCAGGGCGATGATGCGCCGGCCATCGTGCTGCACCTGATCAGCGACGTTCCCGAACTGAAGATGACGGGCAACCCGATCTGGAGCGATGCTCGTGTGCAGGTGGATTGCTGGGCGAAGACCCCCGGCGCGGCCATCCGACTTCGCCGCGCGGTCGTTGCTCTCTGCCAAGGCCTCCGCGACGTCGCTGCCGGCAAGAAATACCGGGTCTTCGTCATCGACGCGGACAGCAAGGTTGAAGCCCAGAAGGGCGAAGCGAGTATCGGCGCCATCGATCACCGCGCCAGCGTCGACCTGAGGGTGATCCGCCAACTGTGACGGACAGTCCGTCCAATTTTTCGTCATTTTGCGAGGGAGAATAGCCATGGCCGCTACCGCTGCCGACACCGATATCGGTCACCTGACCCTGTTCAAGAAGAAGACCGGCGTAAGCACCTATGTCACGCTCGCCGAGGTCGTCGAATTCAACCCTCCCGAGATGACGAAGGATGCGGTCGAGTTCACGCACATGAGCTCGCCCGAGGGCTGGCGCGAATATAAGCCGGGCCTCAAGGACGGCGGCGAAACCACGCTGACCTATAACCTTATCCCCGGCGAGGCGGACGACGACCAGATCGCCGACAGCTTCGCGAGCGATGCTGTCGAGGAATGGCAGGTCGAGTTCCCGAACGGTGCGACGCTCGATCTCAAGGGCTTCTTCACCTCGCACTCGCGCGCCACGCCGATCGACGATCGCATGACCGGCGCCGCCACCTTCAAGGTCAGCGGCAAGCCAACCCTGACGGCGGCCGCATAACATGGCGGCCGCCAATCGTCAGCGCGGACAGGTCGGCTTCAAGATCGAGGGAGTCGACCACATCCTTTGCTATTCCACGAACGCGCTGTGCGTGATCGAGGAAGAGTTCAACCTGAAGGACATCACCGAGATCTCGACGATCATCGGCGCGAAGCCGTCGATCCGCGATGTCCGCAAGCTCTTTCGCATCGGCCTCTCCGACAGCGAGCCCAGCCTGACCGATGAGAAGGCGGGCGAATATATCGACGAGCTCGGCGGTCTCGCCCAGGCCGGAGAACTGATCACCCGGGCCGTGCAGGCAGCGTTCCCCGATGCCGGGGAGGGTGGCACGTCCGCCTCGGGCCCTCGGACGACGGGCCGGTCTGGGAATGGGGCCGGCTCCAAGTAAGATGGTGCGAGATCGGTCGCGATCCCGAGCAGTTCTGGCGGCTGACGCCGCGCGAGATTGCTCGGGTCTTCGAAGGGGCCGCTGCGCGCGCCCAGGTCGATAGCGACCGTGCCATCACGATCGGCCACATGACCGCCGCACTCGGCCGGGTGAAGAAGTTCCCCCGCCTGTCGACGCTGCTGTCGCCGAAAAAGCCCAAGCCGAAGCGGGGCCAGTCGAAGCCCTGGCAAGACCAACTGGCGGCCTGGGGGCGCGCTCTGACGCGGAAATAGGAGGCCGGCATGTCCAGCTCTATTATCGGCCAGCTCAGAGTCATATTGGGTCTCGACACAGCTGCGTTCCTGAAGGGTGCGAGCGAAGCCCAGAAGGAAATGACCAAGCTCGGCCGCGACCTGGGCAAGATCGGCGACAAGATCGGCGACATCGGCAAGTCGATGTCCGTCGGCCTGACCGCTCCCCTCGCTGCGGCGGGCGCCGGAATCGTCAAGTTCGCAGGCGACTTCGAAGCGAAGATGAACGACGTGTCGATCTCGACGCAGGCTTCGGGCGCGCAGATGAAGGCCATGAGCGAACTCGCGCTCGATCTGGGCAAGTCGACGGTCTTCAGCGCCTCCGAAGCGGCTGGCGCGATGGACATGCTCGCGAAGAACGGCCTCACTGCGCAGCAGATCCTGGGTGGCGCAGCGAAGGCGGCGATCGACCTTGCGGCGGCGGCCGGCACCGAACTGGATCCGGCGGCGGCGGCGCTTACGGACACGATGGCGCAATTCAAGATGCAGGTCTCCGACCTTCCCGGCGTCGTCAACCTGATCACCGGCTCGGTCAACCAGTCGAAGTTCGACTTCAACGACTTTCAGCTGGCCATGGCGCAGGCCGGTGGCGTCGCCGGCAAGGTCGGCGTGAACTTCAGGGATTTCACGACGACGCTGGCCGCCATCTCGTCGAGCTTCAGCTCGGGCTCGGATGCGGGAACGTCGTTCAAGGCCATGCTGATGGCGATCGGCAGTCCGTCGTCGACGGCGGCCGGCGTGATCCAGGATATGGGCCTGAAGTTCTACCAGGCCAACGGCCAGATGCGGTCTATGGCCGAGATCGCGCAGGAGCTTCAGGACAAGTTCGCCGGCCTGTCCGACCAGGACCGCATCCAGAAGATGGGCGACCTGTTCGGTGCAGACGGGATTCGCGCCGCTCTGTCGCTGATGCAGCAGGGGTCGCAGGGGCTCGACACGCTCGCCGCCAGCATCGCGAAGACGGACGCCGCGGCGCAGTCCGCGCAGCGGATGAAGGGCTTCAATGCCCAGATGGAGCAGCTGGGCGGCGCGCTGGAGACCCTGGCGATCAAGATCGGCGAAAGCGGTCTGCTCGCCATGGTGACGAGCCTGGTGTCCGGCCTCTCCGGCCTCGTCGACAAGATGTCCGAACTTGACCCGGCGCTGCTGAATATCATCGTCACGGTCGGCGCTGTCGTCGCCGCAATCGGCCCGCTCGTCGCGATCGTCGGCAGTGTCGTCAGCGGCTTCGGAACCGTGATTGCGGTTGTCGCCCGGCTGGGCCCGATCTTCACGACGCTGGTGCCAATCATCGCGACGATCGGCCGCGCGTTGCTCGGGCTCGCCATCGCCGGCGGGCCGTTGACGCTGATCGCCGCGGCTGCAGCTGCGGTCTATGTCGCCTGGCAGAACTGGGACAAGATCGGGCCGATCCTGAAGCGCCTTTACGAAGGTGTGAAGCAGTGGATCGGCGAGAAGCTCTCGGCACTGTTCGACGCGGTGAAGGCGAAGATCAAGGCGGTCGGCGATGCCTTCTATGAACTCTGGGACCGGGTCGTTGGGCATAGCTATGTGCCCGACATGGTCGACGCCATAGGCCAGCATTTCGGCAGGCTCGACCAGAACATGGTCGATCCCGCCGAGGATGCGACCGCGCGCACCGCTGAAGCTTTCGGCAACATGGCGCAGAGCGTCGTCAGCGACTTCCAAGGGATGCTCAGCGCCATCAAGCGCGGCGACTTCGGCGGCGCAATCGGGGGGCTCACCGGCCTGTTCGGGACGTTCGGGAAGATATTCGGCGGCGGCACGACGTCGGCCGATGATTTTCTAGCGTCGACATTGGGCACGGGCGGCGGCGATATGCCGGGCTTCAAGACGGGTGGCTCCTTCAAGGTGGGCGGCATGTCCGGCATCGACCGGAACCTGGTGCAGTTCCGCGCCACCCGAGGCGAGATCGTTGACATCCGCAAACCCGGCCAGGACATGGGCGGCGGCGCCATTCACAATTATTTCGAGGGCAACCTGATGACGCCCGAGTTCTGGGACCGCATCAATTCGGGCGACATGGTCGCGGCCCAGCGCGGCGCGGCCGGCGGTAGCGCCATGGCACAGGCCGATCTGCGTCGGCGCGGTCGTCAGCGGCTGGGACGCGGCTGATGGCGGTGCTCATTCCGTCATCGCCGGGGCCCGGCGCGGTCAATCCCGCCTATCTGGACTGGGGAGGCGTGCTCCGCTCGCCATTGGGCGGCGCCGACCAGAAGCTCAACCGGCTGGGTGACCGGTTCGCGATCGACGTCACCATGAACACGATGGCGAGCGACGACGAGGCCGCCGCGTGGGTCGCGGCGCTGATCAAGGGGAAGAAGGAGGGCGCCATCTTCCCCTGGCCACAAACGATCGATGTCGACGGCACGGGCGATGGCGCGGTCGACGGTGCCGGGCAGGCGGGCACGACGCTGAACATCCGGGGTGTCACGACGGGGCGCAAGTTCAAGGCCGGGCAGATGGTCTCGGTCGTGCATGGCGGCCGCCGCTATCTGCACATGCTGATGGCTGCCGGCACCGCGAGCAGCGCCGGCAAGATAGCGCTGTCGATCGAGCCGATGATGCGCGTCTCCTACGCCGATGGCGCGGTCGTCGAGATCGACACGCCGAAGATCGAGGGCTTCACCGACGGCAACAGCCAGGGCTGGAGCGTCGACGTCGCGCGCAATGTCGGGCTCCAGTTCCGCATCACCGAGGCCGAATAATGAGCGATCTCACTCCGGGATGGGATGCGGACCTTCGCGGCAGAGCGCCGACCGTCTTCGGTGCCGTCTCGATCGAACTGCCCGACTATCAGGTCAACCTGCTCGACGGCGCGGGGCAGCTGTCGTTCAACTCGCGCACCTTCGTCGGCAAGGATCCGACCTATGGGACGCTGTCCGCGATCTCCAGCCTGACGGACGGGATGGGCAATGAGGCTCCGCGGCTGTCGGTGACGCTGTTGCCGGCGAGCGACGCGGCGGCGGCAGACCTGGCGGGGCCTGACATGCAGGGGTCGCTGGTGACGATCTACATGGGCGGCGTCGACCGGGCGACCGGGCAGGTCATTCCTTCGCCGCACCTGCTGTTCATTGGCGAACTCGACGTGCCCGTGCTGACGGCCGGCGAGAACAGCCGGGAACTTGAATATGAGGTCGCCTCGATCTTCGAGCGGTTCTTCACGGACGACGAAGGCGCCCGGCTGTCGACCGGCTTCCATAAGTCGATCTGGCCCGGCGAGCTTGGCTTCGACTTCCAGACCGGCGTTCCCCAAGGCGTCTATTGGGGCGTGGAGGCGCCGCCTCGAGCCGTGTCGTACACGATGAATGCCCCCTGGGGGTTCCAGTTCTCCGTTCCCGAAAGCTTCGTGGTATGACGATCGTCCCCGAGGCCGAGCGCCGCCGGCTGGCCGCGCAGGCAACCCTCGATGAGTTCCGCGACAAGCCGTTCAAGTTCGGCGAGCGCGACTGCGTCCGCATGGCGGCGGCGCATCTCAGGCGGCTGGGCTATCGGGTGAAGTTGCCGGCGAAGGGAAGCTACCGAACCGTGCGCTCGGCGCGGAAGGCGCTGGCAGATCGCGGTTTCGCCAACATCTGCGCGGCGGTCGATGCGCATGGCCTGGAGCGGATCGCGCCGGCTGCAGCAGTCGTCGGCGATATCATCGCGATCCCCGGCGAACATGATTTCGGTGGCGCCCTACTCGTCGCCCTCGGGAACGGCCGGTGCGTCGGTTATCATCAGGATCTGGTCGGGGCCGGCGTGCTTCAGCCGATCGAGTACATCACGGCTTGGCGGGCGACCCCGCGCCGGTAGGGCAGGACAGGCGACCGCGCAGGATGGCATCCGCCGCTGGCAACTCGTCGACTATCTTGCAGCCGGTCGCCTTGAAAACCGCAGTGCGCTGGCGGTCGCGCTCTTCCAATGACCAGATAACGACAGCTGATTTGTTCGCGACCAGCACTGCACCATCCTGAACCGCAACCCGGTAGACCTTTCCGTCCACCTCCACGCGTGTCGTCGTTCGCTCCGAGCCGGCCAACGTCAAGGCCGCCGCCAACACCTGCGCTACCGCCGCCATCCCGAATCTCCTTCTCCTGGAGAATGATGCACTATGTCGAGGACCCTGAGAACCGCGGCATTGGTCGTTGGTGCGGTCGCGCTGGTCGCGACGGGCGTCGGCGCAGGCATTGCGTTAACCGCCGGCACATCCATTGCCGCGGCCTCGGCCGGCACATTTGTTGCTGGTGTTAGTCTGTCGACGATCGCCACGGTCGCTAGCGTTGCATCGACGGCTCTATCCCTGGCAGCTGGATTGACGGCCAAGCGACCACCGCTAACCGGCTCACAGACGACGTTCAATTCGGATCCGAGCGCCGGCATCCCTTATCTGATGGGCCGGACGTGGAACGCCGGCAATATCGTCTACTGGGACACGAACGACACGAACGACAAGGGCGACAATGATCGCCAGACCTTCGTGGTGATCCTGTCCGGCGCCGGTCCCGTGGAGGAGATCGAGGACTTCTACTCGGATCAGGTGGTCGTCCCGTTCGACATCAACGGCTCCGCGCTGGGCTTCTACAATGATTTCATGTGGCAGAAGACGCAGCTTGGCCAGACGCCCGAGCCCGTGTCCCTGTCCATCCCCGCTGACCCGCTGACCCCGCCAGGCTGGACGTCGGCGCACAAGCTGTCGGGCTATGCCGCGGCCATGTGGCGGATGCGCTTCGACACGAAGGGCAAGAAGTTCACCAATGGTACGCCCAAGCCCGGCTGGGTCGTGAAGGGCGTCAAGGTCTATGACCCGCGCCTGGACAGCACCTATCCGGGCGGCTCGGGCTCCTGTCGCGCGCTGCAGGAGTCGACCTATGTCTATTCCGAAAATCCCTATCTCCACGCCCTGACGTGGTGCCTGGGACGCTGGCAGAACGGGAAGAGGGTGCTGGGCATCGGTGCGCCGATCGTCGGCATCGATGTCGACGCTTTCGTGCAGGGGGCGAACATCGCCGACCTCAACAGCTGGAAGATCGGTGGCGTTGCCTATTCGACCGACAGCAAGTGGGACACGCTGGTCAACATTCTTCAGGCCGGCTGCGGTGAACCGCTGGCCCTCGGCGCGAAGATCAGCTGCTTCGTAAACGCCCCGAAGGTCGCACTCGACACGGTCACCATCGGCGACCTGTCCGGTCCGATCAGCGTCCAGGCCACCCAGGCCCGCCGCGATCGCATCAACGGCATCATCCCGCGCTATCGCAGCGAGGCGCACAATTGGGAGGTCATCTCGGCCGCGCCCGTGCGCGTGCCCGAGCATGTCGAGTTCGACGGCGGCGAGCGGACCAAGGAAGCCGATTATCCGTTCGTGCAGGACATCAAACAGGCCGCCACGCTGGCCCGCTACGGCATCGAGAACAGCCGCGAGTTCGGCCCGATCACCATGCCGCTCCGGCCGCGCTGGATCGGCTACAAGCCGGGCGACGCGCTGATCGTCATCACGCCCGAGGTCGGGCTCAACGGCCAGAAGGTGCTGCTCACCAACCGGGAGATCGACCCGACAACCGGCTGCCCACGCTTCTCGGCTCGATCCGAAACGGACGCGAAGCACCCCTTCGCCCTGGGTCAGACCACAATCGCGCCCCCGACGCCCGGCGTTACCGGCCCGCCGGTCAATCCCATCCCATCGGTTGGCGCCTGGGTGATTTCGGCATCATCGGTCACCGATGGCGGCACTACGCTGCCGGCGCTGATCATCAGCGGCGCGATCGACAGCACCAGCGCCGACGCCATCATCTTCGAGTATCGAGAATTCGCCAGCGGCATGCCGGACGGCGACGGCTGGGTCGGCGCCGGGATAGAACCGCCCGAGATCAGCCAGAAGATCATTCCCGGCATATTGCCCGCCACCGAATATCAGGCGGCCGTCAGTTATCGCCGGCAGGGCGTGGTCGGCGACCGCCTTATTCTGGGGCCCGTCACCAGCCCGGCGATCGAACTGGAAGAACTGACCCGCATCGTGGACGACGGCATCCTCGACCGGAGCGAGAAGCCGCGCGTCGTGCAGGATTACACGGTGCTGCTTGACGAGCAGGCGGGCATCGACGCCCGTGCCACCGCCCAGGGGATCACCACCCAGAAAACGGCCTATGACACGGCGCTGGCTGACCTGACGGCCTATCTGGGCGGGTTGTCGCCGGCATGGAACGACTATGACAGCGACACGCCGGTAGTTCGCACGACCTTCATCGCGAAGTTCCGCGACGCCTATATCGCCCGGCAGGCCCTGCTCAACCAGATCGCCAAGGTTGCCTATGATCAGGCGGTCGCGGCGATCGCGGCGGCCGAGAATGCGCAGGACACGGCCGACGGCAAGATCAACACCTTCTATCAGAACAGTCCGCCTTCAGGGCAGGGAGAGAGCGAAGGCGATCTCTGGTTCGACACGAACGACACCAACAAGCTCTACACTCGCCGCAGCGGCGTCTGGGTTCTGACCGCTGATACGCGGGTTGCGCTGGCGATCACGAATGCCGCGGGCGCGCAAGCGACTGCCGACGGCAAGGTAACGACGTTCTTCTCGACGAGCACGCCGACCGCGACCGCGATCGGAGACCTCTGGTACAACAGCAGCACGCGCGAACTGCGCCGCTGGAATGGCTCCGGCTGGGTGATCGTCTCGACGATCGGCGCCGACTGGGCCACCAACATCCTCAACATCCCGACCGAGATCAACGATGGCCGGGTGGGAGCGGGCCTCAACGCGGATGGCACCGTCAAGACCAATCGGGTCACCACAAGCGCGGTCGTCGACAACAGCCTGACCAAGACGTTCGGCGTCACCGATTCCGGCACCCTGACCGGTGGCCCATCTTACACCTGGCAGGACCGCTGCACGTACACGGTCAACATGAGCGTGGCTGGCGAACTGCTGCTGTGGGGCGACGTCCAGAACGCCTATTCAAGCGGCACCCTGCCGCAGGCCTGGCAAATTCGCTTCACGGTCGACGGGGTGCAGGTCGGCTCGCCGAAGGGCGGTGCCGGCTGGGGCACCGACAGCGCAAGCATCCAACGGATCGCGACGGGCATCGCTGCCGGTAACCGCGTCGTGAAGCTCCAGATCCGAATGGATAATGTGGCGATGAGCAGCATCGACGGGACAATGTTCGGCATGGGCCGGTTCAACAAGTGAGGGTCGATATGTTCCATTATTTCGTGCGGTATTGCGAGCGGACCGATGACATCGTCACGGTCGGGCATACCTCTGCGCCAGGCGAGATTCCGCTCCAAGGCGACGCCAACAAGGGTCTGCTGGTGATCGAGGCCGACGGCGCCACCATCATGGCGGGGACGCCGGGCCGGGACACCTATCTGGAGGCCATTCGGGTCCACCTGTGCCGAAAGATCGATGGCGAGGCGCGCGAACTCCTGTCCGACCCGTTCGCCGATATCCATGCCGCGCAGGCGGCCGAGGCCCGCGGCGAAACCCCATCCACGCCCTATCTCGACGCCCTGCGCGCTGCGACCGGCCAGACCGTCAAAGAGGTGGTCGCGAGCATCCGGGAACAGGCGGACGCCGCCGACGCGCTGAAGGCGGGGATCAACGCCAAACGCCAGGCCGCCAAACGGCATATCCGCGCCGCCGCCACTATCAGCGAGATCGTCGCTGCGGCCATGGTCGACTGGGAAAAATAGTTCCGGTCACGATCAACACCTGACGCTTCTTACCGCCTTTCTAATCGCCTGCGGCCGCGCGGGCCCTTTCCCATGCCCGGAGGCCCTGAGATGCCCGACTTGTCGGCCTGGTTGCCCGTCATCACCGCGCTGCTCGGCGGCGGCTTCATCATGGCCCTCGCCACGCTCGCGAAGGTCATCTT
>NZ_JAGMXV010000427.1 GCF_018006725.1 Rhizorhabdus sp.
GACGATATTGAGTTTCGGGTCGGGCAGCCGGTCGGCGGCGATCGCCGCCGATTGGGCGGCGTCGACGCCCGCTTCGCGGCTTTGCAGTTCGGGTGCCTCCGATGCTGCTCGGCTGAGCGCCGAATCTAGCGTCAGCGGCTCGGCGTGAAGAGCCGAGGGCAGCGCAAGCAAGTCTGCCGTAAAATATGGGCGCATGATGTCCCCCTGCTGTGGACTGGGCGAAAGCCTCCCCGGCGTCTGTACGCCGGGGAAGAAAGACCGTTACCCTTGCGGGGGCATCCTTTGGTCGCCGGACATATTCTTCATGCAGTCCGCCGGACTCACCTTCATCATGTCGCAGTCGCAATGCGCCATCTGTCCCGGCTTGTCCTTGACCCAGACGCGGACTCGCGAGGTGGTATTGGACTTGTTCGGCCCTGGCACCTGGCGGGTCTGCCATTCATGATGGCCGCCGGACGGTTCTTGGGCGAGGACGGGAGCGGCAAGCGTTGCTGCCGCGAGCGCGGCAACGGCAAAAAACGGTTTCATGTTGAATTCCTTGATTGAAAAGCGTGAAACCGCGCGCCGGGACGAGCCGGTGCGCGTCGGCAATTCAGGCAAGAAATAGGGGCGGGTCGGGTTCGGGGCCGAATGTTCTTCCGGCGAGGCGCCGGACAGGAAGCGGATCGAAAGAGCCGGCGACAAATGTCTTTTCGGCAAGGGGGGTAGCCGGAGAGACGACGGCGGGCGGTAGCGCGCAGCCCATCTTGGCGATGCAGTCGAGCGTGAGGCCCTTGCACGGAGCGCTCTTCTGGGATTTTTTAATCCCCATCATCTCCGCGCATTCGTCGCTCATCGCCGCCGCGAACGCCGTCTCGGCCGACGGGAGCGCGGGCGCCGAGGCGAATGCGGTCTCCTGCGCCAGAAGGCCGAGTAAGGCTCCGACAAGAAGTAGAAAGGTGAGCCAGCGTTTCACGGTCGAAGCATGATCCTTGTCAAACTTGGCGTCAATCTAAACCGGGGTGGAGATCCCGCTCACTTGTTCGCCGACTGTCCCGTCGTGGTTACGCCGGACCCGTTAAGAATGGCCCATTGTCATGGCGGCGGGCGCGACCAGCATCCACAGCGCCATGGCGATCATCATCAGATTTTCGGTCAGTGAGATGAAACCCAGCGGCACATTGCTGTCGCCGCCGACGCAGGCGCATTTGAGTTCGCGCTTGTCGATATACACCGCCTTGAACACCGACACGGCGCCGATGATCCCGATGAACAGCGCCACCGGAATCGATATCCAGTTCAGCGCGCCAGAAATCATCAGGATGCCGGCAAGACCCTCCGCAAAGGGATAGATGGTAGCATAGGGTACCCAGCGTTTGGCGAGCAAGTCATAGTTCAGGAACATGCTCGAGAAGCTCTCGATGTCGCGGAGCTTGAGGAAGGCAAGCAACGCCATGCTGAACCCGATAAACCATTCGGCGGCACGGATTGTGAAGGGCGTGCCCGACACCGCTTGGCTGGCGGCCAGCGCCATCAGCGCGGTGATAGAGAAGAGCGCGATGACGGGCTTATAGGTAAGCGCCTTAGGATCGCGGACTTTCAGACCGAGATGGCGCCTCAGATCGTCAAGACCGCCGATCCGCTCGCCTTCGATGAAGGTCTGCGGCGTCGTCGCGACGCCATGTTTCGCCTTGAATGCGTCGGTTTCCTCGCGGGTCGTCAGCCAGACATCCTCGACGTCATAGCCGCGGCTGCGCAACAGATGCAGCGCCTTCAGGCCATAGGGGCAGATATGCTGCTCCATCACCATGCGATAGATGGTCGCCCGCGGCTTGCCCGAAACCGCCGCACCAGTGTGCGCTGGCGCGCTTTCGTTCGCGCGCTGAACCTGCATATTCATCGATTCGCCTTTCTTGATTCCCGATCGCTTCCCGCTATATAGGCTCCGTACCATAGTACGGAGTCAAGGCCTTGCGTGACATGACCATCGGCCAGCTTGCCCGGCAGGGCGGCGTCAATGTCGAGACGATCCGCTATTACCAACGCCGCGGCCTGTTGCCCGTTCCGCCTCAGTCGGCCAGCGCCCCGTCGGAAGGCCGAGTCCGGCGTTACGACGAGGCGGTTCTGCGCCGTCTGCGCTTCATCAAATCGGCACAAGCAGCGGGATTTACGCTCACCGAGATCGCCGAACTGCTCGAACTCGACGCGTCGAGCGATCGCGCGCGAGCGCGCGAACTGGCCGATGCGCGCATCGCGGCGATCGAAAAGACGATCGCCGAACTCGATGCGGCGCGGCGCGCGCTCATGGGCCTGTCGCGCCAATGCGCTGCCGCCGACACGCTCCACTGCCCGATCATAGCGGCGTTCGAGCAGGTCTAGCCCGACTGGCCTTGGCGGCGGATGGTGCTGACGGCCGGTCTCACCTCCCAACTGGTGTCAATCGGTCGCAAATGGTTCCAGCACCCCGGCTACAAGCGATGGGATGGTAATTCCGGCTGCGACATCGAGCAGAAGGCTAGCGCGGATCGCAGCCGCAGGTCTCGCCGCTGCCGCGTCCGGAGTTGCGACGGCCGTCCGAAGTGCCTGGGTCAGGCGCCATCGAATCTCCGCGGCTAGGACCGGCATCAGAGCGAACAAATAGGCTTCCACGGGGAAGACCTGACCATAGGGTCAAGCGAGCGATTGCGTCACGTGCACGGCGCCGACCAAGGCTCCGACGAGGGGCAGAAGCGAAAAGCGCCGCTTCTGGATGAAGGTAGGAGCCTTTGGGCGTTCCGGATCAACTTCATCCTGGCGATCTGAACAAATCGGGGAGCCCAATTCCGATGGTTTTACGTCGCCCGAACCATTTTTGAGGGATGAGTCGTTCTGGTGCGTAATCAATGTCAGTAGGGGATGTTG
>NZ_JAGMXV010000428.1 GCF_018006725.1 Rhizorhabdus sp.
AGCGAGAGCGGGTTGATGCCCAGCACCATCGATATGATCAGGATCACGAACAGCGAGCCGCAGCCGAGCCCACCGCGTCCCAGCGGGATGCCGAGCGGAAGCCCGAAGCCCCCGCCTCCGCCGCCCGATCTTATCTCGAAATTGCTGCTTTCTCTTTCGTCGTCGAGCCGCATGCCGTGCCTCCGTCGCAGAAGAATGCGCCGCGCGCGTAATGGTTGCGCCGGTGCAGTTGCGCCCGACGAAAGGCGTTCAGGCGAGGAAGCCGGCCTCCAGCGCGTAACGGTCGCCCGGATAGGTCAGCCGGACCCAGGTGATCCGCGCGTCATTGCGCCAGGTCCAGCGTTCGACCGAGAGGCAGGGTGAGCCGAGCGGGACGCCCAGCCGCTCCGCCACGGGCTGCTTGGCGGCGATGGCGGCGATGCGGTGGCGCGCGTCGGTCCAGGGGACATGGCCGAGCAGCCAGCGGCCGGGGCTTTCGGCCGCGAAGTCGACGGCGCGGGCGGCGGGCACCGCATCGAGGCTGATCAGCCGCTCCTCCAGCGCGAAAGGCCGATCATCGGCGCGGTGCAGGCAGCGCAGCCACAGCACCGCCCCGCCCGCGACCCCCAGCCGTTCGCGGTCGAGCGCATCGGCCTCGCGCTCGACCCGTTCGATCAGGCCCAGCCGGTGCACCTGCCCCCGCGCGGCGATCTCGACCGAGACGTCGGGGATCTCCAGCGCGGCACGGTGCGCGGTGGGGGCTGCGACGAAGCTGCCGGCGCGCTTGCGCCGCTCGATCAGGCCGCGGTCGACCAAGCCGTCGATCGCCTTGTGGACCGTCATCCGCGAGCAACCATAGGTCGTCATCAGCTCATGCTCGGGCGGCAGGCGATGTCCGGCCTCCCACAGGCCCGACATGATGTGCTCCTCGATCTCCTGCCTTATGCGGTCGTGGATCGAGATCCGCTTCATCCGAGCAGGTCCTTCAACGTACAGCGATAGCGGGCGGCGATCCGCTCCCGCTCGACATGGCGACCGCCCCTAACGACCTGCCGCCCGCGTCGCCAGACCCCGTCGATCGCGCGCGATCCGGCAGCGAAGATCAGCCCGTCGAGGATCGCGTCGCCGCGCCGGCCCGCCAGCGAGACATGGTCCATGTCCAGCGTGACGAAGTCCGCCGGGCCTTGGGCGATCGCGCTGGCGGCACCGAGCGCCTGACCACCGCCGGCGAGAGCCGTCCGATAGAGCGCACCGCCGGTCGATCCGCCGGGTTCGGCGAACAGGTTGCGTCGCCGTCGCGCCAGACGCTGGCCATATTCGAGCAGCCGCAACTCCTCGGTCGCGTCGATCAGGACGTTCGAGTCCGAACCGATCCCGATCGCGCCGCCGAACTGCTCGGCCGGAAAGATACCGTCGCCCAGATTGGCCTCGGTGATCGGGCAGAACCCCGCGACCGCCCCCGCCTCGCGCATCCGTCGCGCCTCCTCGGGCGTTACGTGCGTCGCATGGACGAGGCACCAGTCGGGGCCGACCGACGCATGGTCGAGCAGCCAGTCGACCGGCCGCGCCCCGCTCCAGGCGAGGCAGTCGGCAACCTCCTTCTCCTGTTCGGCGATGTGGATGTGGACCGGGCCGGGGCTCAGCGCCGCGACCGCGCGAAGCTGCTCCCCGGTCGTCGCGCGCAGGCTGTGCGGCGCCACGCCCAGCACCGCGTCGGGCAGCACCGCCACGACCGGCCCCAGCGCCTCGACCACTCGGGCAAAGCCGTCGACATCGTGCAGGAAGCGCCGCTGCGCCTCACTCGCCGGCTGTCCGCCAAAACCACCCTGGGCATAGAAGACCGGCAAATGGGTGAGCGCGATGCCGGTCTCGCGCGCGGCCTCGACGATCGCGCGGCTCAGTTCCGCCGGGTCCGAATAGGATGCGCCGTCGCGGTCATGGTGGAGATAGTGAAACTCGCCGACGCGGGTGAAGCCCGTTTCCAGCATCTCGACATAGGCCATCGCCGCGATCGCAAGCAGCTGGTCGGGCGTCATCCGCTCGACGAAGCGGTACATAAGCGCGCGCCAGGTCCAGAAGCTGTCGGGACCGTTCCCCGCCACCTCGGCCAGCCCCGCCATGCCGCGCTGGAAGGCGTGGCTGTGGAGATTGGGCAGCCCCGGCAAGGCGATGGCCGCGCGCTCGTCGCCGGCTTCGGCAGGCTGACCCGCCCGGACATGCTCGATCCAGCCGGCCTCGCTGACGGTGACGCGAACGTCGTCGGCCCATCCATCGGGCAGCAGCGCCTGACCGAAATGAAAATGCCTGTCCGCCATCCCGGCCCTCCTTCGATAATGTCTATACATTATTGAGAGGCGGTGCAATGATGGCTGCGGAGACTCGAAACATGCGGTGCGACCGTCTTTGGAAACAGGCGCGGCTGGCGACGATGGCCGGTGCGGGGCTGGGTGTCGTCGAGGACGGCATGGTGGCCGCGCGCGACGGTGCCATCCTCTATGCCGGACCGGCGTCTAATGCGCCCCGCTTCGACCCGGTCGCGACAACCGACTGCGGCGGCCGCTGGATCACGCCGGGCCTGATCGACTGCCACACTCACATCGTCCACGCCGGCAATCGCGCGCAGGAGTTCGAGCTACGGCTGGAGGGGGCCTCTTATGAAGAGATCGCTCGCGCCGGCGGCGGCATCGTCTCGACCATGGCGGCAACGCGCGCGGCCGACGAGGATGCGCTGGTCGATGGCGCCCTGCCACGCGTCGACCGGCTGATCGCCGAGGGCGTGACGACGATCGAGATCAAGTCGGGCTATGGCCTCAACCTCGACACCGAATTGCGCATGCTCCGCGCCGCGCGCCGGATCGGCAGTGCGCGGGCGATAACCGTGCGGACCACGC
>NZ_JAGMXV010000429.1 GCF_018006725.1 Rhizorhabdus sp.
GCCGTGAGCAAATCCGCCGGGCGATGGTGTCTGCGGTGCGCAGAGGGATGAGTATACGTGCCGTCGCCCGACGGTTTCAAAAGTCCCGGCCGGTGGTGCGTAAGTGGGTGTGCCGCGCGGCAGGCTGAGCGCCATGAGCGCGACGCCGAGCGCGACGCTCACGATGCCCGCGAGCGCCCCGTGGCCCTCCAGCCACCACGGTGCCGCAACCAGCCAGGCGCCGAGGGCAGCGTTGATGAAGCGCAGCGCGCGAGCCACTTCAGCGG
Organism: Rhizorhabdus sp.; assembly: GCF_018006725.1. Lineage (GTDB taxonomy): Bacteria > Pseudomonadota > Alphaproteobacteria > Sphingomonadales > Sphingomonadaceae > Rhizorhabdus. Next base: position 267 of record NZ_JAGMXV010000429.1, read on the forward strand.
TCGCGATAATGCACACGGTGATGGCCAGGGCGCCGATGACATGGTCGCTGTTCGCCATCGCGCCGGTGGTCCCGAACACCAGCCGCGTCAGCATGAGGAAGACACCAATCGCCATCGAAGCCGCGAGTGTCCACGGCAGTGTGATCCCGCGCGTGGTGTCGCGCCAGAAGGCCGACGGACCCGCCATGGCATCCGAGCTGTCGACGCCGCCGCCATCGACGGCATCGCCCTTGAAGAAGGTGCGGATGAGCGGCTTGCCCTGGCAGCGGGCCCAGTTGAGGAACTGGCCCATCGCGATCACCTCGTCCAAGGCAAATGGGATCATGATGAGCATGGCGAGCCCGGCGATCAGCGTCGGTGTGCTCCAGGTGCCAATGACGATCGGCTGGATGATGATGAAGTAGATCGAGATGACGCCGAGCGGGATCACCAGGATGCCGAAGAAGGTCACCATCCACGGCATCGTGCGCCAGCGGTCACGCGTGCCCATCACCGCCATGAGGATCTCGAGCAGATAGCTGATCGCACCCAGCCCCGCGTCCGGGATCGGCCACATCATCGATACGTCGGACGTGATGATCTCCTCCGTCCCATTCCGAGGGTCGGCGGGGGAGCCCATGAAGAACGGCTCCCAAGCCTCGTCGATATGGCCGAATTGGTAGGCGGTGAGGTGGCGCGAGATGAGCAGGCCGATCAACCCCATGACGACGATCGGCAGCCGCTGCGCGTCAGTCGAGGGTGAGTAGGTCCATCCCGGCGGAATCGACTTCGGGTCCATCATGCCGGCCATGCTCATGCCGGGCATCATCGGCACGAGCACCGCGAGCGCGATGACGCTCGCGCCGACGATCATCGTATTGAGGTAGTGCGCTGCGCTCGGGGTCCAGAAGAGAAGCGGCACGAACAACAGCCAGACGCCGGTGAACGCGTTTGCCCATTGCCCGAACCAAGCGGTGCGCTTCGACAGCGACAGCGCCCCGAACAGCATGATTGCCAAGCCGGTGAGCAGATCGTTCAGCATGAGCGCACTGGCGCGCCATTCGATGGACGGCAGATCGCGCTCAGCGGTGACGGCGCGCACGCCGGCGCTCACCGCCTCGCTCGTGGTGGCATCGTAGACGAGCGGGCTCGCCGCCAGCCAAGCGCCAAGCCCGATAGCGGCGAAATGGGCCCAGCGGGTGCGGCGGTCGTCGCGTTCCATCATTGCCATGTGGCCGGCGTGCGCGTCGCCCTGCGCCATCGCACCGTGATCACCAAACGCGGGCATCGCCGAACGACCCGCGTGCGGATCATCGGGCGAGGCATGACCGATCGGCGCATGATTCATCGCGGCGTGGCTCTTGCCGCTCTGCGGCCCGCCAGGATGACTCATCTCAGCGTGGTCTTGGGCCACCGCGCCGTCGGCGGCGATCCGCTCTGCGGGCCGCTTGCCATACCAGGCTACAAGCGCCGGATTGAGTTTGTTCGCCTTGTACCAGCCCTGCGGATCGCGCCTCAGCGCTTCCACCATCTTCGGCAACGCGTCGTGTAGCTGATGTCGCGGCTCCCACCCCAGCAGTGTGCGGGCCCGCGTGATGTCGAGCACGTAGTGGTCGCTGCTGGCGTCCACCATCCACGGCTTGATCGCGCTGTCCTCGTCGAGGAGCTCGTTTTGCGCCCACGCCCCGAGCTTGGCGAGCGGCCGCGGGATGCGGATGGTTGCCCAATCCTCGCCGTGAAGCGTGCGGCCGATAATGTCCTGAACCTCGGCGTAGCCAAGCGCCTCCGGTTCGCCGATGAGCAGCGGCAGCTCCGGCGGCAGGTCGCGCCGGCGGTCGACAAGACGCGCGATGGCTTCGGTCAGGTCGTCGAGGTGGACGAACGATTGGCCGGCGCACAGCATGCCCGGGTAGAGGTGGCCGATCAGCCGGTGCTCGTAGATCCGCGCGATCTGCTCGGCGAGGAACGGCTGGTGACCCTCATCGTCGTAGACACCGGCGATGCGCAGGAAGACGGCCGGGATGTCCTTGTGCTGCTCGCGCAGCATCGCTTCCGTCTTCACCTTCGACTCCGGGTAGGCCCAGGCCGGCTCGATCGGCGAGTCCTCGTTGATTGTCTGGTCGGGCCGGTCGGTTGCCTTGTGGACGAGCATTGTGCTCGCGAACACGAACTGCTCGACCTCGAAAGCCTGCAGCCCCTCGATCAGCCGCCGTGTCCCCTGCACCGTAATCTCGTCGTAAAGCCGGTTCGGCTCGCCCGTCACATCATAGTAGGCGGCGAGATGGATGACGGAGGCGATGCGGCGGCCGAAGCGGTCGCGCACGGCCGCAAGCGCGGCGGCGACCCCCTCGTCGCTCCCGAGGTCGAAGTCCACGGCCTCAGCCGGCGCGGGCGGATCAGGGGGGCCTGCTCGGTCGAGCGCCACGATCGTGTACGGGTCAGCAAGACGCCTGACGACCGCAGAGCCGATGAAGCCGGTGGCCCCGGTGATGAGCACAACAGGTTTGGCTGGCGCTTGGTGGTCGGCCATGCCGGACTGTCCTTCCTCATTCCACTTCCGATGCCCGGCAACGCCGCCTTGGCGCGGCTTGTTGCCGTCGCACGGGTGTGGCG
>NZ_JAGMXV010000430.1 GCF_018006725.1 Rhizorhabdus sp.
CGCGAGTTGCGTCGCACCTTCGATACCCTGCTCATCACTGTTGCTCCTGGCTCAAACACTAACACCAACATGTTTGCTTCAACAGGCGCTTAAGCGCCTAATACTGTCGTGGCGCCTTTCCTGTTTTGGCGAGAACAGTAGGCTGCGCTCCCGTTTCGGAGGCGTCGAGCTTTTCCACGAGCACGTCGAAGCGCCAGTCGTCGCCGAAGTCATAGCGGAATTCGACAAGCTGTCGGGGAAACAGCCCGGCTTCGCCCAAGGTCACTTCGTCCGCGTAGTCGTCCTCGACATCGCTACAGCGCGGGTCATCGAAGGTGCGCTGGGTCGCGTATTCGTCCTGGTAGCGAAACTGATAGAGGTGGTCGTCATCGAATTGGAAGGCATCGAGGATGAATCTTGCGAGATCGTCGAAATCGCTTTCGGCCGGCATGACGATGCGACGCCAGACATCCGAGCCGAGCGAAACCTTGAACGTCACACTCCCGCGGAACGGCTCGACGGCCTCAGGGTCTCCCAGATAGTGGCGGCAGTTTGGGAAGAAGGGTAGCGCCCTGCTTGCCCAGAGCAGGAAGGGGTGGTGCTCCATTTCCTCTTCAGCCTCAAGCTCGTCCGGGGTCGAGTTCTTGCCCGTAGGGTTGAAGAGACGCTCCAACAAGTCGGTAGAGGTGTCGCCGAATGCCTGAAGGTAGGTCGCGCTGGCGGATAGTCCCCACGGGGTCGCGACCATGCGCTTAATCTGCCAGCCTTTGCCGGGTACGGGGGGCTCCGAAGCAATGTTGAGCAAGCCAAACAATTGCATGAGTGCGATCTGCTTCATGCCGAGCGCCCCCAACATGGCCACTTGCCACTTTTCGTCTCGCTCTTTCGCACGACTGCCAGGACGGTGGCGCTTCAGGAAGGTACAACGGTATTCCGCCATTCGGTCGGCTGCCATACCGAAACGCTCCTGCTCGAAGTCGGCAATGTTCCACCAGCGTTCGAGCAGCGAGAAATAACGCTCTGTCGGGTTGAGCAACTGCCATCGGGCGACCATAGCCTTGTCCTGAACCATCTGCGGCGTGCGCAGCGAACGATCCACCTTTCCCAACCGAGTGAAGCGCAACAGCAGGTGCAAGCCATCCACATGGGGATACGACACCTGCCTGCCGCGGCTGAGGCCGATCGGGGCGGGGTGAGTCAGTAAGCCGTTGAGTTCGGGCAGACGGGCGATGGCGAATTCGCAAGTTTTTGCTGAAACCGGGATGCCGTTGCTGCCGATGCCGTCCAGCAGGGCGTCGAAATCACGCACGATAGTCCCCGGCGGCTCGGGCATGCTGGCAACCGAGGTGAACACCGCGCGGTCCACCTCGGTGATTTGGAGAGTTTTCATGATGGGGTCGGTCCGTCGGATAACAGGGCTCGCTGGTGAAAGGCGGAGGCTGGAATGTGTAGCGAGCATCTTACCGAAAGATCGAGGAGTCGGCGCCTGGATGCAATTCCGGTTCGCCCGCGGCCGCCGAAACCGCCTTCGCCAGTCGTTCGCGCATATGGCGCCAGTGGCTGCCTTCCCAGAAGACGCGCCGGCATACTTGGCAAGTGCTGAAGTCATGCTGGCGATCTCGCACGCGGGGTGGCAGCGCGTCGATGACTTGCGCCTTATCCACGGACACGAGCGGCGCGTTGCACTTCAGGCAGCGGGAGAGCGGCCGCAGGCTGCCGGCAAGATCAAGGCGAGTGAGGATTTCCGAGAGCTGCGCATCCGGCTTCTGCGCATACACGTAACAACCGCGGCTGATGCCCCGTCGTTTGAGCAAGTCACGGTCGCGGGTCAGTACGATGCGTTCGTCGCTTCCGGAGATTCGCTGGATTTCGACATCGTCGGCAGCGTTGTCGTAAACGGTATCGAACCCGGCCATCCGCAACAGGTGGGCGAGGCCACCGAGATGCGCGTCGGCGACAAAGCGCGTGACGCGCAAGGGGTAGGGGCGCAGGCGCAGCAGGGGACTGATGTCGAAAGCCTCGAACTTCGGATAGACGGAGACGCGGTCGCCATGTCGCAGGCGCCGGGCGAAATCGACCGAAACCCCATTGACGAGGATCAGCTCGACCTCGGTATGCGGCACGCCAAGGGCTTCGATCACATGCTTGACGGTCGCGTCCGTCGCGCAGTCAAAGTCGAATTCCCGCCGGCGCCGATCACGGGCGATGAAGTCGTTCAACTCCTCGTAGAAGCGAAAGGTCGCCACCACGGTGGCGGTCGTTCGTTCCTGGTGTGCGCCGACATCCCCTTTGGGTGGCGCCACAGATGAAATTCGGCTTGGCATGGACATCCCTCTCTCGGTACAGGAAGCGAGGCACGATGCGGGACAGGGTACGCCATGGGCGCTATGATTGACTACAGCGGCTGTGGTCGGTGATACTTCGAGAAGTGGCGTTGAAATTCCTGTCCTTTTGTGCCCACCATGATGATCATCCGCGTACTCTTTCTTGCTCTCCTGCTCTCAAGCTGCGTCGATACCATGCTCGTGGGCTTTGGTGCCGACACAAACTACCTGACTTTCGATCACCCGAATTCCGAAAAGGCCTTTGCGGACGTTCGTACTAGAGCTGAAAGACTGTGCCAAGAGCGTAAACAGGTCGCAATCAAGACGGAAAGCGTCTGCTCCCTGACAAACTGCGCGACCAGCTACCAGTGCGCTGATCAGGCCGACGTGATCAAGTTCGGGCTATAGACCCAAATTCCGCGATCGAGTTTCGGTCGGGCCAGCTACGGCGGACCGGGAGCCTCCGGAGAGGCCCGAAGGAGCGCGCGGAACGGTGCCAAGCCATAGCGCAGGCCCTCGGGTGCCCCCAGAGATTGCGGATGGATGCGGATA
>NZ_JAGMXV010000431.1 GCF_018006725.1 Rhizorhabdus sp.
CCCTTGACCCACGCCGTCGGGTCTTCTGGCCGCTCCGCTTGGAACGGCCCGCGAATGCGCTTCTTGATGTTCAGCGGGACGCGGACGCCGAGTTCTTCGGCGACCTCGTCAACTGCATCGTTGAAGTCATTGATCCATTCGCCCGGCTGCTGGGATGGCTTCGCCTGGTTCGCTGCCTCGGTCGGTGCGGGTCCCTTCGCCTTCGCTCGAGCAACGCGATCGGCCACGATCCGGTTGACCTCAGCCTCGGTGAAGGTGCGCTCGCTCGGCGGTGCGGGGGTTGCCCCGGTGGTCGCGGTGGGCGCAGCTTCGCCGGCGGCGGGCTGCTCGTTGGTGGTGCTGGCGTTGCTGTTCTCGTCGGCCATTTTGGTTCCCTCGGTGTCCCGGTCGCTAAGGCGGACCGTCTGCCCGTGTCCCGCGATTTCCGCTCGCGTCGCGTGTTACCCGGACGATGCCGCGTCCGTATCGGCGGCGCCAAAATTACTCGGCGCCGGTGATGCTGTGGCCGTCGGCTTGAAGTCCTCGGGGCCGACGATCTCGGCCGCCTCTTCGTCGGACATCGCGAACCCGATGCGCAGGATGGCGATGGCTGACACGCGAGACACCTCGCCGGCGGCAGCCTGCCGCACCAACTCGACGATCGAGGTGATCTGGGCCCCGTTGAACTGTTTCAGCTCCGGGCTTGTCGCGGCGGTTGCGTCGGCTGGCGGCGCGGCGTTGGCGTCGACGGCTGGGGCCGGCTCGATGGATTCGCTCGGCATGGAGTCGACCGACGACACGGCGGCTTGGTCGGGCATCGGCGTCTCCACCGATGAATCGATTCCGGATCCGATCTGCATCAGCGCGCGCTGGCTCAGGACCCGGCGCGTTTCGTTGTCGAGCCGCGTGTCGATGCGCTTCCACGCCTCGGCGTCGTCGACGACGTCCGGGTTGCGGCGACGCTCCTCCTCGATCGTGTCGGTCATCAGCAGCCGGCGCCGGTTCTCGAACACGCGGTCGCGCTCATCCTCGGTGAGCGGCTGCTGCACCTCGGCGAAGTCGATGCCCCAGCCCGCCGGGTCGAACGCGAACTCCGGCAGGCGGGCCGCGTTGACCTGGGCCATGATGGTCACCAGCCGCCGCTCGACCCGGCGCAGGAACGGGATGCGCTCCTCGCGCAGCTCGTGTAGCGGGATGCGGCGAAGGTGGATCTCCGCGCCGCTCGACGAGTCCCGGTGGTGAAGCACTGACGGCGGAAGGCCATGGTTCGCGCCGCCGCGCTCGAGGATATGGTCGGCGGTGTCGCGGTACTGCGACAGGTCGACGCCTCGATTGACCGACTGCACCGACACCCCCTCAGGCAACGTCGCCTCTCGGGTCGTGTCCGCGACCTGCCCCTGAGCTGCCATCGACAGGTCGCCGGTCAGGTAGGTCTGGTTATTCAGGCTGGTGCTCTCCTTGAGCAGCAGCACATCTTCGAACCACACCGACTCGTGAGCGGCTACGAGGTCGGCGCACGGCGCACGGGCGAGCAGACCGCCGGACTCCTTGGTGCCGGGCAGGCGGGTCGTGGCGAGGAACCCGGACATCGCTCGGCCGCCGGTCGGCTTGACCAGAGTTGACTCGATCATGTTCATCTCAGCATCGAGAAAGAACGCCTCGTCGGGACTGACCGCGTAGTAATGCGGCATCGAGGACGGGGCGTTGACCATGGCCGGCGCCGCGTCTACGATCACGCCGACCAGGCTTGTCTTGTCGGTCGGCGAGCAGACGGCATAGAAGCCGGCCGGGCTGACCACGTCGACAGTCGGCTCGACCTCGCCGTCGCCGCCGACGCGCAGGCGGTACTGGACCCAGCAGTCTTCGTGTAGAGCAAGCTTGCGGTCGATGGCCTGCGCGAGTTGGTCCATCGCGATGGCATCGAGTAGGGCTTGATACCTGGCCTGGTTCGGCTCGCCGTTCACGCGTCGACGAGCTGGCAGCTTGTAGACGCTGGCCTTTTCGTTCACGACGCGGGCGATCACGTTGTTCCACTTCGCGTGGCTCACGAGCGCCGTCCGCATCTTGCGGTTCTCGGGGTCCTGGAACGTCGCAGCGATCAGTCCGATGATGTACTCGTCGCCCTCGCCGGCGTAGAAATCGTCGCGCTTCTTGGCTTGCTTGCGGCGCTCGATCTCGGCCGGGTTGTTCTTGTAGTTGTCGCGCAGATAGTTGCCGAGCTCGTGCCGGCTGCCATCCTTGACCAAGTCGAAGAAGCTCACGTCAGTTCCTTTCGAACGCCTGAGCGGATGCCCTCGGCGGATTCTTTCTCGAACGGCCACAGGGCATAGGACAGCGCCGACGGAAGGTCACTCAGGTCGGTGTCGTCCTTGCGCTCGGACTCGGCCCGGCCAGCCTCGTCGCGTTCGCTCGACTCCAGCGCGTTGACCAGCATCGGGGCGACGGGCTGCCCCTGGTCGTCGACGTCGACGTAGAGACGGCGCCGGCCGGATGCGTCGCATAGCAGGCGGCAGATCATCTCGATCCGCGCCTCGACCTTGATCTGCCCGGTGCCGGTTCCGGCCTCGCTGTACTGCGCGGCGCGAATGTCGAAGCCGACGCGCGACCAGACGCGATAGACGTCCTTGTCCGGCTGCTTGGCGTTCTTGCCGTACGGGTCGGCGCGAACGTGGGCGCGGTCGCCGTCGGCATGGACGTTGACGCCGAGAGACTTGCACCGGGCCATGGCCTTGACCGCGTGTTGCTCGCTGGTTTCGTTGCGGGTCATCATCTCGCCGACGACCCACCATGACCAGTCTGGCTCGCCGGGCAGCTGGTAGGCGCGCAGCAGGACGGTGCCTGCCTTCGCCGATCCGGGGTCGTGGCCGA
>NZ_JAGMXV010000432.1 GCF_018006725.1 Rhizorhabdus sp.
GCGGCAAGGGGGTCAGGTGTGACCGTCGATAAATCGTCGGTCACAGCGTGGTGATGACGGTGTGCGCCAAAGATGCCAGCATGACGTGTGTAGCCGGCCTTTATCACTTCCGAGAGTTCGCCCGCTGTGCCTTCCGCCGAAGGATAGGCCATTTCCAACCCTGGCTGGCCTTTGAATATCTCGCGCGCACGCGCAACGAATTCGGGCGATGTCATGAGAAAACGATAGGGATCGGCACTCGGCAGCGGCAGCAAGCGCCCCGGCATTTCCTGATAGTCACGTGCTGCGGCATTGGCGCCGAGATGCAACCAGAAAGCCGTCTCGCTGGGGGCTGGACCAAACTTGTCGGCGATATGGCTCGCACCGAGATTCTCATATTCATGCCCGCTGTTGCACAGAAAGAGCAGGCTGTGCTGGGGAAACGCTCGGGGCATCCAGTCGGCGAGCGCGAGCCACATCGCGATGCCCGGCCCCCGCTCGCCGGCGCAATCGGTCCAGCCTGAACGCGGCGTCGAGACGACGAGCCAAGGGCGGCCGGAGCGAACGAGTCGCCCGATTATATTCTGAGCTGCCCGAGCCCCACCGCGCCCGCGCAGCGCTAATTTCGCCGCGGCACCGTGGCGCGCGGCTTCAATCACCGGGGCGGCGAGTCGCGGCGCGAGCAAGGCAAGTGGCTTTTCCGATACGGGATGACCGGCCGGGACATTGAGGAGCAAGGCCTCGCCCGTCGGCCCGGTCGTAATGAGAATGACCCCGCTCGCACCGCGCGCAAGCGCATCGGCGAGCGGCTCGCGCGCTGCACGATCTACGAGGCTCGACCAGCGGCGGAAAGGCAGGCGCACTACGGCGATCGCGCCGTCGAGGCGTTCAGGAATTTCCGCGAGGCGCAGCGGCGCAGCGAGTCCAGCCTCGCCGGTTTCGATGGCGAGCGGTTGTGCGACGAGCGGTATCGTGATGTCGCCGAGCCTGAGGTCGCAGCGCGAGGCCTCGAACCAAGGCACGTCAAACGTCTGGCGTTCGACTTCGAATCCGGCACTGGACAGCCGCTTCGCTGTCCAGTCGGCGGTCCAACGATCGCCCTCGCCGCCCGACTGCTTGTTGCCGGCCTCGGTATAGCTTTGGACGTCGGTGAAGAGGCGTTCGGAGCCGAACATGGTCAAATCCCGAGATACAGCGGCAGCGGAGTTAACCTGCAATGCGATCGGCGCCGCGAGGCCCGCCTTAAGCAACGTGCGGCGGTCGGTCGGGAGGCGGCTCATGTCACTTTTGCGCGGCGGCGGCTGGGCTTAGTCTTTGCGTGCCGGGCCTTATATTCCTCGAGTGCGCGCCCGAAACTATTCTGAGTAACGCCGATCAGATCGCGCGCCACCGCATCGGCGGCATCGCCATCGCGCGTGACGATATGGCGGCAAAGCGCGTCGTAGAGGATGGCCGATCGCTTCGCGGCGTCATTGCCATGCGTCTCGATATAGCTGTCGGTATAGACATTGTGCTGCCAGCGCGCGAGCAGCGCGACCCGGTCGAGGAGCTCCAGCGCGAGCGGCGCATTGCTCCGCTTGGCGATGAAGCGGCCGATGCGGTTCGAGACTTTGATATGCTCGAACGTATTTTCGGTGCGCTGGGTGACATCCTTATATTCGACCAGACGGTGCATCAGTTCGCGCCCGTCGCGATCCGTCATCTCGACCGCAGCCAGGCGGCAAACTACACCGAACAGGGATTTCCACAGCTCATAGACCTCGTTCGCGGCATGCTCGTCGATATCGATCACATAGGTTCCGCGCCACGGGACCACCTTCACGAGACCGATCCGCGCAAGATGACGGAATGCTTCGCGCACGGGCGCATGGCTCACCCCGAAGCGCGCGGCGATTTCGCGCTCGCGCAGCCACGATCCCGGCTGGATGCGCCATTCGACGATGTCGTCAGTCAAGAGACGCGCAATGACGCGGTCTTGAGTCGGTGCACTGTCGTCTTCGGTCTTCGTCGCGCCCATTTCTCTCCGTTCGGCTTTCCCTGCTACCGGCACCATCCTAATCGGACAGTGCACGCGAGCAATCGATGATTGCGAATGAAATTATTATCGATAATATCGAGAATGACAAGCACCAGAAAATGGGAGTCGGAACTTGAAGCGCACCATCCTCTTTTTCGCAGCAGCCGTTGCGGCACAGCCGGCCACGGCAGGCGAACCCGCTCCTCTTCCCGGCTGTGCCGCGGCGATCGCCTATTCCGAGGCAAACTCTGGCGTGGCGCTGCTGATCCTTGAGGATGGCGAGGTTCGATGCCGTTCTGCAGATATTGCGACACCGCAGGAACTCTGGTCGGGCACCAAGAGTCTTGTCGGGCTGATGGCGGCGGCGGCCGTACAGGACGGGCTTTTGACGCTCGACGAGCGGGCATCAGAGACGCTCGCTGAGTGGAAGGGCGACGCCGAAAAGGAACAGATCACGCTTCGCCAACTGCTGTCGATGACAGGTGGTCAGGCCTCAACCGTCGGGAGACCCCAAGGGTATTTGGACTCGGTCAAGGCACCGCTCGCGGCGGCACCGGGCGGGAAATTCCAGTATGGCCCTGCTCCGATGCAAGTCGTCGGCGAAATCATGCGCCGAAAGCTCGTCGCCAAAGGCGAGGACGGCAACCCTCGCCATTATATCGAGCGTCGCATTCTAATGCCGCTAGGCGTAACGGTCGGCGATTGGCGCAGCGGCCCCGATGGCGCACCGCTCATGCCGCAGGGCCTAGTGCTGGAAGGACTGGCGGCGGAAGCCGGGCCCGCAACCACATGGCGCATCGGTCAGTCGCAGGGGCGTCCCGCAGTGATCAACCTCTGGGGGTTTG
>NZ_JAGMXV010000170.1 GCF_018006725.1 Rhizorhabdus sp.
CCGCTGATCAAGCACTGCATGAACCAGGGGTATGACGTCGTCGAGTTCATCAACGGCAACACGTCGCTGAAGCCGGCCGACGAGCCGATCCTGGAGGGCAAGTTCGTCAATCTGCCGGTCCGCAAGTCGGTCGACGAGTGGCTGGAGTTCATCCGCACCCAGGTGCAGATCCTCAACGATCTGTCGCCGCTGCAGATGCGCGAGTTCATGCTCGACTCGGACGTGCGCTTCTACGGCAAGAACGAGATCATCTTCGAGAAGAACGCGCCGGGATCGTCGCTCTTCTGTATCGCCCAAGGCTCGGTGGACATTCCGCTGCCTGATGGCCGCTCGACCGGCATCGTCATTCCAGAAGGCTCGATCTTCGGTGAAGTCGGCCTGGTGTCCGGACGTCGCCGTGGTTCGACCATCCGTTCAATCGCGGAGACCATCGTGGTCGAAATTCCGCGCAACGCGATCCTCAAGCTCATGGCCTCGGTGCCCGGCGTTAAGCGCGCGGTCACCCGCATTTCGACCGAGCGCCAGCTGCTGCAGATGTGGCAGTCGGGCCTGCAGTCGGCCGATCTGGCCGAATTGCTGGAGACCGCCGAGATCAAGGGCGTGCGCGCCGGCGAGACCATCTTCCGCGAGGGCGAGGAGGGGACCGACGTCTACGTCATCCGCTCCGGCTCGGTCGTGGTGGAGAAGTCGATCGGCGGCAAACCGGTGTTCCTGTCCTATGTTCCTGCCGGCAATTATGTCGGCGAGCTTGAACTCTTCGACAACGGCATCCGCAAGCAGACGGTCCGCGCGGCTGTCAAATCCGAGGTCATCAAGCTCAACGGCCCAGCCTTCCATCGTCTGCTCGAAGCCAAGCCTCAATTCTTCGCGCGCGCCAAGACAGCGATCGGGGAGCGCGAGGACCTCGCCTCCTTTATCGAGGCGAAGAAGGACAGCTTCGCGACCGTCGTCGACATGTACAGTTCGATCGCCAATTTCCTCGTCGACAATGGCGTGGGCGAGGCGACGGACGTGCTGTTGATCGACGAGAATCTCTGCGTCGGCTGCGACAATTGCGAGAAGGCCTGCGCCGACAGCCATGAAGGCATTTCGCGGCTCGACCGCGAGGCCGGGCGCACCTTCGCCCATCTCCATGTGCCGACCAGCTGCCGTCACCGCGAGCATCCGCATTGCATGGCCGACTGCCCGCCGACCGCGATCCATCGCGGCCAGGACGGCGAAGTCTATATCGACGATACCTGCATCGGCTGCGGCAATTGTCAGCGCAACTGCCCCTATGGCGTGATCCGGATGGAGAAGGAGCCGCCGAAGAAACCCAGCCTGTGGAAATGGTTCCTGTTCGGGCAGGGGCCGGGGCCCGGCGAGCCGAGCCACGAATGGGCCTATGCCAATGCGACGCCGGGCGTCGAGAAGGCGAAGCGGGCCGTCAAGTGCGACATGTGTTCGGGAATCGAGGGCGGGCCGAGTTGCGTGCGCGCCTGTCCGACCGGCGCCGCGATCCGCGTCGCGCCGGAGGAGTTCCTGACGGTTGCCCGTTTGCAAAGGGATGACGCCTGATGGCGAGCAAGCCTCTTCGTCAGGCCACCTCGGGTCGCGAGCGCGCATCGGATCATGAGGGCTTCCTGCGGTTTCAGCGCTATAAATGGCTGAAAATTGCGGTGGTCGTCAGCCTGCTGTGTCTGTTCGTCTATGCGATCAACGATGTTCAGCCGAAGCCTAATGGCGGCAGCATCTATGGCTATATTACCGGCACGGCCGGCGTCGCCCTAATCCTGTGGCTGTCGATGCTGGGCGTCCGCAAGCGGGCGATCACCCCGGGTCGCTGGTCGCTCAAGTCGTGGACTTCCGCGCATGTCTATCTCGGGCTGGCGCTGATCGTGATCGGCACGCTCCACACCGGCTTCGATTTCGGGTGGAACGTCCATACACTCGCTTATGTCCTGATGCTGCTGGTGATCGCTTCGGGTGTGTTCGGAATCGCAGCCTATGCGATGCTGCCGCAGGCGCTCTCCGCCAATCGCGGCGAGACGACCCAGATCCAGATGCTCGACAATCTGCGGATGATCGACCGCCAGCTGAACGAAGCGGCCCAGCCGCTCGATGCCGAGGGGGCAGCGATCGTGCGCATGGCGCTGGAGGACGACCCCTTTGGCGGCGGACTGATCTCCCGCCTGACCGGGCGCTATAACCGTTGCGGCACCCGCGCGGCCCTTGCTGCGGTGCGTGAGCATAAGAGCCGGCAGGAGGCGGGCGCCGATCCGCTTGATCATGTCGAGGTCCTGCTGGAACGCAAGAAGTCGTCGCTGTCGCGCATCCGCAAGCATCTTCGCTACAAGGCGCTGCTCGAGATCTGGCTCTACGTCCATGTGCCGGTGACCTTCGCCCTGATCGCGGCGTTGCTCGTCCACATCGTTTCCGTCTTCTATTACTGGTGAGATCGCGCAGATGAGCTTCATCGTTCGCACGGTAGCGCGCACCGCCGATGGGCGGGACATCGTCCGCCCCAAGAGATTCGACCAGGCCGAGCTGAGCATCGGCCGCAGCCCGTCAAGCGACATCCATCTGCCCGATCTTGCCGTGGTGCTGAACCACGCGGTCATCCGTGCCGTCCCCGGCGGCATGGTCGAAGTCGCGGCGACGGCCGGGATGCCCTTCGTCGTCGACGGCAAGTCGACCGAACATCAGCGCTTTTCGGTGTCGCCCGGCGCCAATGTCCGCATCGGCAGCCATTCGCTGACGATCGAGCCGGGTGAGGGCGACGAACAGGGCCTGGTCATCGTCACGGTGGAGCGCGTCGGCGCGATCTCCAATGCCTCGGAAGACAAGGAGGAGGCGCGCGTCTTCTCGCTGGCCGCCGTGTTGCCGGGCAAGCGCGCAATGGCCTGGGCTGGCGCGTTGCTCGTTCTCGCCATCTTCCTGATCTGGCCGCTGACGTCGATCAACACCCAGCCGACCGATGCGACCCGCAAGGTCGCCTTCCACGCCGACGAATTCTGGACGTCGGGTAAATTGTCGCGCGCGCACAAGCCGCTCGAGAACAATTGCCAGGCCTGCCACGTCAAGCCCGGCGAGTCTGTCAAGGACAGCGCCTGCATCGCTTGTCACACCAAGGTGCATGATCATGGCGACCCGGCAAAGCTGAACGCGGCGAAGGGCGCCCCCGGTATCGTGACCGGCACCAAGCAGTTCGTCGGGGGATTCTTCGGGATCAAGCCCGGTCGCTGCGTCGAATGCCATACCGAGCATCAGGGCGAGACCGCGATGCCGGTGACCGACGAGCGTTTCTGCACGACCTGCCATGACGGCATGAGCAGCCGGATCAAGACCGCGCTCAAGGATGCGGCCGTTTTCGACGAGCATCATCCGCAATTCGCGCCGACCATCCGGTCGGTGGGACTCAACGGCGTGCCGATGTTCAGCCGGGTGTCGCTGGATCAGAATCCCAAGGAATATAACGGGCTGAAATTCCCGCACGACATCCACCTGTCGAAGACCAACGGCGTTGCCCAGATGGCCAAGACGCTCGGCAAGGGCGAAGGCTATGGAGCGCCGCTCGACTGCGCCAGCTGCCACGTCCGCGACGCGACGGGGGCGAGCTTCGCTACGGTGAAGATGGAGCCGGCGTGCGGCGCCTGCCACTCACTGGCGTTCGACAAGGTCGGCGACACGGTCCGCACATTGCGCCACGGCGATCCCGCGCAGGTCATCGCCGACATCCGAGCTTTCTACCGGGCGGGTGCGCCACGCGCGCCGATGCTCGGTGGCATGGAACGCCGCCGGCCCGGCGATATCATGGCGGCCACACAGCGTGCCACTGTGGCGCCGACCAGCGCCCTGCACGTGGGAAATGCCGATCAGGCGATCCGGTCGGTCTTCTCGAAGGGCGGAGCCTGTTTCGATTGCCACGTCATCCGCGAGACGGGCAATCGAACCACGCCCTTTGCCGTTGCACCGGTGCAACTGGCGAGCCGTTATCTGAAAAAGGGCTGGTTCGATCACTCGGCGCACGAAACCGAAAGCTGCACGAGTTGCCACGCCGTCAATCTGTCGCGGTCGGCGAACGACGTGAACCTGCCCAAGCTGGCGACCTGCCAAGAATGCCACGGCAGTCAGGACGCTCACAAGGAAGTGCCGTCCTCCTGCGCGCTCTGCCATGATTATCATCGAACCGAGTTTGCGCCTTCGGCGGTACGCAAGAGCCGCGAGCGCGGCAAAGCGGCCGATCATATCGAGGAAAAGGCGCTCAAGCGGGCGGGAACGGGAGTCTGAATCGAGCTTTACCCTCTTTTATCTGCCGCTGTGTAGGAGATCACAGCGGTCGGCTGCTGGTCGTGGTGACCTTGAGCGGCGTTGGAGTTGGGCCGAGCGTTTTTCGGCGGAGTAGAGGGTGATCGCATGCTGTTCGCGCAATTGACCGACCTGCATATCGGTTTTGAGAAGAACAACCCTGACGAGCTCAATTTCCGGCGGGTCGCGGCGGCAATCGACTATGTGAAGGGGCTTGCGCTGCCGCCCGATCGCCTGTTTCTGACCGGCGACCTGACCGACAATGGTGACCGGGAAAGCTATGAGCGACTGCGCGACCTGATCTCGGGCTGCGCCTTTCCGGTTCATCTGTGCACCGGCAATCATGACGATCGCGCGGCGATGCGCGAGGTCTTTCCCGACCTGCCGATGCAGGATGGCTTCGTTCAATATGTGATCGACGAACCCGGCGTTCGCATCATCGTTCTCGACACGCTCGACCCCGGCCATCATGGCGGTGCCTTCTGCCACCGCCGCGCGGCCTGGCTGAAGGCGCGGCTCGCCGAAGTTCCCGGCCTGCCCGTTCTGATCGTCCTCCACCACCCGCCGATCGAGACGGGCATCCCCTGGATGACGGCGCACCCGACCGAGCCTTGGGTGGTGATGCTCGACAAGGCGATCGGCGACCGCCCGAACGTCACGATGATCACGGGGCATATCCATCGTTCGATCACGACGCAGTGGCACGGGCGCATGCTTGCGGTCGCGCCGTCGACGGCACCGCAGGTCGCGCTGGAAATGGCCCCGATCGATCCTGCCTGTCCGGACGAGCGCCCGATGATCGTGGCCGAGCATCCCGGTGTCGCGCTGCATCTGTGGAGCGGCGAGGGGTTCGTCACCCACCACGCGCAGGTCGGGGCCCCCGACGTGCTCGCGCGGTTCGATCGCCGCCTGCAGCCGCTCGTGCAGGCGCTTGCCGAAGAACATGAAGTGACCGAGCCAGGCGCCGCTGCCGCCTGACCCGGCAAACGGTCATTCTGCCGGCGCGGTACGGGAGAGGATTCCGCCGCGCTGCGCATGCCCCCAGGTCGAACTGCGCCCTAAGAAGGCGAGCCAGCCCCAGGCCGCGCCCAGATGGCGGAGCAGCTGAAAGCTGAACGGTTCGACGAAGGATGCGAGCAGCACCCGGCCCCAGCCTTCGGGAAGCATGCCTCCGGACCAGCGCCGATAGAGCATGATCGACCAGAGGTGGAATCCAAGGTCGATCGCGATCTTCGCGAGCATCGCGATGAGGATCGGCCCGACCACGGGGAGTTGGCCCGCTGCGACGAATTTGACCAGTAGAGCGAAGGCGACGAGCCCGTAGAGCGGCTGCACCGTATCCAGCGCTTTGACCGGCAGCATCATCGTCCCAAGCCGCCCGAAGCGGGCGTTGCCGACCATGTCGCGGTTCCAATATTGCGTCTGAAGGAAGCCGCCGAACCAGCGCCGTCGCTGGCGGAGGAAGGCCCCGACGGTGCCCGGCGCGTCGGTGCTGGCGCGGGCTTCGCCGAGCACGCGGATCTTCCAGTCCAGCCGATGGTCGACCGACCAGCGGTGGAGCCGGTGGATCAGTTCATAATCCTCTACCATACAGTCCGGATCGAAACCGCCGACGGCGACGACCGCGTCCCGCCGGAACCCCGCAAAGGCGCCCGAGATCAGGAGAAGCCCGTCGACTCGCATCCAGGCGAAGCGCGATATGAAATTGCGGACATATTCATAGGTCTGGAACCATTCGAACATGCGGCCGGACAGGCTGCGATCGCAGATCGGGCGGAGCAGCCCCGTCGCTGCGACCAGGGCTGGTTCGCGGTGGAAGGCGTTGCGCATCGCCTCGATCGCGTCTCTTGCGAGCAGGGTATCGGCGTCGACGGTTAGTACGATGTCGCAGTCGACCCGCTCGAGCGCGGCGTTGAGGGCGCGAGCCTTGCCGCCATGGGAAAGGCGTATCCAATGGAGTTGTGGCACGAGAGGGGATTGTGCGTCCTCGCCAATGGCGACATTGGCGTAGCCGAAGCTTTTTCGCATCTGGTCGACGGTGGCGTCGGTCGAGCCGTCGTCCACGATCCAGATCTGGTCGGGAGGGGACGACTGTGCCAGCAGAGCCTGGACGGTCGTCTCGATCACGGCGGCCTCGTTGTGCGCGGCCACGAGCACGGCGAGGGAAGGGGCTGCCCCGTCTGGCTTCTTCGCCCGGCCGATATGGCGCAGCGGCGCGATGCGCGAGCTGACGAAGATCAGCAGGAGCGTGTCATAGCCGAGATAGGCAAGCCCGACCGACCAGGCCAGCACGCCCGACTGATGCCACGCCTGGCTCGTCAGAAGGGCCAGCAGCAACAGGGCCCCGCCGTGCAGCGCAATAGTCATCGGCGTGATCGGGCGACGATTCAGCCGCGGCGAGAAAGCGGCAAAGCGGCGGCTGAGCGTGTCGGCGGTTTTCATGCGCTGGCTTGTTTCCGAAACGACATTGGGTCGATATGCACCGACAGACAGGTTGCGAGCGCTATGGGCGTCGCCTTTCTGCGGTGCAATACGAACTTGGGAGCATGATCGATGGCGGATGAACCGGGGCTTGCGGGCCGCTACACGACGCCCGCGATCGTCGCCCACTGGCTCGTCGCCGTGCTGATGATCGGCAATCTTGTGCTTGGCCTGCTTGCTGAGAAGCTGCCCGAGGAGAATATCCGCTTCGCCATCGACACGCACAAGTCGATCGGTATCACCGTTCTCGGGCTCGTTCTGCTCCGGATCCTGTGGCGCTTGGGGCACAAGCCGCCGCCCTTTTCCGCCGGTATGGCTGCCTGGGAGCGGGGACTGGCCCATGTCGCCCATTTCGGTCTCTACGCATTGATGCTGTTCATGCCGCTCACGGGATGGATGCACGACAGCGCGTGGAAGGCCGCCCCCGAAGTCCCGATGAAGTTGTTCGGCCTTTTCGAATGGCCGCGGCTGTCCTTCATCATGTCCATGCCCGACGAGCAGAAGGAGCGCCTGCATGGCCTTTTGGGAGAGATGCACGAAATCGGCGGATATGCGTTGATTATCCTGTTGATCCTGCACATTGCGGGCGCATTGAAGCATCAGTTCGTTGACGGTCATCCCGAATTTCGACGGATGTGGCCCCGCTAATATGCTTACATTCGTACGGACCATGGGGTAATTGGTCCGCAAACGAATAAGATGGGATGAAGGATGTCTATAATTCGTGACCGCGAGCCGGAAGATCGCAACGCATTGCCGCAGAAGCTCGAAGTGCCGCAAGATGTACAGGACGCGATTCGCACGCTGATCCGCTGGGCCGGGGACGATCCCGATCGCGAAGGTCTGCTCGACACCCCGGCGCGCGTCGGACGGGCATGGCGGGAATATTGCAAGGGCTATGAAGAGGATCCCTCGCTGCACCTCAGCCGCACCTTCGAGGAAGTCGGCGGCTATGACGAGATCGTGCTGCTTAAGGACATCCCCTTCCAGTCGCATTGCGAACATCACATGGCGCCGATCATCGGTCACGCGCATATCGCTTATCTACCGCGCAACCGCGTTGTCGGCATTTCCAAGCTGGCGCGCGTACTCCAGGGCTTTGCACGTCGGCTGCAGATCCAGGAGCGGCTGACGGCCGAGGTGGCCGATTGCATCTGGCACCATCTCGAACCGGCCGGGGTCGCAGTGGTCATCCAGGCGAGCCATGCCTGCATGACCGCGCGGGGCGTGCGGACGCCCGGTGTCGGCATGACGACGAGCCGCATGATGGGCGTCTTTCGCGATGACGACCGCAGCCGTAAGGAAGTGCTGAGCCTGATGGGGCTCGGCTGACAGTCTGCATATGAGGTTGTGATGAAGCCTGCCCTGATGCTGCTCACCTTGCTGTCGCCTGCCGTTGCGCAGGCGGCGGTTCCTGCCAAAGCCAAAGCGGTGGAGGCAGCGGGCAAGCCGGCCGCAGCGGCGCCGCTGCCGCTCGTTCCCGGCGCTCGGAAGATCACCCTGTCAGCGGAAGGCCGTACGATCGCCGCGCGCGTCTTCGGTGAAGCCGATCCGCGCACCGGCCAGATTCAGGCAGAACTGGCGCAGCTTAAGCAGCAGAAGCTGGAAGTCGTCGGGGCGGCGTCGATCGATGTCGATAAGCTCGAGGGGGTCGTTCGCAAGGAAGAGGCCCTGCAGAGCGAACTGCGCACCCGCCAGAACGACCGGCTTCTGTCCTTGTTGCGCGCCTTGCCGGAAGGCGATCGTGCGGCGCTCGTCCAGGCGCTCGTCAACCCTGCCAAGCCGCAGAATTCGGCCGCTGCCGTGCCGGCCAAGCCCGCCAATTGAAGGCGCCGTCGCTCGTCTGGTTCCGCCAGGACCTGCGGCTCGCCGACCAGGCAGCCGTGGCCGAGGCGACGCGCGAAGGTCCGTGGCTGGGCGTCTATGTCCTCGATGATGCGGTCGCGGGGCATTGGTGCATGGGCGGTGCGCAACGCTGGTGGCTTCACCATAGCCTTTCCGCGCTTCAGGAGGACATCGCTGCGCGCGGCGGCAAGCTCATCCTGCGATCGGGCGATACGCTTGAGCAACTGCGCGATATCGCCGGGGCTACGGGGGCGCGACGGATCCATGGTCTTCGCCATTACGAGCCTTGGTGGAAGGATCTCGAGTCGCGTGTCGGCGCCGAGTTCGATCTGTCTCTCCACGACGGTACCCGGCTCGCGCCGCCCGAGGGGGTGCTTACGGGAACGCGCGGGCGCTACCGCATATTCACGCCCTTCTGGCGGGCGCTGAAGGAACAGATGCCGCCGTCCAAGCCCCCTGCGGCCCCTGTGTCGCTCGAGGCCCCGTCAGCATCGGTATCGAGCGAGCCACTGCGGCAATGGAAGCTGCTGCCGACCGCCCCCGACTGGGCGGGGGGCTTCTCGGTCTGGACGCCGGGCGAGAAGGGGGCACGCAAGGCGCTCGACCAATTCCTGCCTGCGCTCGACCGCTACGATCATGATCGCGACATGCCATCGGTCGACGGCGTCTCCCGCCTGTCTCCGCACCTGCATTTCGGGGAGATCTCGCCGGCAACCTTGTGGTTCAAGGCGGCAGGCCAGTCGCGCGCTGCGGCCGAACCTTGGCTCAGGCAGATCGCCTGGCGCGATTTCTGCGCGAACATCATCGATATCCAGCCCGATTATGGCGATACCCCGGGGCGGGAGGGATTCGAGAATTTTCCATGGCGGTCCGGCGCTGCCGCCGACAAGGACTTCGCCGCCTGGACCAAGGGAAAGACCGGCTACCCGATCGTCGATGCCGGCATGCGTGAATTGTGGGCGACCGGCTTCATGCATAATCGCGTGCGAATGATCGCGGCGTCCTTCCTGATCAAACATCTGCTGATCGACTGGCGGAGGGGCGAACGCTGGTTCTGGGATACGCTGCTCGATGCCGATTATGGCAGCAACGCAGTCAATTGGCAGTGGGTCGCGGGATCGGGTTTCGACTCCAATCCCTTTGGCCGGATCATGGCGCCGCTCGTCCAGTCGCCCAAATTCGATGCCGGCGCCTATATCAGGCAATGGGTCCCCGAACTGGCGATGATTAAGGGAGATGCAATCCACGATCCGTTCGAGGCGGGGCTGTCGCCGCCCGGCTACCCGCGCCCTATCATCGGGCACAAGGAGGGCAGGGCGCGGGCGCTTGCCGCAGCGGAGATGCGCTGACGATATTTCTTGTTTGCCTGCAACAAAGCCTCTCGCGGGACCGTAAGCCTGCATATAAGCGGAATGGGACCGCGCCGATTTGGGGATAGGACGGACAGTTTCGAATGAATGCCCAACCGCCGCTGCGTGGCCAGCACCTTCTTCTCGCCGACCGCCGTTTCGCTACCGGAGCCAGCTGGATTGCCCGGCTGTTATCGCCCGGTTTTCAGCGGCTGCTCGACACGATCGACATGCTCCTCTTGATGACCAGGCATCAGTTCAACAAGAAGACCACCAGCTGCGTCGCCCTCACCGAGGTCCGCAAGGAGGACCAGGCCGAGCTGGACAAGCTCGCCGAGTTCGCCACCCAGAACTACAACGCCAACAAGGAACTCGCCACCCGCT
>NZ_JAGMXV010000433.1 GCF_018006725.1 Rhizorhabdus sp.
GGTGACCATGCCCGAGTCGTTCCGCCGGTCCTTCCAGGCATACCTCGACGAGCAGTGGTGGCGGCTGGACGCCCCGGTTGAGCTCGGTGGCATGGCCGTGCCCCCGTCGGTGCGCTGGTCCGTCGCCAGTACGCGAAGGTTGCGGATGATCGTCTCGGCGGCCTTGAGCGGCGGACCATCGCCTCCGCCAGGCACTTCCTGGGTGAGCATCAGGTCGACCCGATCGCCCGGAAATACGAATCCGGCGACGCCCGACTGTGCCGATACCGAGATGGTGATCGCCCGCATGCCCGGTCCGAGGGCGGCGGCCAGAAAACCACGATCGCCCGGCTTTACAAGCGCGCCCTGCGTCAGCGGAGCGCCTGCGGTGATCGCGTAGCGGACCACCGAACCGTTGAGTGCGGCGAGGTCGCTCTGCCCTTTGATATAATAGTTGTTGCCCACCAGCTCAGCAGGCCAGCGCTGATAGCGGATGCTTTCGGGGCTGATGATCGTGCCGACCGACAGCGGGCGGATCGCGACGGCGACTTCGGGGCCACTCGCTTGCGGTGCCGCTGCAATCGCCGCAGGTGCAGCCTCCGCTTCGCTTTGTCCGCCGAACATGGAGCGAAAAACGACGGCGGAGATCCCCGCCATCACCAGCGCCATGATCAGAAGCAGCAACTTCCTGGCATCCATCGTTCAAGACCCGTTCTCGCCCGCTTCCGGGCCATAAGGACTGTCCCGAAACGGGACCCCGTCCGGGCTATGCGACCGTTGTGGTTAACAACCCGTTTGCGATCACCCACAGCCCGCCGATCGCGATGGCGACCCCATAGGGCAGTTCGGGTTTCGTGGCGTTGGGGCGCCAGCGCTGTCGCATCAGCATGATGACTGCGATCACCCCGCCCGACAGGGCCATCACCGTAAGCATGGGAAGCAGCGCCTGCGCAGGCAGCCACAGCGCGAGGGCTGCGATCATCTTCACGTCGCCGCCTCCGACCATTCTGAAAAAGAAGAGGGCCGCGAACAGCAGGAACAGTGCGAGTGCCAGGCCGATGCGCAATGCCACGTCGGGCCAGAGGGGCTCGCCGGCCGCCCACCAGAAGGCGATGGCGAAGATCGCGATGGCCGCGTTGAGTTCGTTCGAGATCGTCCGCGTGCGGATGTCCGTCCACGCCGCCATCAGCAGCAGCACGGCCAGGAGAATGCCGAACAGGTCGGGCAATTGTGTGGGCATGGTTAAGAAGGGTAGACGGCCGCGCTTACCAAAATCTAAACGCGGGTCATGAACGAGCCGATCAACAAGGCGGACATCGCGATCGTCGGTGCCGGAATGGCGGGCGCCAGCCTTGCGGCATCACTGGGCAAAGACGCGCGGATCGTGCTGCTGGAGGCCGAGGACATCGCTGGCTACCACAGTACTGGCCGGTCTGCGGCCTTCTGGTCGGAAACCTATGGCGGGCCGGCGGTGCAGCCTTTGACGAGCGCCTCGTTCGACTTTCTTCATTCCGGCGGATTTCTGGGAAATCGTGGTGCAGTGCATCTGGCCGGTCCAGGCGATGACCGTCACCTCGACCGGCTCGAAGCCGAGTTCGCGGGGCGTGTGCGGTTGGAGCGCCTCGACCGGTCCATGCTCGAAGAGCGGATTCCCGGATTGCGGCCCGGCTTCGACGAAGGGCTTGCCGAACCGACCTGCCGGGATATCGACGTCGCCGGGATGCACGCGCATTATCTGGCCGAAGCGCGCCGCGCCGGCGTAGAGTTGAAGACGAACGCCCGCCTGCTCTCGGCCGAGCGGGGCGCCGGCGGATGGCGGCTGCAGACCGCAGCAGGCGAAGTCCGCGCCGACATGCTCGTCAACGCGGCGGGCGCCTGGGCCGACTCCGTGGCGGTCCTGGCCGGCCGGCGACCGATCGGCATTGCCCCTTTGCGCCGGACCATGGTCCAACTGGCGGTAGACCCGGCAACCCGACCGGACATGCCGCTCGTGATGGATGCTGCGGGTCGATATTATTTCAAGCCCGAAGCGGGCGGCCGGCTCTGGCTGTCGCCGCATGACGAAACACCCATCGATCCGTGCGACGTGGCGCCAGAGGAGATCGACGTCGCGCTGGCCATCGACCGATTCCAACATGTCGTCGACTGGTCGGTCACGCGCAAGGAAAGGGCCTGGGCGGGGCTGCGCAGCTTCGCGCCCGATCGGGCTCCCGTCTACGGTCCGTCGGCAGCCGACGACAGCTTCTTCTGGTTTGCGGGGCAGGGCGGGTTCGGCATCCAGACGGCTCCCGCAGCGGCAGCGATCGGGGCAGCGCTTCTGCTTCGCACCCCTCTTCCCGAGTCGCTCGGATCGATCGACCCGAGTCGCTATCTACCACGTCGCTTCGGCTGACCGGGGAAGGGCTATCCATTAGGCTAAGAGCTCTGCCCAAAGGTGTTGCGGGTTGCCGCACTCCGGCCCGCCTTACCCTACGTAACCAACGGTTTCCTGCGTGTTTCACTGCCGATTTTGGCCATTATACGAAGGTCTTACGAGTAATTACCATCCTGTCACGAAGCCCCGTTAACCATAGTCGATAGCCATCGGAGCGAATCCAAAACGGGGTGGCGTAGCATGGGTATTTATCTCAAGGGTCTGGAGCTCTATCCGGCCAGAGTTCATTGCGAAGGCGGCTTCTACCAGGCCGATTTCATCGATATCCCGCACTGCCGCGCCTATGGTTCCTCGGCGATCGAGGCCGAAGTCGCCGCAGCCGAAGTGCTGCAGCAGCATGCGAAGATGCTGGGGCGCTACGGTCGGCATCTACCGCTGCCGTCGATCCCCGCCCGCGAACATCGCCTGCCCGACAGCTATGTTG
>NZ_JAGMXV010000013.1 GCF_018006725.1 Rhizorhabdus sp.
GATGCGCGCGGCCCGCAAGGCGATGATGGGCCCGCAGGGAACGGCGAAGCTCTCGATCGGGGCCGACGACGTCAAGACCAAGGTCGTGATCGACGCCGAGCACGTCACCAAGGCCTTTGGCGACCGGACGATCATCCGCGACCTGACGTTCCGGATCACGCGTGGCGACCGGATCGGTGTCGTCGGCGCGAACGGTGCGGGCAAGTCGACCTTGCTCAAGCTGCTGACCGGCGAACTGGCGCCCGACAGCGGCCAGGTGAAGCTGTCGAAGACGCTCGACGGCATCGTCATCGACCAGCAGCGCAAGCTGATGGCACCCGAGAAGCGCGTCCGCGACATCCTGGCCGACGGCGGCGACTGGATCGAGGTCCAGGGCAACCGGAAGCATATCCACGGCTATCTCAAGGAGTTCCTGTTCGAGCCGTCGATGGCCGAAGCCAAGGTGGGAACGCTGTCGGGCGGCGAGCGGTCGCGCGTCCTGCTGGCCCGCGAATTTGCCCGTCCGTCCAACCTGCTGGTGCTCGACGAACCGACCAACGACCTCGACCTGGAGACACTCGACCTGCTGCAGGAGGTGATCGCCGATTATGAGGGTACCGTCCTGATCGTCAGCCACGATCGCGACTTTCTCGACCGGACCGTGACAGTCACGCTCGGCCTCGATGGTAGCGGCAAAGTCGACATCGTCGCGGGTGGCTATGAGGATTGGGAAAAGCAGCGCGCGGCCGACGCGGCGGCGCGCTGCCGTCCGGCCGCCTCCAAGGCTGCTCCCCAGGCGCCAGCCGCAGCCAAGGCGAAGACCAAGCTGAGCTACAAGGACCAGCGCGAGCTGGATTTGCTGCCGGGCGAGATCGAAAAACTCGAGGCCGCTATTGCCCGCGACGAAGCTGCGCTCGCCGACCCCGACCTCTATGCCAGCAACCCCGCCCGTTTCGACGCCCTTACCAAGGCGATCGATGCGGCGCGGGCGAAGAAGGAGGAGGCCGAGTTGCGCTGGCTCGAACTGGCGGAAATGGCCGAGCAACTGGGCTGAGGCCCAACTGCGGGGCTATTTTCAGGCGGTGACGAGCGGCCGCATCAGCTCGATGCGCACGCCGTCAGGGTCGGCGCCGTGCATCAGTTCGATCACCGGGGTGCGCACATGCGCCGCCTCGACGAAATGGCCGCCGCGCGCGGTGAGCTCGGCTGCCGTCTTCTCGGGTTCGTCGTCCCAGAAGGCGATGTGGGTCAGGCCGAAGCGGTTGAGCGGGCGGCGTGTCCGCTGGCCCTTGCTGCCCGGCTCGAACACCTTGAGCAGTTCGAGCGTATTGCCCTCGGCGTCGCGGATCATCTGCGCGCGCAGCTTGATGCCGGGCACCTCGTTGATCACGCCGAGCCAGTCGAGGCCCTGGTCGAGGACATAATCCTCGGCGCGCTCGAAGCCGAGCGTGCGATAATAGGCCAGCGAGACGTCGACATCATCGACGCAGATCCCGCTGTGCGAGAAGCGCGCGGCGACGCCCGGCGCCTTCATCAGCTCGATCCGCACCCCGTCGGGATCGGTGCAATAGAGCATCGTCGTGTTGTTCTCGGCATAATGGGCGCGGGTGCTTTCATGCACATGGCCGCCCGCCGCCGCGATCCGCGCCGCTGCCGCGTCCATGTCGTCGACATAGAAGGACAGGTGGACAAGGCCATAGTCGAGCGTCGAGCGTCGCTCGCGCGGGCCGGATGCTTCGGGCGCGAGGAAGTGCAGCAGTTCGATGACCGGCCCGTCGGGGTGGCGGAGCATCTTTGCCCGCAGGCGGACGCCGGGCAGTTCCATGGTCTTGTCCATGTCGGCGCCTTCGATGATCCCATAGTCCTGATGGTCCTCGAACCCCAGGCCCTCGCGATAGAAGCGCTCGGAGGCCTGCATGTCGCTGATGCAGATCCCGCGATGTGACAGCCTGACCATATCGTCCCCTCCTCATGGGTTATGTCGTTGGATGCAGGGTGCCGCATGGGACCGCAGGCCGCATAGTCCGATTGGACGATGCCGCGCATTTCCCCGCCACATAGTCTTCCGTCCGGATGCAGCCGGCAAATCGAAGACCGGCCAGGTTTAAGGAGAGCGGACATCATGAAATTCTCGATCATCTACGAAGCGCAGATGGCGGACCCCTCACCCGAGTCGGAGGTGCGCTGCTTCAACGAGATCGTCGAGCAGGTGCTGCTCGCCGAGAAGATGGGCTTCGACACGGTCTGGTGCGTCGAGCACACCGCCCTGACCCAATATGCCCATATGTCCGCGCCGGAGACGATGCTGGCCTTTCTGGCCGGCAAGACCTCGCGCATCGGCATCGGCCATGGCGTCGTCTGCCTGCCGCCCGCGATGAACCACCCGGTGAAGGTGGCGGAGCGGATCGCGACGCTGGACATCCTGTCGGGCGGCCGCGTCCATTTCGGCATGGGCAAGGGCGGCACCCAGCAGGAAGCCGGCACCTTCGGCTATGACCTGACCCAGCTGCAGCCGATGATCGACGAGTCGATGTATCTGATCCCGAAGATCATGACGCAGGACGAGATCGAGCATGATGGCCAGTACATCCAGATCCCGCGCCGTCCGATCCACCCGAAGCCGCTGCAGAAGCCGCACCCGCCGCTTTATTATGCCTGCACGCGTGAAGCCACGCTGGAGCTGGCCGGCCGTCGCGGCATCGGCGCGCTCGTTCTGGGCTTCTCCGGCCCCGAGGAAATCGCCCGCAAGAATGCAGTCTATCGCGAGAATTTCCGTAACCGGAAGGCCGAGGATCAGGTCGGCGTCGTGCCGACCGAGCATCTCGCCGCCTTCTGCGCCGCCTGTGTGCTCGACGATCGCGAGGAGGCCCGTCGCATCGGCCTGCGCGGTCAGCGCTTCTTCGCCGAGGCGATCGCCCACTGGTATCAGGGTGGCCCCAAGCCCTCGATCGACGACCTGTCGGCCGAGGAGCAGGAAGCCGCGCTCAGCAAGGGCAAGGAAGCGATCGTCACCTATCTGTCCGAAGAGAAGATCGAGATCGGCGACGAACACACCAGCAACTATTCGGTCGCGCAGGACGCCTATGGCAATGCCGACGACTGCATCCGCTATGTGACGCGGCTGCAGGAAGCGGGCGCTGACGAGGTGCTGTTCCTGTTCCAGATGGGGACGATCCCGCACGAATCGATCCTCGAGACGATCCGCAACATCGGTACCAAGGTCATCCCCCACTTCCGCGATCAGCAGAAGACCGCGATCGCGGCGGAATGACCGGGCCCATGTTCGCGAACAAGGTCGCCATCGTCACCGGTGGCGGGTCGGGAATCGGCCGTGCCGCATCCCGGCGTCTCGCGGCGGAGGGCGCATCGGTCGTCGTCGCCGACCTGAACGGGGAGAGCGCGGAAGCCACCGCCTCTCTCATCGTCCAGGCCGGCGGCAACGCCATTGCGGTCAAGGCCGATATCTCCAGCGATACCGACAATGAGGCGATGTTCGACGCTGCCGAGCGCACGTTCGGCGGGGTCGACCTGACCTTCCTCAATGCCGGGATGCTGCAGCCCTATATCCCGTTCGATCAGGTGACCCCGGCGTTGTTCGACAAGATCATCGCGGTCAATCTGCGCGGGACCTTCCTCGGCCTGCAACTGGCGCTGGCGCGCTCGCGTCCCGGAGGCGCCTGCGTCGTGACGGCATCGGCGGCCGGGGTGATCGGTTTCTCCGAAGCGGCGGCCTAT
Source organism: Rhizorhabdus sp. (assembly GCF_018006725.1). Lineage (GTDB taxonomy): Bacteria > Pseudomonadota > Alphaproteobacteria > Sphingomonadales > Sphingomonadaceae > Rhizorhabdus. Next base: position 3,715 of record NZ_JAGMXV010000013.1, read on the forward strand.
GCCACGTCGAAGCATGGCATGGTGGGGCTCGTCCGCTCGGCGGCGCGGGCCTTTGCCGAGAAGCAATTGCGGGTGAACGCGATCTGTCCCGGCATGGTGCTGACGCCGATGAACGGGCTGGAGCAGGACGACTCGATCAAGGCCGAACTCACCGACCCCGACTATCGCGGTGGCCTGTCGGCGCAGCATATCGCCGAGGTGGCGCTGTTCCTGCTGTCGCGCAACGCCGCCGGGGTGAACGGTCAGGCGCAGCTGGTCGATGCGGCGCTGCTGTCGTCCTTCCCGCCACTCGATCTCTAGAGATCAGCCGGCGGGGCGCGACAGGCTGGGCAGGCTCTGATGCACCAGCTGCACCAGCTGGCTCTGCCGCTTGACCCCGGTCTTGCCGAAGATCGACCGAAGATGGGCGCGCACGGTGTTGGCCGAAATGCCGAGCCGTGCCGCCACTTCGGCCGGCGCCAGTCCTTCCGCGAGATGCGCGGCGACGGCGGCTTCTCCCTGGGTGAGGCCCAGCAAGTCGCGGATCGCCTCGGCGGAGATGCGGGGCCCATGCGTCGGGTCGGTGAGGAACAGCACCAGCGCGGGGCCGCCGCCGGCGGAGACGAAGTCGGGGGCCGGCGCCTGTCCCGCGACCAGCAGCAGATCGCCGGTGCCCGAGGGCCGCTCGATCCGGATCGTCATCGGCGCGCCGTCCTCGCCGCGCGCAAGCCTGTCCTGAAGCTGGCGGCCGAGCGCGGCGTCGTCGAAGCTCAGCGCGCCGTTGCGCAGTGCGATTCCATCCTGCTCCGCCAAGATCGTCGAGGCGGGCGCATTGAGCCGCAGCACCTTGCCCTTGCGGTCGAGGATGATCAGCCCGACCGCCATCTGCGCGACCGCTCCAGCATAGATGCGCTGCTCGGTCTCGCCGGCCGCCAGCCGCTCGAACAGGGCGAGGGCGATGCGCAGATGGGGAACGATCTTCTCCAGCTTGCGCCGGTCCTCGATCGTGAAGCGTGGCTGATCGGCCGCGCGGGTGAGGCGCAGGCGCAGTTCGAGCCGGCTCGCCTCGCCGATGTCGACACCGAGGATCTCGTCGCTGGTATGCTCGACGAACTCGCGGAAGGCCGTCTTGCGATCGAGCATCGTCGCCGACACGAAATCGCGGAAATGCTCGACCTTGCCGTCGGGCAGGCCGATGAAGGGATCGTCGGCGAACAGGCGGCTGCTATAGTCGGCGCCGACGCCCGGATCGGCATTGGGCGTCAGTATCATGCCGGGCTGCTCGGCCGCGCGCGGCGTCAGGATCAGCGTGACCCAGGTCGCGCCCGACGCTTTCGACAGCCGGTCCAGGAAGGCCGCCCAGGGTTCTTCGTCCAGCAGGCTCGCGAACAGCGCGGCGAGCACGCCGGGCATGTCGTCATATTCTTCGGGCATCAGGTCCAGCATCAGGAGAGGGAATAGAATGATCGATCCAGCCTTGCAGCAAATGATTGATGCCATGGCCGCCAGCGGCTTTGCCTTGCCGGATCCGCTCGAAGCGAACGCGATGCGGGCGATGATGGATAATCCCATGCCGATGCCGCCGGTCGAGGTCGCCGAGGTGCGCGATGTCGAGGTCGATGGCGCGGCGGGACCGCTGCCCGCCCGGCTCTATCATCCGAAACCGGGCGAGACGCTGCCAGTCGCGGTGCTGTTCCATGGCGGCGGCTGGGTTGTCGGCACGCTGGAGACGCATGACGCACTGGCGCGCAAGATCGCGCAGGAGGCAGGCTGCGCCGTGCTGTCGGTCGGCTATCGTCTGGCCCCCGAACATCCTTTCCCCGCGCCGCTGCTCGACTGCGTCGCGGCGGTCGAAGGCCTGCCCGCGCGCGCCGCGAGCTTCGGCGTCGATCGCAGCCGTTATGCGCTGGTCGGCGACAGCGCCGGGGGCAATCTCGCGGCGGCGACCGCCCTGTCGCTGCGCGGCAAGCCGCATGCCCCGCTCGCGCAGGTGCTTTTCTATCCGGTGATCGACAATGATTTCGACAATGGCTCCTACCGCGCCAATGCGGCAGGCGGCTTCCTGTCGAACGAGATGATGGTCTTCTTCTGGAAAGCCTATGTCGGCGACGCGCAGCCGAGCGAACTCGCCGCGCCGATCCGGGCGAAGGATCTGTCGGGTCTGCCGCCCGCTACGATCATCCTCGCGGGGAACGACCCGCTGCACGACGAAGGTTTCGCCTATGCCATGAGGCTGCGCGAGGCGGGCGTGCCCACCGACCTCCACGATTTCTCGGGCGGCATTCATGGCTTTGCGAGCTTCTTCGGCCTTTCGCCGATCGCCGACCAGGCGGTGGCGCTCGGTGCGGCAGCGCTGAAGCGCGCCTTCGCCTGATGGCGGGCGGGGGGGCGGGCAAGCGCTCGCCACCCCGCCGAGCCTTGCCCGTTCAGGCGGGTTCGTTGATCCCGATCGCATCGGCGGCGGCGAGCCATCCGAAGGTCATCGCCGGGCCGAGCGTCGCACCGGCGCCGGGATAGCTATAGCCCATTACGGAAGCAGCGAGATTGCCGACCGCATAGAGGCCGGGAATGGCGCTGCCATCCTCGCGCAGCACATGGGCGCGGCCGTCGGTGACGAGGCCGCCATTGGTGCCGATGTCCCCCAGATAGAGCGGGATCGCATAGAAGGGCGCCTTCTCGACCGTGCCGAGCGAGGGGTTGGGCGAGACGCGCGGGTCGCCATAGAGCCGGTCATAGGTCGCATCGCCCCGCCCGAAATCCTCGTCGCGGCCCTGACCCACCATGGTGTTGAAGCGCTGGACGGTCGCTTTCAGGGCGACAGGATCGACCTTCATCTTCTCGGCCAGTTCGCCGATCGCGGATGCCTTGACCAGCACCTGCCGCACGGCGGCGGGCAGGATCGCGTCGGGAAAGCCGGGGATCACCGGGCCAGCCGGATAGCGGGCGCGATAGCGCGCGTCGAACACCAGCCAGCTGGGATCGGTGCTCGCACCCGGCTTATGGCGCGCCATCATCGCCTCGCCGAAGCGATGATAGGACAGCGCCTCGTTGGCGTAGCGCTTGCCCGCCTGGTTGACGATGATCGAATAGGGCAGGGCGCGCTCGACCGTGGACAGCCGTGCGCGGTCCTCGCCGGGGATGCGGAAGACGGGCGCCCACCATGCGGAGTCGAGATTGCGCGTCGCGGCGCCCAATTTCATTGCGGCGAAGAGGGCATCGCCCTCATTGTTGACCTGCGATCCGCTCGCCTGCGGCTGATGCGCCCCGGGCAGATGCTCCTCGCGTAGCGCGGCATTGCGCTCGAAACCGCCCGCAGCGAGGATGACGCCCCGGCGTGCGCCGATGCGCAGTTCGCGGCCCTCGTGGCGCACGGTAGCGCCGACCACCTTGCCGCCTTCTTCGATCAGGCCGGTGAAGGGGCTCTTCAGCCAGAAGGTCGCCCCCGTGCGGTCGAGCGCCTTGCGGAGCTGCGCCATCAGCGCGGTGCCGAGCGTCAGGCGGCGGTCACGCGGGCTGCGCAGCCGTTGCGGAATGTCGAGCCAGTAGCCGGCCATCACCTTCAGCGTGACGCCCAGCCAGCCCTTGGGGCGGAACAACACGGTGTTGGTTTCCGACAGCTTCCAGTTGATCCGGCCCCACAGGCTGGCGGCCGGCGAGGCGCGCTGCATCGTATCGAAGGTCGCGCGGTCCATCGTTCGTGCATCGACCTCGCCCGGCATCAAATGGGTGCGGAAGCCGTCGCGGCTGCCTTCGGTCTCCGGGTAATAATCGGGATAGGGCAGGGCGGCATATTCCACGTCCGCCTCGCGCTCGATCCAGGCGAGCATGCGGTGCGCGTTGTCGATGAAGGCGCGGATCTGCTCGTCCTTGACGTTCGGCGCGGTCAGCCGGCGGACATAACCGAAGGCTTCCTCCAGATCGTCGGGCCGGCCGGCGGCTGCGGCGAGATGGCTTCCGGGAATCCAGATGCCGCCCCCCGAGGTCGCCGACGTGCCGCCCCACAGATCACCCTTTTCGGTCACGAGGACGTCGGCACCTGCCTTGGCCGCGCGCAACGCCGCCACCAGCGCGGCAGCGCCCGACCCGACCACCAGCAGATCCACTTCCCGATCGAACGCCATGTCCCCTCCCGTAATCGCTTATCGTGTAAAACTACACTATGCGAAGCTGATCGAACGTGTATCAACGCAAATCGACAGTTTCCAGTGGAATGATGCTGGAGTCTGCGTTGGGAGGGAGCAGTGACCGACGATATCCTCAAGCGGCTCGACCGGCTCGAGTCGATCGATGCGATCCGCCAGCTTGCGGCCAAATACAGCCTCGCCCTCGACATGCGCGACGCCGATGCCTGGGTCGGCCTCTTTCCGGAGGACGTCAAGGTCGGCGACGGATCCACCGGCCGCGCTGCGCTCCGCGACTGGTTCGACCAGACGATGCGCCAGCAGTTCGATGGCACCTCGCACCATATCGGCGGCCATATCATCGAGTTCGACGATCCCGACCATGCGCAGGGGGTCGTCTATTCCAAGAACGAGCATGAGACCGGCCCTGAATGGGTGATCATGCAGATGATCTATGTCGACCGCTACGAGCGGATCGATGGGCGCTGGTATTTCCGCCGGCGGCTGCCGCTCTACTGGTACGCGACCGACCTCAACAAGCCGCCGATCGGCGCGCGCAAGATGCGCTGGCCCGGTCGCGAGCCTTATGAAGGCGGCTATCATGACTATTTCCCGTCCTGGAAGGAGTTCTGGGCGCGCAGCGGGCCGGCCGACAGACCCGTTGCCGAGCCGGCGCCGCTGGAGAAATTCATCGCAACGATGCGCGGATCGGCCGCCGCGCCCAAGGTGAAGGTACGCTGATGCCCGGACTGTTCGATCCCGTGCGCCTCGGGGCGCTCGACCTGCGCAACCGCATCGTGATGGCGCCGATGACGCGCAGCCGCGCGGACGACGCCGACCGGCCGACCGACCTGCACGTCGATTATTATGCGCAGCGCGCCGACGCCGGCCTGATCGTGAGCGAGGGTATCCACCCGTCGATCGAGGGCAAGGGCTATCCCCGCACGCCGGGTATCTATGACGACGCGCAGCGCGTGGCCTGGAACAAGGTGACCGACGCGGTCCACGCGCGCGGCGGGTCGATCGTAGCCCAGTTGATGCATGTGGGCCGCATCGCCGCCGAAGCCAACCGCCCCGCCGGAACCGATATCATCGCCCCGTCCGCCATCCAGGCCAATGCAAAGCTGTGGACAGCCACCGGCATGTCGGGGACGATGATGCCCCGCGCGCTGGAGACGTCGGAAATTCCAGGCGTGATCGAGGCCTATGCTTCGGCCGCCGCACGCGCGATCGCGGCGGGGTTCGACGGGGTCGAGCTTCACTGCACCTCGGGCTATCTGCCGGCCCAGTTCATGGCGACCGGCACCAATCGCCGGACCGACGGCTATGGCGGTTCGGCCGCAAACCGGGTGCGCTTCGTCGTCGAGACGCTGGAAGCGCTGGCTGCGCGGATCGGGGCCGATCGGGTCGGCTTCCGCATCTGCCCCGGCAATCCGTTCAACGATCTGCACGACGAGGATCCGGCGGAAACCCATGCCACCCTGCTCGATGCGATCGACGGGCTGGGGCTCGCCTACTGCCATCTGATCGCGATGGACGTGCCGCAGGGGCTCGATCATCGGGCGCTGGCCGCCGCGCACTGGCGCGGTCCGCTGATCCTCAACGAGAGCATCGATCAGGTCAAGGCCGAGGCCCTGCTGTCGGACGGGGCGGCCGACGCCATCTCCTTCGGCCGGCCCTTCATCGCCAACCCGGATCTGGTCGAACGTTTCCGGCAAGGGCACCCGCTCGCCACCTTCGATCCGATGCTGATCTATGCCGAAGGCGCGCGCGGCTACACCGACTATCCGGCCTATTCGCCAGCCGACTGATGCGAGGCAAGAGGGAAGGGCGCTCGCCCCTCCCTCCCAGCTGTCAGGCGACGATCACCGGTTGCTCGATCGCGCAGAAGGTGTGGACGAGCAGCGGATGGACGAGGAACTCCGGATATTCGGGGTCGAACCAGCGCTCGACATGCGCCCAGTGCGCCGGGTGCATCATATAGGGTCCTTCGAGCCCCGCCCGGTCGGCATATTCCTGTTCCCAGACATGCGTCCATTCGTGGAGGCCCGAAGCCTCATCTGCGGTGGCGACCTGCCAGCGGCGGATCGACGAGATCGCCTTCGGCAGCGATGAGGTTTGCTGCCCGAACTGGTCGAGCCTTTCCGGCGTGGGGTTTACCGAGGCGCGGAACAGGGCGACGCGATACAGTCCGCCGCCGTCGACGGGGCCGCCGACCGTGCCATTGGCATAGGACACGATATCCGCATGGGGGGTGACGGCCGGGTCGGCGAGCAGCCGGGCGGCATGTGCCCAGGCGTCGCTGGCCAACGCCGCCTCACAAGCCGCGCGGTCGGCGAAGCTTCCGCGCCAGATCGCATCACCGCCATTGTAGACGCCGGGAAGGGTGGGGGCGAACAATATCGAGGCGCTGTCGATTGCCGCACTCGCCTCTGCGATCGTGCGCATCGCTTCGTCGCGGTGCTCGGGCGCGAAGGTCGGGATGATCAGATGGTTATACATGGGCGAGCGCCTCCAGCGCCTCGGCGGGCGCATAGGTGCCGCGCTTGCGCGAGAGTATGAACGGCGGCGCGGTCTCGTTCCACCACCGATAAACCGCCTCGTCGCCGCGCGCCTGATGCTTGGCGCCCCAGACGCTGCCGGCATGATCGGCCTGCCAGATCAGCAGCAGCCGGTTGGGTGCGTCGTCGAGCCACATCGCCGGCTCGACCATTGTCTGGACCAGCTTGAGCCCACGCGCCTCGTTGCCGGGGGCATAGTCGGCCATATAGGCCTTCAGAAAGGCCTGGCCCATGCCGGGCCTGGTTTCGATTTCGTCGACGATCCAGATCATGACAGGGCCTCGTTGACCGCGAGAAGGATCTTGCCGCGGACATGGCCGTCCTGAATGCGGCGGTGCGCCTCGCCCGCCTGCGCGAGCGGCAGGATCTCGATCGCGGGGGCCTTGATCTTGCCGGCGCCCATCGCGTCAACGAGCGCGTTCAACTGGCGCTCCTGTCGGGCGAAATTGGCGATGGTCGGAACGATCGCCACGCCCAGCTCGGCGGCGCGCGCGGGGTCGGGCATCGGTTCGTCCGCGATCAGCGTACCGATCGGCGCGACGATACCGCCCCGGCGGACCATCTCGATCGAGTCGAGCAGCGTTCCCTGGCCGACCGTGTCGACGACGAGGTCCACGCCATCGGGCGCCCAGGCTGCGACCTGCGCCCGGACATCGCCCTGGCGATAGTCGATCGCGAGATCGGCGCCGAGGCTGCGGACATAATCGACATTGGCGGGGCCGCAGGTCGCCGCGACCTTCGCGCCGGCCATCTTCGCCAGTTGCACCGCGAAACCGCCGGTGCCGCCCGCGCCGCCGTTGACGAGGACATGCTGGCCCGCCTTGGTCCCGCCGACATCGAACACCGCTTCCCATGCCGTGATCGCCGCCGTCGGGATCGAGGCAGCGTCGCGCAGCGCAACATGGTCGGGCAGCTTCACCACACGCTCGCGGTCGGACAAAACATATTGGGCGTAGGAGCCGCGCTCGCCCTTGCCCTGGTTCGATGCGGTCACGACGCGGTCGCCGACCGCGAGACCCGTGACGCCCTCGCCCACCTCGGCGACGAGGCCCGCAGCGTCGAAGCCGACGACGAAGGGGAAGACATATTGGAAATAAAGCTGGAGCCAGCCTTCACGCGCTTTCCAGTCGGCCGGATTCACGCCGGCATAGGCGACCTGGACGACGACCTGTCCGGGGCCGGCGCGCGGACGTTCGATCTGCGCGAGTTCAAGAACTTCGGGCCCGCCGAACCGGTTGAGGACCATCGCTTCCATCATGTCACCGGACATCGCCAGCACCCTCCTTATGATCTATCTCGCAATATTGTGCCGAGATGAAAACGCAAATGCAAAGTCAAACTGTCATATCGCTGCGCATTGCGTTGTATAGGCTTGCGATCGGCGGTGGGTCGCGTTAGCCATCGAGTCGAACGACAAGATGATCCACATGGAGGGGATGGTGTACGATTTCACGGGCAAGACCGTGCTGGTCACCGGAGGAGGCGTCGGTATAGGGCGCGCTGCCGCCGAGGCGTTCCGCGATGCCGGCGCGCGTGTCGCAATCATAGAGATCGACGAGCAGCGCGCGGCGGATGCAAGGTCAGCTCTCGGCCCGGACGCGCTCGTGGTCGTCGGCGATGTGACCGATCCTGCGGCTGTGGCGGCGCTCGCCGAGAAGGTCGATGAGGCCTTTGGCGGGCTGGACGTCCTCGTCAACAATGTCGGCGACTTCCTGATGCTGGCCAAGCCGTTCGACCAACTGACCGACGAGGAGGTCGGCCGGCTGTACATGACCAACCTCGGCCAGGTCTTCTCGGTCACCAAGGCAATGATACCGCTGCTGCGCAAGAAGGGCGCCGGGAGCAGCATCGTCTGCGTATCCTCGATCGAGGGCTTCCGCGGCATTCCCAACTGCGCCGTCTATGCGGCGTGCAAGGCGGGGCTCACCGGCTTTGCCAAGAGCCTGGCGCTGGAACTCGGTCCGGAAGGCATCCGCATCAACCTGATCGCGCCGGAGACGACCGACACCCCGCAGGTGCCGGTGTCGCTGATGATTCCCGAGGAACATCGCGAGCATATCCCGCGCTGGATCCCGCTCGGCCGCTTCGGCATTCCGCAGGACATGGCGTCGGGAATCCTGTTCCTCGCCAGCCCGCATGCGGCCTGGATCACCGGCACCGCGCTGCATATCGACGGCGGCGCACTGGCCGCGGCCGGCTGGTACCGCGATCCGCGTGGCGTCTGGACCAACGTGCCCGTGCTGTCGGGCAACGGCCTCAATTTCTGATCTGCCCCCATTTCTGACCCGAGGGAAAAGCATATGAAGATCATCGTCGTCGGCGGTGCCGGCATGATCGGCGGGCGCGCTGCGCTCCATCTCAAGGCGAAGGGGCATGACGTCACGGTCGCCGGGCGCAATCCGCCGGCCACCGGCACGCCGCTCGGCGACCTGCATTTCCTGCGGGTCGACTATGTCAACATGGACTTTGACCGCGATGCGCTCGGCCAGTTCGATGCGCTCGTCTTCGCGGCGGGCAACGACGTCCGCCACCAGCCCGAGGGCGTCGGCGATCAGCATTGGCACGATGCCAATTCGGTCGGCGTGCCGCGCTTCTTCGAGGCGGCGAGGAAGGCCGGCATCAAGCGCGCGGTCAATGTCGGCAGCTTCTATCCCCAGGCGGCGCCGCACCTCGTCGAGACCAACGCCTATGTGAAGTCGCGCAAGGTGTCGGACGAGGGCGTGGCCGCCCTTGCCGACGACGGCTTCGTCGCGATGAGCATCAACGCGCCCTTCGTCGTCGGTGCGGTACCGGGCCTCGTCGTCCCGATGTTCGCCGCTTATACCCAATATGCCGAGGGCAAGTTCGCACCGATGCCCGAATTCGCGCCTCCGGGCGGCACCAACTTCATCTCGACCCAGTCGCTCGCCGAGGCGATCGAGGGCGGGCTGGAACGCGGCGAGCCCGGCGGTTCCTATCTGGTCGGTGACGAGAATCTGTCCTTCCAGGATTATTTCGGGGCCTTCTTTGAGGGTGTCGGCCGCGAAAAGCCGCCGGTGCGCGACGAAGAGCATCCAATGCTGCCCGATGGTGCGATCTTCTTCGGGCGGGGCAACAGCCTGTTCTACGACACCGATCCCAAGGTTGCAGAACTGCTCGGCTACCGCCGCAATGACATCGTCCCGGCGATCCGCGAGATCGTCGCCCAATATCGGAGCTGATCGCATGACTGGCGCGCTGGAGGGCAGGGTCGCGATCGTCACGGGCGGTGCCGACGGCATCGGCCGGGGCGTGGTCGAGCGGTTTCGGGCCGACGGTGCGCAGGTGCTGCTCGCCGACTTCGACGAGGAAGGCGGACATAAGGCGGCAGAGGAGACGGGGGCGCATTTCTTCCCCTGCAACGTCATGCAGAAGGACCAGGTCGAAGCGATGGTCGCCGAGGCGATCGCCCGCTTCGGCACGGTCGACATTCTGATCAACAACGCCTGGGGCGGCACGCAACTCGGCCGGATCGAGAATAAGAGCGACGCTGCGATCCAGCACGGCCTGACCATGGCGCTGATGGCGGCCAAATGGGCGATGCAGGCGGTGTTCCCGGTCATGAAGGCGAAGCGCTGGGGACGTATCGTCAGCATCGCGTCGCTCAACGGGGTCAACGCGCATATCGGGTCGGCCGAATATAATGTCGGCAAGGAGGCGCTCCGCGCCTTCACCCGGACCGCCGCGCGCGAATGGGCGGGGCACGGCATCACCTGCAACATCGTCTGCCCGGCGAGCATCAGCGCGGCCTATCGCAAGTTTCGCGACATGAATCCGGAGACGGCGGCGATCATGGCCGCGCAGAATCCGATGGGACGCATGGGCGATCCGGTCGAGGATATCGCGCCGGTCATCGCCTTTCTGTCGAGTGAGGACAGCCGCTATCTGACCGGCAATACGCTGTTTCTCGACGGTGGGTCGCACATCAACGGAGTCGCCTGGGCGCCGGAGCTTCCCGAGGACGCTTGATTCCCGGTCAAAGCACGGGAAGATGGCCCGCGTGGACACCAAATCAGATTCTATCCCCGCCCGGCCTGCGGGACGCCCGCGCCGCCTGACGCTCGATCGCCTGCTCGACACGGCGATCGAGATGGGCCTTCCCGACCTCAACATGAAGGAACTGGCGGCGACGCTCGGCGTCGGCATCGCAACCCTCTACCGCTATGTCGACAATCGAGAGGCGCTGATCCGGCTTGCGGTCGGCCGGCAGGCGATCCGTGCGCTGCCGATCGACAGGGGGCAGCCCTGGCGCGAACTGGTGATGGATCACGCCACCTCGCTGTTCAGCTCGGTTGGGCAACAGCCCTCGCTGGTGATCGAGTTCGTCGAGGCGCGTTGGGGGATCGAGGTCGAGCTCGAATCGGTCGATGGCTTTCTCGGTGCGCTCAAGGCGCGAGGCTTTACTGCGCGTGAGGCGATGGACCTCTATCGCGCGATGGCGAAGGTCGTGCTCGGCGCGGCCGTCGCGGCCGGACATTTCGCGGCGCTCTCGGCGCGGGGCACCAACCAGGCACGCGAACTCAAGACGGCGCTGGAAAGCTGGGACGAGGACGAGCTTCCTCATCTGCGCGCCGCCGCCGACGATTATGCGGACGAGGCCGCTGCGACGGCGTGGCGGCCGATCCTCGAAGCGGTCATGGAGCAGATCGCCGGTCACCATCCCTGATGGCACTTTCGGTCAGGTTGCCGGATCGGTGAGGTTATGATAATTCGGTTCCGTAAATGGAGCCGTTCTGATGGATATGGAAACGACGATCGAACCCGATGAGCGGCGGACCGCCTTTGGCCGCCGCCCATCGCGCGTGCCCGTCGAGCGCGACAAGAACGGCACCTGGCACATCCGCAGCTTTGCCGCCGCGCGCAAGCTGCTGCGCAGCGATGCGACCAAGCAGGCGGGGTTCAAGGCCGAACTGCTCGAGCGGCTGCCGGAGAAGGGCAAGGTCCCGATCCTGTTCCTCGAAGGCAAGACGCACCGCGAGCAGCGCCGGCTGACCGCCCCCTTCTTCACGCCGCGCGCGGTCGACAGCCGCTATCGCGAACTGATGAACGACCTTGCCGACAAGGTGATCGGCGACTTCCGTCGCGCGGGGCGGGGCGAACTCAGCACCATGGGCATGGAGATGGCCGTCGGCGTCGCGGCGCAGGTCGTGGGCCTTACCGACAGCCGCAAGCCCGGCCTCGACAAGCGGATCAACGCCTTTTTCGCCGATGGCCTCGAAACTGCCGAGGGGGCGCTGCGCAAGGCCTGGCAGGCGCTGGTCGCGCAATATCGGCTGATGCGCTTCTACTGGTATGATGTTCGGCCGAGCGCGAAGGTCCGCCGCGCGGCGCCGCGCGAGGACGTGATCTCGCACCTGCTGGCGGAGGGCTATAAGGACACCGAAATCCTGACCGAGTGCATCACCTATGGTGCCGCCGGGATGGTTACGACGCGCGAGTTCATCACCGTCTGCTCATGGCACCTGCTCGAGAATCCGGTGCTGCGCGACCATTATCTCGCCTCGGACGAGGATGCGCGTTACGCGTTGCTCGAGGAGTTGCTGCGGCTCGAACCGGTGGTCGGCACCATCTTCCGCCGCACGACCTGCCCGGTGTCGGTCGGCGAGTCCGAGATCCCCCAGGGCGCGCTGGTTGCGGTGGACGTCCGCGCGGTCAACGCCGATCCGGCCGTCAGCGGAGAGAGGCCGCTCGCCGCCCAACCGGGCCGCTGCCCGGCCGATCGAGCGGGCGGGCCGGTGCTGAGCTTCGGCGATGGCCATCACCGGTGTCCTGGCTCCTTCCTCGCGATCCAGGAGACCGACATCTTCCTGCTGCGCCTCCTCGCGATACCGGGGCTGCGTTTCGAGAAGGTGCCGGACGTGACCTGGAACGACCTCGTCACGGGCTATGAGCTGCGCAACGCCTGGCTCGCCTGCGATCAGGGGCCGGCGACGACCTCGGACGGGCCCTCGGTCAGGGCGACGGTGTAGACCCGGCGCGCCACGCGCCAGCCGGCGGGCGTCCGGACCAGCTCGTCCGCATATTGCCCCCACATCGAATAGAGCGCGCCGTCCCACCGGCCGCGTCCACGATGGACCGCATAATAATGGACCTTGGCGGTCGCCCGGTCGCCGTCGACCGCGATACGGAAGTTCAGCACATTGTGGTGGGTGGCGCCGCAGCTCGAATCGGGGCCCAGATTGGCGTGCATCGACGCAATCAGGCTTGCCCGGTTCGGGCTGATCACGCCCGGTCCCAGCGCCTGCGTGTAATCGCCGACGCAATCCTCCTGGAAGACCTCGTCCATCCGGTCGAAATCCTTGGCGTCGACGATCTCGCAATAGCGGATGTAGACCTGCTGGATCGCATCCTTGTCGATCAGTTCGGTAAGCGACATTCCTCTCCCCTTTCGACACAGCTTTTGCGCAATTTGTTCGCCTCTTGGCCAGCGCCGAGGGAGTGAGGGATCATCTGATGTATCGTTATGCGTCGCTGGCTGATCCCGTATTCTGCGCATGGCGCGCGCCTTCCTTGTTCCGTCCCAAGCCTGCCGATAGCTTCGGTCCACCATCATAGGCCGGCATGCGGAGGGCGTGACCGGATCGGTGACCAACCGACATTCAGAGTGGAGAGGAAGAGGCCATGGCCGACATGCTGATCAAGAACGGCACTATCGTCGACGGCACCGGCGCCGAACGCCGCGCCGGAGACGTCCGCATACAGGGCGACCGCATTGTCGAGATCGGACAGGATCTGGACCCGCGCGAAGGCGAGGAGCAGTTCGACGCGACCGGCTGCATCGTCGCGCCCGGCTTCATCGAAGCGCACACCCATTATGATGCGACCATGTGGTGGCAGGCGGACCTCGATCCGCTCCCCGGTATCGGTGCGACCACGATCATCACCGGCAATTGCGGGTTCACGGCCGCGCCCATGTCCGACGACAAGGACGCGCAGCTGGAGATGGTGAAGATCTTCTCCTTCTTCGAGGATATCCCGCTCGAGCCCTTCCTCAAGCATGTGCCGTGGGACTGGCGGACCTGGTCGGAGTATAAGGCGTCGGTCAAGGAGAAGATCCGGCTGCCGCTCAACAATGCGGCCTATGTCGGCCATATCGCAATCCGAATGGCATCGATGGGTCTCGACGCCTGGAAGCGCCCGGCGACGGCCGAAGAGCGCAAGGTCATGGCCGCGATGCTCGACGACGCGCTCGCCAATGGCGCGCTGGGCCTGTCGACCAACCTGCTCGATCATGACGGCGAAAACCGACCGATCCCGACGCTGGTCGCCGACGATGCCGAATTCTCGGCGCTGTTCGACGTGCTCGATCGCTATCCGAATTCGACCTTCCAGTGCATCATCGACGTCGCCCTGATGCGCGATACCGGCCCGGCCCAGACCGACCGCATGGCGAAGCTGCTCAAGGGCCGCAAGCTGCGCACCCAGCTGACCGGCGCCATCCCGACCGTCGCCTATCAGAAATATCTGCTGCAGCCGATGCGCGACCGCGTCGAGCAGATGCGCAAGGACGGCATCGACGTGTGGCCCGGCTATGCCCATGTGCCGCTGACCGGCCAGCTGAGCCTCTACAAGTCGCTGATCTTCGCCCAGTCGAACGACTATGTCTGGCACGAGGTCGTTCTGGCCGACGGCGCCGAGGCCAAGGAAAAGCTGTTGCGCGATCCGGAATGGCGCGCCCGTGCCCGCGAGAGCTGGGACACGCAATGCTATCCGCAGTCGCCGATGAACAATCCCGGCATGCTGCTGCTGACCAAGCTCGGCTCGGACAATGGGGCAGGCCCCTTCTGCACCCTGCTCGAATATGCCGAGGAACTGGGCCTGCACCGGTCGGACGCGATGGCGGAATGGCTGCTGCGCAATGGCGTCCTGTCGACGGTGCGCATGGCGCCGTTCGACATGGACGACGACGTGGTGGTCGACATGATCCGCGATCCGAAGACCGTCGGTAACATCACCGACTCCGGCGCGCATCTCCAGATGCTCTGCGGTGGCGGCGAGAACCTCGTCTATTTGACCAAATATGTCCGCGACCAGAAGGCGATCAGTCTTGAGGAAGCGGTCCATTCGATGACGGGCAAGCTCGCTAACCACTTCCACCTGACCGATATCGGCGAGGTGAAGACCGGCAAGCGCGCCGATCTGGTCGTGTTCGATTTCGCCGAGATCGAGCAGCACGACATGGAGAAGGTCTATGACGTCACCGACGGCAAGGGCGGCATCACCTGGCGCTACACGCGCAAGCCCGCCCCGATGAAGCTGACGCTGGTCAATGGCGAGGCGACCTTCCGCAACGGCGCCTACACCGGGGCCAAGCCGGGTGCCTTCCTGGAGCCGGCTGCCGTTGCCGAGCCGGCCGCGATCGCGGCCGAATGAACGTAGGAGTGGAGTAGTTCAGATGACAAATATGCTTATTCGCGGCGGCAAGGTGATCGACGGTACCGGTGCCAAGGCTTTCGATGCGGACGTCCGCATCGAAGGCAACCGCATCGTCGAGGTCGGTTCCGGTCTCGCGCCGCGCGCCGGGGAAGAGGTCTTCGATGCAGCAGGCTGCTATGTCACGCCTGGCTTCATCGAAAGCCACACCCATTATGACGCGACCATGTGGTGGCAACCGGATCTCGATCCGCTCCCCGGCAATGGCGCCACCACCGTCATCCTCGGCAATTGTGGCTTCACCGCCGCCCCTCTGTCGAAGGAGAAGGCCGCGCAGTTGGAGATGATCAAGATCTTCTCCTTCTTCGAGGATATCCCCCTGAAACCGTTCCTGCAGCATGTGCCGTGGGACTGGGAGACCTGGTCGGAATATAAGGCATCGATGGCGCGCAACGTCACCGTGCCGACCAATTATTCGGCTTTCGTCGGGCATATCGCGCTGCGCCTTGCCGCTATGGGCGTCGAGGCCTGGGAACGTGCCGCGACCGCCGAAGAAATCGCGCGAATGGCCGAACTGCTAGAAGACGCCCTCGCGGCAGGTGCGCTCGGCATGTCGGACAATCTGCACGATCATGACGGCGATGACCGCGCCATTCCGACGCTGCTGGCAGACGATGCCGAGTTCGAGGCGCTGTTTTCGGTGATGCAGCGTTATCCGGGCACGACCTATCAGTGCATCATCGACACCTTCATGCGGAAGACGGGCCCGGCGAGCCTCGAGCGCCTCGGTCGCCTGACCAAGGGCCGCGGCATCCGCATGCAGATCGCGGGCGCGGTGCCGACGCTGGAATTCCAGAAGGACATCCTGCCGAAGCTGCAGGAGACGCTCGGACGCCTGCGCGCCGAAGGCGCGGACATCTGGCCGGGCTATGCCCATGTCTCGCCGACCAGCACGCTCAGCCTGATCAAGTCGCTGATCTTCGCGCAGTCGAACGACTATGTCTGGCACGAGGTCGTCCTCGCCGAGACGCATGAGGAGAAGGCGCGGCTGCTGGCCGATGCGGACTGGCGCGCCCGTGCCCGCGAAAGCTGGGACACCAAGGCCTGGCCGCATTCGCCGATGAACAATCCGCAGGACCTCTATCTGCTGGACAGCGAAAATGGTGCCGGCCCGGTCGGCATCACGCTGAAGGACTTCGCCGACAGCCGCGGCCTTCACCGCTCGGATGCCATGGCGCAGTGGATCCTGGAGAACGGCACGCGTTCGACGGTTCATATGGCACCCTTCCCGAAGGACGAAGGGCTGACCGTCGAACTGATGAACGACCCGCGGTCGGTCGGCAACATCTCCGACGCCGGCGCGCATCTGCAGATGCTGTGCGGCGGTGGCGAGAATATCCTGCTCCTCACCAAATATGTGAAGAACGGCATGATCTCGCTCGAACAGGCGATCCATATCAAGACCGGCAAGCTGGCCAATTTCTTCGGCCTGCACGACACCGGCGAGATCAAGGCCGGCCGCCGCGCCGACGTCGTGGTCTTCAATCTCGACGAGATCGCCTATCGCGACATGGAAAAGCGCTTTGACGTGCCGGATGGCGACGGCGGCACGACCTGGCGCTTCACCCGCCAGGCCGCGCCGATGCGTCTGACGCTCGTCAATGGCGTCAAGACCTTCGCCGACGGTCAGTATACGGGCAATCGCCCGGGCGAATATCTGGCCCCGACCGAGGTTGCCGCCGGGCAGCGGGCGCTCGAAGCGGCCGAGTAAGCGACATCGAAGTCGAATAGGGGAGCGGGGATGATGCCTCGCTCCCCTTTTTTGTGCCTGCCGCCCCGGTGAGCCTGCCCGCATTCAATGTGCAAAAGGAAAGGGCGCCGCCGGTTGCCCGGCGACGCCCTTCCTGACGAAAATCGGTTCGACGCTTATTCGGCGGCGGTGGCCATCGCGTGGTCGTCGTTCGCGCCGCGCGGGTCTTCGCTGACAGCGGTCGTCCAGGCCCACTCGCCCGGGGGCGGCGGGTTGGTAATGCCATATTCCTCGCGGATGTCCTGCACCTGCCAGTCGAGATAGTCGCGGAAGGGGATCAGGAAGAGCGGATGCTTCCAGGCGCGGCCCTGGGCGGCGCCGATGTCCTCGGCGTCGAGTTCGACCTTGAACGCTTCCGGATAGAAAAGGCCGCTCTTCATCGTCGTCTTCGCCTTCAGATAGGTGCTGACGCGGTTGAAGAAGGCGGCGAGCTCGGGCGTGAAATATTTGTAGAGCGCGCGCGAATTGGCGGCGAGCAGCGCGACCTCACCGGCGTGGTTCGTTTCGAACCCGGTGATCATATGCTCGATGTCGTGGGTGTGGGTCCGCTCCTTCATATAGAAATCGAAGTCGGTCTTGATTTCCATGCCCTGATAGAAGTGGTCCATATTGTAGCCGCTGTTGACTACGAAATCGTGGATCACAGCGCGCAGCGTACCGGGCTTCGGATCCTTGAGCTCGTCCATCGTGAACAGCGAAATCTTGCGGCCGTCGAGCCATGCCTTGAACTCGGGCAGACGCGCCTTCTCTTCCTCGAACAGCTGGAAGATGCGCGGCCAGTCCTCGAGCTCCATCAGGATCTTGACGACATTGGGGATGTAGGCGGTGTTCGGAAGCTCGGGGCCGTTGCGGCGCAGCATCTCCTGCGCGATCAGCGTGCGGAGCTCCGCATGGTTGAGATAGGGCGACGAGCTGATCAGCGTCGAGCTCTGCGTCGTGATGTTTGCGCCGGTACCGTTGTAATAGGCGAAGTCGGCGTCGCTCACTTTCGCTGCGATATTGTCTTCCATGTCCGCTCTCCTGCTTGAGCCCCTCGTGGGGGCAGCCTCTCCGATGGCGTAAAGCTATTTCGGAACCTATTTCACTTATACGGGGGCAGCAAGGGAAATGCGCCGGGAAGATGGCGGTTCGAGACGATTGTCCTTAGCTTTTGCGTAGCAGAGAGGATGATTCGGAGCGAAATATGGAAAATCAGCGCGAGGCGATCCGTAACCAGCTGGCGCGATTCGCCCGCATCCTCGACTCGCGGAGGTGGGACTCGGTCGGAGAGGTCTTCGCCGACGAGGTTCGCTTCCATTATGGCGATGGCCGCGAGCAGGCGGGTATCGACGCCATGCGCGAGCAATTCCGTGCCTTTCTGGACGGGTGCGGACCGTCGCAGCATCTGCTCGGCAGCATCATGATCGAGCCCGATGGCGACGGCTGGTTGAGCCGCGCCTATGTGCAGGCGCGACATCAGGGGCGGGGAGAGCGCTCCGACCGGATTTTCGACACGCATGGTGACTATGTCGATCGCTGGCGCAGGATCGATGGGGCGTGGAAGATCGTACGCCGCGACGTCGCCTGGTCGATGCACATTGGGGACCCGACCGTGCTGGGGCCTGGCGACTGAAGCAGGCCCGTCGTTTCCGGCGAGCGCCGGCGGTCAGGGCCGGATCGAGGCGCCGCCGTCGACCGCCAGAACCTGCCCGTTGATCCACTCGCCGTCGGGCGAGAAGAGCATCGCGACCATCGCGGCGATGTCCTCGCTTTCGCCCAGCCGCCAATGGCGGTGCGCGGCGAGGACCTGCTTCTGGAATTCGACCGGCATGTTCTGCTTGATCTGCGCGGTCATCACCATCCCCGGCGCGATCGCATTGGCGCGGACGCCTTCCTTGCCCCAGCGGCTGGCGATGTGGCGGACCAGCGCATTCACCGCCGCCTTGGTCATCGCATAGGCGACGCGCTCGGGCTCGCCCATATGCGCCGCCGAGGAGGAGGTGACGACGAAGGCGCCGCGGTTCGCGACGAGATGGGGGAGAGCATGGCGCGCGCAGGACAGCACGCCGCGCATATTCACCGCCACGGTCGCGTCGAACGTGTCGAGCGTGATCGTCACTGCGTCACCATCCTCGCGGATCGCCTTCATGTTCGCCGCATTGGCGTGCATGAAATCGAGCCGGCCGAAATGGTCGACGGCCCTGGCGACAAGCGAGGCGACCGAGGCGTCGTCGGCCTGATCATAGGCCATGCCGATCACCTTGTGACCATCGGCAGCCATGGCTTCCGCGTCGGCCTTGGCAGCGTCGCCGTTGAGGTCTCCCAGCAGGACACCGGCACCCTCCTGGGCGAGCCGCAATGCCGTTGCCGTGCCAATGCCACCAGCACCCGCGACGATCGCAACCTTGCCGTCGAGTCTCTTCATCATGCGTATTCCGCCAAGCCGGTAATGGCCGGGTGCGACCAGGCCGGCGGTTCCGCCGGCGGCAGGCTGTCGCGGCCGTCGAGCGATCGTACGTCGAGCCGCTGGTCGTGCGGCCATTGCATCGAATAGGCGATCCGCCCGGTCCGTTCTGCCGCAGGCAGATGGCACATGTCGAGCACGGTCGCGGCGATATAGGCCACGTCCTCGGTCGGATAGTCGTCGGGGATCAGCTGGTCGGCACCCGGCGTGCGGATTGCCGTCGACGGGGCGACCACATTCACGGCGATGTTCCAGTCGAAAAGCTCGGCAGCCAGTCCCTGGCTAAAGCGGTTGAGCGCCGCCTTCGTCGCGGCATAGACGGTGTCGCCGCCGGCCCGCGCATAATCGGCAAAGGGCCGGAGCGGCGGCATGGCGGTGACCGAGCCGATGTTCACGATCCAGCCGGCCCCTGCCGCCTTCATTGCGGGGATTGCGGCGCGGCTGAGCGCGAAGGGGACTTCGAGATAATGGAGAAGCGTCCGCCGGAAGGTGTCGTCGGTCATCGCGTCGATCCGCGCATAATCGGCGAAGCCGGCATTGTTGACGAGGATGTCGATCCTGCCGGCTGCCGCGATCGTCCGTTCGATCAGCGTGCTGCGCTCCGCTTCGTCCTCCAGATCTGTTGCCAGCGCGATCGCACGACCGCCGGCTGCTTCGATAAGAGAAAGCGTCTCGTCGAGCGTTCCGGCGACCTGCTGGTCAGCCCCGAACCGCTTCTGAACGGCTGGGGCGCCGACCGAGCGCGCGGTGATGACCACCGTCGCACCGGCCGACGCCAGCCTTTGAGCGACCGCCCGGCCGATGCCGCGGCTGGCACCAGTGACCAGCGCGACACGACCGGCAAGCTGCGGTTGCGGCATCTTAGAAGGCAAAGCCCAGTTCGACGCCGTAGGTGCGACCGCGATCATAGGTGCCGACGAGCGACAGCACCGGCGCACCGAAGGAGATATACTGCTTGTCGAGCAGGTTCTGACCGAAGGCCGAGACCGAGAAGCTCGAGTTGCCGACCGGCACGTTCATGAGGCCGACACGGCCGTCGACGAGCCAGTAGCCGGGCTGCTTGTTCTCGTTTTCCAGCACGACCTGTCCGGTAAGGTTCCGGAACGGAGTCGAGGTCAGATAGTAGCTGCTGCGGTACCGGCCTTCGACGCGCGCCTGGAGATGGCTGCCGTTCGAGAATTCGGGCGCGTCATATTGCGCCGAAGCCCGCGCGGTCCACTTCGAGTTATAGGTGGTGCGCGCGACATTGGCCACGTCGACGCCGTTCAGGATGAACGTCTTGTAGTTGAGATCGGCGTAACCGATGTTGCCGCTGAGCACGAGGCCACGAACCGGCACGACGTCCGCCTCAACTTCGAACCCCTTGATCTTCGCCTTACCCGCATTGTCGAAGAACTGGCGGCCATTGATGAAGTTCTGCGTCTGCAGGTCCTTATAGTCGCTGTAGAAGGCCGCGACGTTCAGGCGCAGGCGGTTGTCGAACATCTGTGTCTTGGCGCCGAGTTCGTAGGCGACCAGCGTTTCCGGCTTGTACGGAATGCCGCTGAGAATGCCGCCGGCGACATAGCCGCTCGAGATCTTGCCATAGACGGTGGAGTCGTCGGTCGGCCGCCAGGTCACGATGCCGGTATAGTTCAGCTTGTTGAACGACACCGAATATTTGCCGACGCCGAGCGCGCCGCCCTGTGCGTTGGAGATCGCGTTGATGTTCAGCTTGCGATCGTCGATCGTGTAGCGGAGCCCGCCGGTGACATCGACCCGGTCACCCAGGTGGATCGTCAGCTGGCCGTAACCCGCGATCGAGTCGTTGATCGACAGCGTATCGGTCAGACCGCTGCCGAAGACCGCATCGAGCGGGCTCGGAACGACGACGCCGTTTGGCGTCGGCGAAAGAATGCCCAGTACGTCGGTCGCAGGCGACCGCTCATGGAAGTAGAAGGCACCTGCGGTCAGCTCGTAATTCTCGCCATCGAGCTGGATCTGGAATTCCTGGCTGAACTGCTTCTGGCTCGTATCGCGCGAAGTGAGCAGCGAGAAGAAGGCGTCGTTCGGACCCGGGATGTTGGCCGGGTTGAACAGCGCCGCCTGGATCTGCGCCGGGGTAAGGCCCGGGGTGATCAGGGCGCCGAGCTGCCCGAAGGTGAACCGCAGGCCGCCGCTGGCGGCGAGATCGTACACGTTCGGGTCCTGCTTGAACTTGCGATAGGCGGTGATGCTCTTCAGCGTGACGAGATCGTTCGGCTTGACCGCCAGCGTCAGGCTGTGGCCCTGCGTCACGACATGCTCGGCGCTGGTCGCGTTGGCGACCGACTTGAGCCGCGCGTTCGGCGAGATGTTGGTGATGCCGCCGAAGAAGGGCTGCAGATTGACGATCGGCTGGAGCAGCGCCCCCGACTGATCGGGAATCACGCCCAGGCTCTGCATCGCGCGGCCGACGGTGCGCGAGTCGGTATAGTCGAAGCGATAGTCGGCGGTCAGGTTGCCGAACTCGCCGCGGATCGCCAATTGCCCGCCATCGATGTTGCGGCCGCCCAGCTTCTTGGCGAAGGTCTGCGTGCCGAATTTCGGATCGCGCAGCGACATGTTGAGCGTCTTGCCGCCGAGCAAATTGGTGTAGTCGCCGGCGATCTCGTCATGGAGATAGGCGAATTTGACCGAGAAGGGGCCGAAGGCGGGCAGGTTGACGACGACCTTGCCGCGGATGGCGTCGTAATTGCCATAGGAGACGTTACCGCGCACATCGAACTCGCCGGTCGGATCCGCGCTGACGAGGCTGATCGCGCCGCTGGTGGCGTTACGTCCGAACAGCGTGCCCTGCGGACCGCGCAGCACTTCGACGCGCTGGATGTCGGCCAGGTCGAAGATCGAGCCGACGGTACGGCCGATATAGACGCCGTCGAGGTAGATGCCGACCTTCGGGTCGACCGCGTTGTTCGATACGCCCGAAGCGACACCGCGAATGGCGATAGACGGGTTGCTCTGCAGGCCCTGCGTCTGAATCTGAAGGCTGGGTGCGAGACCCGCGAGATTCTTGACGTTGGTGACGCGCAGCGTGTCGAGCTGCTCGCTGCTGATCGCGGTGACGGCCACGGGAACCTTCTGCAGGCTCTCGGCGCGGCGCTGGGCGGTCACGACGATCTCTTCAAGGCCGGCCATGCCCGCGTCGGACGTCTGCGGCGCAGTTTCCTGCGCGACGGCTGCAGTGGCAAGAAGGGAAACGCCGGCAAGCGCCAGCGCGGTGGTGGTGAAGCGCATGAAATCCTCTCCTGAGTCGACGCTGTAATTGTCTCCGGAGTCGTGCCCGTTTCGGGTTCGCGCCACCGGCTCGGTACGTCTGGATGGCGCGCAGCCTTTGGCCGCCGCGCCGTCCTCTAAAGGCTCAGCTCGCCCTGTCCTTACATCTCGGCATGTCCCCCGCTCTCCTTTTTCGACTTGCGCTGGATATTTGTCTATCGTTTACGCAAGTGAGGAATGTATCGACAGTTTGACGGCCAATCCAGTCAAATTTGGACCAGAGTCGACGAATTTGAACGATAATTTGGATGAGGAGCTTGAATATGGGCGAGGCAATGGCTGGCAAGGTCGTCATCGTGACCGGCGGCAGCGATGGAATAGGCCGCACAACTGCGGTGGAACTCGCTCGAAACGCTGCGCATGTCGTCATCTGCGCGCGGCGGGAGAATGTTCTCGCAGAGGCGCATGCCGAGGTGCAGGCCGCAGGATCGGTCGAGTCGCACATTCTCGATGTCGGCGATGCTTCAGCCTTTGCCGGGTTGATCGCCGATGTGGCGAAGCGCCACGGTCGTCTTGACGGGCTCGTCAACAACGCCATGGCCGTCAGCTACAAGGACGTGCTGGACCTGACGCTCGACGACTGGCGCCACGATTTCCGCGTCAATGCCGAGGCGGTGTTCGTCGGCACACAGGCGGCGATGCGTATCATGCTGCCACAAGGCTGGGGCTCGATCGTCAACATCTCCTCGCTCAACGGCCTGCGCGCGATGCCCGGCATGGCGAGCTATTCGGCGTCGAAGGCTGCGCTCGTGCATTTCAGCGCAGTGGCGGCGGCCGAAGCGGCGCCGCACGGCGTGCGGGTGAACGTGGTCGCTCCCGGCCAGGTGATGACGCCCGCGACGCGCGCCTTCGCCGCCGCCGACCCCGACCGCAATGCGCGCGTTTCGGAGACGATCCCGATGCGTCGTGGCGGCGAGCCCGAAGAAATTGCGCGCGTCATCCGTTTCCTGCTGTCGGACGAAGCCTCCTTCGTCACCGGGGCCTGCCTGCCCGTCGATGGCGGCAAGCTCCAGCAGCTTTACGTCCCAGCCTGATTCATTGGCCAGCCTGATCCATTGGCCGGCCTGATCTCAGGGACGGATCAGCGGGCGCATCGACCGGGCGACGGCCAGCACGCAGTGCCATTCGCCCGGAAGTGCGGCGGTCCGCCGGTCGTCCTGCGCGATCGCGCGCAATTCGGCGCGGAAGCGCTCGATCGATTCGCGGACGCGGGCGGCGCCGAGCGGTGACAATTTGATCGTCTCGGCGCCGAAGATCGTCTCCGGGTCACCATAGTCGATCGTTGCAAACAGCTGTTTCAGATGTCGTTCGAAATGACGCCGCATCGGTACGCGTTGCCAGGCATGGGCCGGGCTGATCCGCGACCGCACCCGCCCGCCGGGTAGCCGGTCGACGAGAGCAAGCCGTTCGAGCTTGGCGAGATGCCGCTCGACGGTGTCCGGTGGAATGTGGAAGCCCTCGGTCGCCTCGCTCGGTGGCCATCCATTGACGATCAGGAAGAAGATCGTCGACAGATCCTTGTCCTGGGTCAGCGCTTCCTCCTGCGCCAGGGTAAGCTGGTCCTTTTCCTGCTCGGCGGTGCGGCTGCTGTCGGCGAGCTCACCCAAGGTCGTGTCCGCGAGGCGGCACAGCTGCGCCAGCGTGTTGAAGCTCAGGCCACGGCCGTGGAGCCAGCGCTTGATCGTGGCCGAGCCGACTTCCAGTTCCTCGGCGAGTTTCGCCTGTGTCCAGCCGGCCGCCCGCAGGGCGCGCCGCAAGGCGGTCAGCAGCGCCGCAGCCTCTCCGTCGGCGGTATCATTTGCTGAGTCGTCCAGCATCTTTCGGTGATCCATCGTGGCAAAGTGAGAGCGACCCGGAGGGGAGGCAAGCATAATCTCTCTCCTGCGATGTCCGGCCGCCTTCGACGCTGTCGGTCGGACTTCCGACCCTCACTGATCCGGCCGTCGTCCGCGACGGCCGGATCTCTTATTTCAGCGTTCAGCGGCCGCCATTGGCGGCGATGTCGATCCCGTTGACGAAGCCCGCGCGCGGGTCCGCCAGAAAGGCGACGACATGGGCGATGTCGGCAGGTTCGCCG
This sequence comes from Rhizorhabdus sp., assembly GCF_018006725.1. Taxonomy (GTDB): domain Bacteria; phylum Pseudomonadota; class Alphaproteobacteria; order Sphingomonadales; family Sphingomonadaceae; genus Rhizorhabdus. The sequence goes on from NZ_JAGMXV010000013.1 coordinate 28,391, forward strand.
ATCCGGCCGGCGAAGTTCGAGATCATTCCGTCCTGCACCTGCGCGGTGATCGCATCCCAGTCGTCGGCCCAGCCATTGGCCTTGGCCATCTCCTTCAGCCAGCGATCGGGGCCGGTCGAATGGGTCAGCCCCGGGCTGATGCTGTTCGATGTGATGCCGGTGCGCGACAGCGCCATCGCCAGGCTGCGTGTGAGCGAGCGGATGGCGAGCTTCGCCGCCTGATAATCGGGGATGATCGCCATCGGAAAATCCGCCGACTCGCTCGACAGCTGGATGAGCCTGCCCCAGCCGGCCTCGCGCATGCCCGGCACCGCCAGCTTAACCAGCCGGACGATCGATCCGACGTTGGAGTTGTAGCTGCTGTTCCAGATGTCGGCGTCGGTATCGAGCCACGCCATCGTCCCGCCGCCGGCCGACTCGCCGCCGGCATTGTTGACGAGAATGTCGACGCCACCCATCGCCGCAACCGCGCCGTCGAACACCGCCTTGGCACCCGCATCGTCGGACAGCGATCCGGTCACGGCATGGACCGCACCGCCGGCCGCCGCGACGCGCTCCCGCGCCGCCGCCAGCCGCTCCTCATTGCGTCCGTGCAGGCAAACGTCCGCGCCCTCTTCCGCCAGACGAAGGGCAATGCCCTCGCCCAGGCCCGCGCTCGATCCGGTGACGAGCGCGCGCTTGCCTTCTAGCGGGCGTGCCATCAGCTATACTCCAGCTTGATGCGGGTGAGGCGCGTCGCTGACATCAGCCAGCGGTCGCCGACCTTCACATAGCGGTCATGATAATGGCCCCAGCCATGCATCCGTCCGGCGGGGAGCACCGGATGCCCCTCGGGCGTCCAGAGCCAGTCTTCCATCGACCAGATCGCCTTGGCTTCAGTCGGGGAAAGAACGTCGATCCGCGGCATATAGCCGAAATGCGCGGTCTTCACGCCGCCCAGGACATAGGCATTGTTCTGCGCGAAGGCCTTGGGGTCGTGCGACAGAAGATCCGGATTGTGCGGCTCGACCGCCTCGCGCATGTCGGTTTCGGCATCGGGCGTGAAATTGGCGACGAGAGCGTCCCAATCCTGTTCGTCGATGCAGCGGAAATACTCCGCCTTGCAGCGCTTCACGCCCTCGATGGCGAGCAAAATATCGATCGGGTTCATGCGGTCACCTTTTCGCCAAGATAGGCTGCGCGATATTCGGCGAAGTCCTGCTCCACCAATTCGCGGGTCAGCCCGAAATCCTCGAGCGCATAGCGGTGCGGCGCGCGGTCCTCGCGCTTGTTCGCCTCGACCCACTCGGCCATGCCGGCTTCGATCTCGGGCGTCACCGCAATACCCGCCTCGGCTAGCACGCGCTTGCCCTCTTCGACCGGCTTCGTCGTGGTGTCGGTGTAGCGGACATCGATGAAATTGTCGGGGCCGACCTTGGCGCGCACCGACATGAACAGGTCGAGCAGTTCGGCCAGGCGCTTCTCCCAGAAGGCTCCGATCCGCTCGCGGTCGACGGTCGATCCCATATGGTAGAGCGTCGTCATCATCGAGCAGTAGGACGGCACCGTCTGGACCGGATCGCGATGCGTCATCACGATCTTGGCTTCGGGGAAGGTGTCGAGCACGCCGTCGAGCGCCATCAGGTGGCCGGGCGTCTTGAGCACCCACTTGGCGCCGCGCCGGGCCGGATCCTGCCACTGCAGCGACTGGAGGATTTCCTTGAGATCCGCATAGCAGCGGGTGCGGCTGTTCTCGACCAGCCAGCGGGCATAGCTTGGCACATGATACATCCCCTCGATCATAGTCGAGGAGAAGAGCAGGCCGAGGATGATCAGTTCCTCGTCCGACTGGTCGATGCTCATCGGATGGATCGACATCAGCTCGGGGGCATGTTCGAGCATATAGGCGAGATACTGTTTGGCCGCATCGCGCCGGGCGTCGGGCTTGCCGCGCTCCTCGCCGGGGAAGGGGGCGTAATTCTGCGCCTCCCACCATTTCACGCCGGTCATGCCGGGTGCGGACGACAGCATCCGGTGCAGCATCGTGCTGCCCGTTCGCGGCAGGCCCACCACGACGGCGGCGATATCGACCTTCTCGTCGAGGATCTCGGGGTGGCGCTTGATCAGGTCGACATGGCGCAGGCGGTTGGTCAGCGCGGTGACGATCATCGCCTCCGCCCCGCCGACGCCCACCTCGGTCAGTTCGGCCTCGCTGTTCAGGACGGGAATCAGTGCATCCAGATTCTCGAAGATCCAGGGATCGCCGAAGTCCGACAGGCCGGTCGCTTCGATCGCACGGGCCGCCAGCGTCGCCCGGTCGCTTACCTTGCTCATTGCATTCCTCTCCAAAAGGCTCAGACGCCGTAGCCGCCGGCGACGGCGAGCTGTTGTCCGGTCGTGTAGCCCGCACGGTTCGATATCAGGAAGGACACGGCATGGCCGATCTCTTCCGCCTTGCCCCAGCGCCGCAGGGGCAACTGCGACTGCACCTCTTTGACCCAGGCGTCGTCGAACTGGCCCTGGGCGAGAAGCTCGTGGAACATGCCCGCGTCAATCACGCCGACAAGCACGCTGTTGGCGCGGATGCCGTGGCGGCCTTCCTCCTTGGCGATGCCGCGCACGAGCGACTCGTTCGCCGCCTTGGGGGCGACCGACAGGCCGTCGCGCGGCGGCCAGTAGAGGTCGCCGGCCGATCCGAGATGGACGAAGGAGCCGCCGCCCGACGCGCGGAAATGGGGGATCAGCGCCTGCGCCGCCGAGAAGAAGCCGTTGACCTCGACCTCGATCGCCCGCTTCCATTTCTCCAGCGGGGTTTCGGAGAGATGGAGCTGGTCGACCAGCGGGCCGGCCGCCCAGACCAGCCCGTGGACCCGCCCATGTTCCGCGATGGCCGCGTCGCGCGCGGCATCCAGCGTGGCGGGCTCGGTCGCATCGACCTGGTGCAGCGACACCTTGCGGCCGTGCGCGCGCAACTCCCCAGCGAGCGACTCCGCAGCGTCGCGCTTGCTGCGGAAGCATAGCGCCACGTCACTCCCATCGCGCGCGAGCGCACGCGCCGCGGCGGCGCCGAGTCCGCCGGTTGCGCCGAGCACCATCGTGGCGCCCTCTGGAAAAATCTGATCGCTCACGCGTCCCCTCCTTATGGTAATGGCGGTTCGCATTGCGCCGCTCCATTATCTCTGCGCCACTGAATTGCAGACTGAGACGGCTAAATCAACACGCATAGCTTGACATGGAAGCGTGAAATGCGGAGGCTTGCGTAACAGAGCCGGTCACAAGCCGGTCATATTCGGAGGGGCCACATGGCGAGACTGGCAGGCAAGGTAGCAATCATCAGCGGCGCAGCGCAGGGCATGGGCGCGGCCACCGCCCGACTCTTCGTCGCCGAAGGTGCGAAGGTCGTGATGGGCGACGTGCTCGACGAGAAGGGCCGCGCCGTCGCCGCCGAACTCGGCGAAGCCAACGCGCTCTATCAGCATCTCGACGTCCGCGAGGAGGATCAGTGGGCCGCCATCGTCAAGGCCGCCACCGATCGCTTCGGCAAGCTCGACATTCTCGTCAACAATGCCGCCGTCACCCATTTCGGTGCCGCCGAAGAACTGCGCAAGGAAGACGCCGAGCGCGTGCTGGGCATCAACCTGATCGGCACGATGATGGGCGTGAAGCATGCGGTTCCCGCGCTGAAGGCCAATGGCGGCGGCGTGATCGCCAATATCTCTTCGGTCGACGGCATGCGCGGCTGCAACGGCCTCGTCGCCTACACCGCCAGCAAATGGGCGGTGCGCGGCATTTCCAAATCCTACGCCTATGAATTTGGTCCGCACGGCATTCGCGTCGTGTCGATCCATCCGGGCGGCGTGAACACCGAGATGGGCAATCCCGGTCGCGAGAGCGTCGAGACGGTCAATGCCCGCTCCTTCCGGCGGGTGCCGCTGCAGCGCATCGGCGAGCCGGAGGAAATCGCGCGGGCGACGCTGTTCGTCTGCAGCGACGAGGCGAGCTACATCTCCGGCGCGGAGATCGCGGTCGACGGCGGCTGGACCGCCGGTCACTATGAGCCCGCTCTGCCGGGCTGCCCCGACAGCCTGCGCTGATCGCGATGGCCAAGCTCGACAAAAAGGTCGCGATCGTGACCGGCGCCGGACAGGGCGTCGGTCGCGGCATCGCGCTCGCGCTTGCCGCCGATGGCGCCGCTGTGGCCGTCGTCGGCAGGACGCTCGACAAGGTCCGGTCGGTCGCGGCTGAGATCGAAGCCGCCGGTGGCAAGGCGCGCGCCTTTCACTGCGACGTCAAGGATGCCGGCTCGATAGCAGCGTTGGTCGCGGATGTGGTCGGCGCTTTCGGCGGCGTCGACATCCTGGTCAACAATGCGCAGGAAGTGCCGCTCGGTCCGCTCAGCGACGTGAGCGACGAAGCCTTCCTCGCTGGATTCGAGTCGGGTCCGCTCGCCACCTTTCGCCTGATGAAGCAGTGCCGCCCGCATCTCGCAAAATCGGGCGAGGGCGTGATCATCAACCTCGCCACCTCGGCTGCGGTGCGCTGGGACATGAGCGGCTACGGCACCTATGCCGCCGTCAAGGAGGCGACCCGCATCCTGACGCGCGCCGCTGCCGCCGAATGGGGCATGGAGGGCATTCGCGTGCTGACCGTAGCGCCCCACGCGGATTCGCCCGGCCTCAAGGCCTGGATCGAGGCGCGACCCGAGGAGGCCGAAGCCTTCTTCCGCACGATCCCGCTGCGCCGCATTGGCCGGTGCGAGCAGGATATAGGCCGTGCCGTCTCCGCCCTGTGCGGGCCGGAGTTCGGCTATCTGACCGGCGCCACCGTCCCGCTGGACGGCGGCCAGGCGAATTTCGACTGATCCGATGGGCAACGCATTCACCCCGGTGACGATCGGCCCCGTCACGCTCCGCAACCGCTTCATCCGTTCGGGCGCGAACGAGATGATGACCTATCGCTCGCGCCCCACGCAGTCGCTGCTGGAATTCCACAGGAAGCTGGCGGCTGGCGGCGTGGGCATGACCACGCTGGCCTATGTCGCGGTGTCGCCCGACGGGCGTACCTTCGCCAGCCAGGGCGTGCTCAACGCCGCGAGCGTCGCCGACTATCGCGCGATCACCGATGCGGTCCACGCCGAAGGCGCGCTCGCCTCCGCCCAGATCACTCATGGCGGCAGCTTCGTCCAGCACAAGGAATTGTCGACGCCCCGCGCGATGTCTTCATCGGGCGGCATCGACAAGATGGGCGTGATGATGGGCCGCTTCTTCCAGCGGCAGATGAACCGTGCCGACATGGATCAGGTCCGCGACGAATTCGTCGCCGCCGCGCGCTATGCGGTCGACGCCGGCTTCGACGCGGTCGAGCTCCACATGGGCCATGGCTATCTGCTCAACCAATATATCTCGCCGCTCTCCAACAAGCGCCGCGACGATTATGGCGGCACTGCCGAAAAGCGCGCGCGCTTCCCGGCCGAGGTGCTGGCGGCGGTCAAGCAGGCGGTCGGCGATCGCATCGCGGTGCTGGCGAAGATCAACCTCTACGACGGCGCCAAGGGTGGTGCCACGGTCGAGGACGGCATCGTCACCGCGAAGGCGCTCGAAGCGGCGGGTGCGGACATGCTGGTGCTGTCGGGCGGGCGGAACATCGAAGCGAGCTATGTGATGTTCTCCAGCCCGCTGCCCTATGACGATCTGGCGCTGATGCAGCGCGGTTTCTTCGCCAAGCTGCAATTCCGGCTGCTCAAGATGGCGACGCCCAAGACCGTCAAATTCTCCGAACTCTATTTCCTCGACGCAGCGCGGCGCGTGCGTGCGGCGGTCAGGTGCAAGCTCGGCTATCTGGGCGGCGTGCTGTCGCTCGACGCTGCGGAGAAGGCGCTGGCCGAGGGTTTCGACGGTGTCGTGATGGCGCGCTCGCTTGTCCACGATCCTGCACTGGTTTCGAAATGGCAGGTCGACGCGACGCATCGTTCTGCCTGTGATGCCTGCAACCGCTGCGTAGCGGTGATGTACGGCCCGGCGGGCACCTACTGCACCCAGACGGGCAATGCGATCGATTCCAAGCTCAACAAAATATATGCTGGAGAGGAGCTCAATCATGCTGCTTAAGGACAAGGTGATCGTGATCAGCGGCGTCGGCCCGGGGATGGGCCAGTCGCTGGCGAAGATCGCGGCGGCGGAAGGTGCCAAGGTCGGTCTCGGTGCGCGCAACAAGGCGTTCCTCGACGAGGTCGTCGCAGAGATCAAGGCGAAGGGCGGGCAGGCGATCGCGCTGGCCACCGACGTGACCAAGGCCGACCAGTGTCAGGCGCTCGCCAAGGCGACCGCAGAAGCCTTCGGGCGGATCGATGGCCTCGTCAACTCGGCCTATATGCATGGCGAATGGCTGCCGACCGACATGGCCAATGCCGAGGAGTTCGCCGACGTGTTCAACGTCAACTGCGCCGGTGCGCTGCGCATGGCGCAGGCCTGCCTCGACGAGCTCAAAAAGTCCAAGGGCGCGATCGTCAACGTTTCGACCATGTCGACCGTCAATCCCTTCCCGGGCGAAGGCGCCTATTCCGCCGGCAAGGGCGGCATGAACGCGCTGACCCGCCACATGGCAAAGGATTTCGGTCGTCACGGCATCCGCGTCAACGTGACCCGCATGGGCTGGATCGGCGGTGCGCCGGTGTGGGGCCATATCGACCGGGAAGTCGCTGGCGGACGTGACCGCGACGAGGTCGTCGGCGAGATCACCGGCCGCATTCCGCTGGGCATCATCCCGCCCGAGGAGGATTGCGCCAAGGCTGTCCTGTTCATGGTTTCCGACTATTCCAAGGTGGTCAACGGGGCGTCGCTCGACGTCAACGGCGGCCAATATATGGCGCCATGAGCAACGAGGTGGATCGGGTCGCGCCGGGCGAGGTCTGGCGCGACTTTTGTCGCCGGCTTGAAAAGGCCGGCGACCTCGTCTTCAACGCCGAAGTGGCGGGCACGCCGATCGACCAGGCCGAGGGCTATCGCTATCTCTCGCGTCTGATGCGGATCGCGCTGGAGATGCATCTGGAGAATTCGGATACGGATTTCCCGGGCTTCTACCAGGCCTCGCATCCGACTGCGAAGATCGGTGCGGACAATCCCGACAATCTCTATCTGAACGCCTCGATCAGCGGCGAGCGGCGCTATCGCATCACCGGCAAGCGCGGCACAGTGCCGATCCTCAGCTTCGGCTCCAAGGCGAACCGCTATGCGGTCGACGGCACCATGGCCTCGACCGGCGAGATCGACTCCGCCGACATGGTGTTCGAGGCAGACGGCAGCTTCGAGATCATCGCCTCGAAGGAGAAGGCGAACGGCAACTGGCTGCCGCTGGCCGACGACACGTCGATGCTGCTGGTGCGCCAGACCTTCCTCGACCGCGACAACGAGCAGCCGGCGACGGTGAAGATCGAGGCGATCGATCCGCCCCGCGCGACGCCGGAGCCGCTGAGCCTGCCCAAGCTCGAACAGAGTTTCGGCAAGGCCGTAGCCTTCGTCGAGGGGACGGCGAAGACCTTCCTGCACTGGGCGGACCTGTTCAAGAAGGAGCAGCTCAACCGGCTGGCGACCACCGACCAGACGATGTTCTTCAAGGCTGGCGGCGATCCGACGATCTTCTACCTGCACGGCTATTGGAAGCTCGAGCCGGGCGAGGCGCTGGTCATCGAGACGCCGGTGCCGGACTGTACCTTCTGGAACTTCCAGCTCGACAATATCTGGATGGAGTCGCTCGATTACCGTTTCCACCGCGTCCATGTGAACAAGCACAGTGCGAAAACCAATGCGGACGGCTCGGTGACGATCGTCGTCGCCGAACGCGACCCCGGCTATGGCAATTGGGTGGATACGGCCGGGCATGAACATGGGACGATGCTGCTGCGCTGGACCGGCGCGACCGAGCATCCGGTCCCGACAACCAAGGTGGTGAGGTTAGATGGCTGATCTTGAAGAACGTATCGCAAGGCTGGAGGCGGAGAGCGACATCCGCCGGTTGAAGGCCCGCTATCTGAACGCCTGCGATGCGAAGGACGTGGATGCCATCCGCGCCTGCTTCACCCCCGATGCCGAACTCGATTACCAGCCTGTCGGGAAATTCGGTCCTGACGGGCTGATCGAGGCCTTCACCCAGATCGCGCTGCACAGCCCGATCGTGGATGTGCACCAGATCCACAATGGCGAGATCGAGGTGATCGACGCCGACCATGCGAAAGCGCGCTGGAGCCTCGGCTTCTCGACCTATGATCCGCGCGACGGCAGCTTCCGCCTGATCGGCAGCTTCTATCATGACGACTATGTGCGCACCCCCGATGGCTGGCGCGTGTCGAAATCGCGCCATGAGCCGCGCACCATCATGGATGGGAAGCTCGGCGAGACCGGCGTCACCGCACGGTCGATCCTCGCATGAGCGGCCTGCGCGAAGAAGCCCGGGCCTGGCTGTCCCAGGCGCTCGACGGTCCTTTTGCCGACATTCGCGGCATTGCCGACCTGTCGAGCGAATATGACCGGCGCAAGCAGTGGGAACTCGCGCTGGGCGAGGCGGGACTGGGCGCGGTCGGCTGGCCGGTCGAGCATGGCGGACGCGGTGCCACCATCGCCGAGCAGGTCGCGGTTGCCGAGGAATATGCGCGGCTCCACGCGCCCCCGCGCATCGCCCACGTCGGGGTCGAACTGGCAGGGCCGACGATCATCGCCTTCGGGACCGAGGCGCAGAAGGCAAAATTCCTGCCGGGCATCGTGTCGGGCCGCGAGCTGTGGGCGCAGGGCTATTCCGAGCCCAATGCCGGCTCCGACCTCGCCAATGTCCGGACAAAGGCGCGGCTCGAGGGCGATCGCTGGATCATCGACGGGCAGAAGATCTGGACCTCGCTCGGCATGATCGCCGACTGGGCCTTCGTCGTCGCGCGCTGCGAGGAAGGGAGCCGGGGACCCAAGGGCCTCGTCTATCTGCTCGTGCCGCTCGATCAGCCGGGCATCGTGCGTCGGCCGATCCGGCAGATGACCGGCGAGGCCGAGTTTGCCGAGCTGTTCTTCGACGGCGCCGTGACCGATGCCGACAATATCGTCGGCGCGCCGGGGCAGGGCTGGCAGATCGCCATGGCGACACTGGGCTTCGAACGCGGTGTGTCGACCGTCGTCCAGCAGATGCACTTCGCCAATGAACTCGCCGCCCTGATCCGCCTCGCCCGCGCCAACGGCGCCGATCGCGACCCGTCGCTGCGCCGCCGGATTGCCGACGCCTGGATCGGGCTGGAGGTCATGCGCCACGGTCTGGTGCGGACGCTGTCCGACGAGGCGACCGAGGAACTGGGCGAAGAGGCGCTGACTTCGAAGCTCTACTGGTCGCGCTGGCATCGCGACCTGGGCGATCTCGCCATGGACGTGCAGGGCCTCGCGGGCGAAGTGGCCGAAGGCGACCATTATCGCTTCAACCAGCTCACCCACATGCATCTGGCAAGCCGGGCGGACACGATCTACGCCGGCTCGAGCCAGATCCAGCGCAACCTGATCGCCGAACGTGGCCTCGGCCTGCCCAGGGAACCCCGCGGAGATCTCTGACAGGGATGGACGGGCGGAAGGGATTTCTTTCGCCCGCCTGTCCGGCCTAGGTGAGCCCGAGCGAAGCGCCTGCCGCGTTTCGCTCGGGATTTTCGTTCAGCGGTTCAGCGCGCCAGATAGCCGCCGTCGACCGCGAGCGGGTGGCCTGTGATGAAGCTGGCCTTGTCCGAAGACAGGAAGACCACCGCATCGGCGATCTCTTCGGCACGGCCCATGCGGTTCATCGGGTGCATCTGCGCCATGAACGCCCGGCTCTGGTCGCTCAGGCCCTCGGCCTCGGTCATCGGCGTGCTGATGGCGCCGGGGCAGACGCAGTTCACGCGGATGCCCTCGGCGGCATAGCGCATAGCGGCCGAGCGGGTGAGGCCGACCACGGCATGCTTGCTGCCGCAATAGCCGGCCCCGGCGAGACCGACCATGCCGGCGACAGAGGCCGTATTGACGATCGAGCCCGAGCCCTGCTTGGCCATGTGGCGCAGTTCGGCCGCCATGCAGAGCATGACGCCGCGCTGGTTCACGGCGACGACCTTGTCGTAGAGTTCGACCGACTCCCACGGGGTCGTATAGTCTTCGAGCGACACGCCGGCATTGTTGAAGGCGATGTCGAGCCGGCCCCATTTGGCAACCACCCCGTCGACCGTGGCTTCGACCGCCGCCTGATCGGTGACGTCGAGCGCGATCGAATAGGCCTCGCCCCCGGCAGCGATGATGGTCTCGACGGTTTCGTTCGGGTCCTTGAGGTCGGCAACCGCCACCTTCGCGCCCTCGGCAGCGAAGGCAATCGCGGTGGCCGCACCGATCCCGCCCGCGCCGCCCGTGACGAAGGCGATGCGGTTCTCGAGCAATCCTGCCATGGTCTGTCTCCCTGGTTCGATCAGACGATTTCGAACAGTCCTGCGGCGCCCATGCCGCCCGCGATGCACATCGACACGACCGCATAGCGAACGCCGCGGCGGCGGCCTTCGAGCAGGGCGTGGCCGACGAGGCGCGAGCCGGTCATGCCGAACGGATGGCCGAGCGCGATGCCGCCGCCGTCGACGTTGAGCCTGGCCGGATCGATGCCGAGCTTGTCGCGGCAATAGAGCAGCTGGCTGGCGAAGGCCTCGTTGATCTCCCACAGGCCGATGTCGTCGACCGTGAGGCCGGCGCGGTCGAGCAGCTTCGGAATGGCGAAGACCGGGCCGATGCCCATTTCCTCGGGCGCGCAGGCCGCGACCTGCATGCCGCGATAGATGCCCAGGATCGGCAGGCCTTCCTTTTCGGCGAGCGCGCGCGACATCACGACCTGCGCCGAGGCGCCGTCTGACAGCTGGCTGGCATTGCCGGCGGTGATGTGGCGACCTTCCTTGATGATCGCACCATCCTTGTAGACCGGCTTCAGCGCGGCCAGTCCCTCGGCGGTGGTGTCGCCGCGGACGCCTTCGTCGCGATCGAGGACGACGTCCTGATGGCCCGCTGCGGTGCCGTCCTTCTCGAACAGCGCCTTGCGGACCGAGATGGGGACGATCTCGTCGGCGAAGCGGCCTTCGGCCTGCGCGGCTGCCGCACGCTGCTGGCTTTCGGCCGAGAAAGCGTCCTGCGCCTCGCGCGAAATGCCATAGCGCTCGGCGACGATCTCGGCGGTCTCGATCATCGGGATATAGGCATGCGGTTCGGCCGCAATCACCGCTTCCGACCGGTTCCGATAGGTCGAGGCATGTTTGGTCAGCGTCAGGCTGATCGACTCCACGCCGCCGGCAACGGCCACGTCGATATCGTCGGCAATGATCGAGCGAGCGGCCAATGCGACGGCGGTCAGGCCCGAGCCGCATTTGCGGTCGAGCGCGAAGCCGGGCGCGTTGCGCAGGCCCGACGTCGCTGCCGTCAGCCGGCCGAGATTATAGCTCTGCGTACCCGACTGCGTGCCGACGCCGAGGAAGATGTCCTCGACGCGCTCAGGATCGATCCCCGCCCGTTCGACGGCCGCGCGGACGACATGGCCCGAGAGCACCGGGGCCTCGGTGTCGTTGAATGCGCCGCGATAGGCGCGACCGATGCCCGTGCGGGCGGTGGAAACGATGACGGCTTCACGCATGGGGCATACCTTCAAATCCGGTCATGTTGGTCGGGCCGAAGAAAGCCTTCATCGACACGACCTTGCCGGCCTCGTTGAACTGGAAAAGATCGATCACGTCGACGCGCATGCCGGGCTTGGCGAAGCCGACGTTGAACGCGAAGGCAGCAGTGTCGCCGGCGATGCGGACGGGGCCTTCGAGGTTCAGCTTCGGCTTGCCCTGCATCGAGGCGGTGTAGAAGGCGCGGATGGCGTCATGGCCGATATGTGGCGGAGTGCCCACCGGGTCTTCCACCGTCGCATTCTCCGCGAACAGGCCGACCACCATTTCGGGATCGCAGGCGTCGAACGCCGCGACATAGGTTTCGACCGCGCGGACCATATCTGCAGCATTGGGCATGTCAGCTCTCCGGATAATAGCGACTGATGGTGTCGACTGTGCAGGCCGGTTTCTCCGACCCTTCGAGTTCGATGGTAATCCGCACGATCGACTGGATCGAGCCCTTGATCTCCTCGACCTTCACGATTTCACCGGTACCGCGAATGCGCGAGCCGACCGGTACGGGTGCGAGGAAACGGGTGCGGTCCATGCCGACGTTCACGCCGTGGCTGACGCGCTGCACTTCGATCAGCTGGGGCAGGAAGGCATTGGCGAGGCTGAGCGTCAGATAGCCATGGGCGATCGTCTTGCCGAACGGGCCGGTCGCCGCGCGCTCGGGATCGACATGGATCCACTGCCGGTCCTCGGTCGCCTCGGCGAACTGGTCGATCCGCGACTGTTCGATGGTCAGCCAGGGCGTGGGGCCGAGCAACGTGCCCTCCGCGCCGAGAAGGTCGCGCGGCGAGGCGAAGATGCGGGTCTCGCTCATGCGTGCTGGCTCGACACCGACAGGACTTCTCCCGTCATGTAGCTCGACAGATCCGAGGCGAGGAAGATCATGACGTTCGCCACTTCCCACACTTCGGCGGGACGGCCGAAGGCCTCACGCTTCGACAGTTCGGCGAGCAGTTCATCGGTCGTGACCTTGGCGAGGAAGGCGTGCATCGCGATCGACGGCGCGACCGCATTGATCCGCACGCCATGCTGCGCCGCCTCGATCGCCGAGCAGCGGGTGAAAGCCATCACGCCGGCCTTGGCGGCGGCATAGTGCGACTGACCCTCCTGCGCGCGCCAGCCCAGCACCGAGGCATTGTTGACCACCGATCCCTGGCCACGCTCGTACATGTGCGGCAGGAAGGCGCGGCTCATCCGCATGACCGAGGTCAGGGTGACGTCGATGACGCGGCTCCACTCGTCGTCCTTCATGTCGACGACGCTCGCGGTCCCGCCCAGGCCCGCATTGTTGATCAGCACGTCGACATGGCCGAGTTCGGCCAGAGCGGCATCGCGCAGTGCGAGCACGTCCTCTTCGCGGGTCACGTCGCACAGCTTGACCGCCGGGCGCGTGCCGGTCGCCTCGGCGATCCGGTCGGCCGCCTCGTTGAGGCGGCGCTCGTGGAAGTCGCTCATCAGCACGGTGGCGCCTTCTTCCGAGGCGCGCTTCGCGGCCGAGAAGCCGATGCCGGTACCCGCCGAGGCGGTGACCACGACGGTCTTGCCGGCCAGCAGGTTGCGACCGGGCGGATAGGGGGGAACGATACGGCTCATGCGGTGACCTCGTCGATGATGGCGCGCGCGATGGCGTCGCGATGCTCGTCGATCCGATCGAGCATCGTCGCCGAGGACCGGGCGCGTTTGAAGAAAAGATGTGCGTGATGTTCCCAGGTGTAGCCGATGCCGCCGTGCAGCTGGATGCCGTCGGCGGCGCAGCGCAGATAGGCGTCGCTGCAATAGGCGCGTGCGCCATGCGCGGCCTTGGCGAAGTCTCCGCCCTCGGCAATCGCACGCGCGGCCCAGTCGGCGGCGGAACGGGCGCTGTCGACCAGCAGCTTCATGTCGGCCATGCGGTGCTTCATCGCCTGGAACGAGCCGATCAGCCGACCGAACTGGACCCGCTGTATCGAATAGGCGACCGTTTCGTCGAGCGTGCGCGCGGCGCCCCCAACCTGTTCGGAGGCCAGCAGGCCGGCAGCGGCGGTCCAGGCTTCGCGCAGCGGCCGCCCGGCATCGGCGACGAACTCGCCCTCCGCCAGTTCGACGCCATCGAAGCGCACGGTCGCCATCGGGCGGGTGAGGTCGAGCGAAACGACGCGCTCGATGGTGATGCCGGCGCGATCGGCGGGGATCGCGACGAGGCCGATATCGTCCCAGCCATTGCCCCCGCCCGTCGCCACGATCAGGATCGAGGCTGCGTGTCCGAAGGAGACATAATGGGCTTCGCCGCTCAGTCGGCCGTCGACGATGCGCGGGCCGATGCCGTGGGGCAGGGCGCCGCCACGCGCGTCGCGCAGCGCGAGGGTCGCGACCTCGCCACTCGCGATGCGGCCGAGCAATTCCTGGCGCTTTGCGGCCGGAAAGGCGCGGGCGATCGTGCCGCCGGCGAGAACAACGCTTTCGAACCAGGGAATGGGGGCGAGCGTCCGGCCGAGTTCCTCGAGGATCAGCGCCTGCTCGATAGCGCCCAGGCCGATGCCGCCGTCTTCCTCGGCAATGCCGAGTCCGGCGAAGCCCAGTTCCTGCGCGAAGCCGAGCCACAGCTCTTCGTCCCAGCCGGCTTCGCTGTCGATCGTCTTGCGCAGCCGCTCGAAATCGGCGCGGTCGGCGAGATACTCGCGTGCCGCTTCGCGAATGGCGATCTGGTCGTCGGTCAGGGTCAGGGCCATCAGCCTGCTCCGTAGACGGGCTTGGCGGGCGCGCGGCCCGCGACGAGGGCTTCCACGACGGCACCAACCTCATCGGCGCGCAGCGCGCGGCCCACATCGGCCGAGGTCGGCCCGTCGGTCCAGCCCTGGGCGATGCGGATCGTGCCGCCGAACGGCTCGAACACCTGCCCGGTCACATGGGCGGATGCCTCGCTGGCCAGCCAGGCGACGAGCGGCGCTGTGTTTTCCGGAGCGTAGGGATCGAAGGCGGCTTCCTGCATCGACGTCATCGTGTCCGCGAAGGCAGTCATCGTCATCCGCGTGCGGGCGTTCGGGGCGAGCGCATTGGCGGTGATGCCGTAGCGCGCCAATTCGGTCGCTTGGACCAGCGTCAGCGTGGCAATCCCGGCCTTGGCCGCCGAATAGGCGCTCTGCCCGACGCTGCCCTGCAGGCCCGCGCCCGAAGTGGTGTTGACGATACGCGCCGCGACCGGGCGGCCCGCCTTCTGCTCGGCGCGCCAATGATCGACGGCGTGACGGCTCAGGCAGAAATGGCCGCGCAGATGGACGCGGGTGACGGCGTCCCATTCCTCGGGCGTCGCCGAGACGAACATCCGGTCGCGGACGAAGCCGGCATTGTTGACGACGGCATGGAGCGCGCCGAAGGCATCGATCGCCTTGCGGACGGTTTCCCGCGTCGCTTCCCAATCGGCGACGTCGGCGGTGTCTGCGATCGCTTCGCCACCCGCCGCCCGGATCTCGTCGACCACCTTCTCGGCGGCACCCTTCGACTCGCCCGCTTCACCATGGGTTCCGACGCCGAGATCGTTGACGACGACCTTGGCACCCTCGGCGGCGAGGCCCAGCGCATAGGCGCGGCCTAGGCCGCCTCCCGCGCCGGTGACGATCACCACCCGTCCTTCGCAAATACCCATCAGCGTCTTCCTCTCAATTGGCGCGCGACAGGCGCACGGCCCGGGCACCGCCGGCAGGGCGGCGGCGGTCGGGCTCGGGCGCCGTCAGCGCTTCGCATTCTTCGAGTTCGGCGAGCGAGCGGCGGGCGAGGCGCACATATTCGCCGTCATCCTCCATCCGCCACATCACCTTGTCGGCGTCGATCGTCCGCACCGCCTGCGCGGGGTTGCCCGCCAGGAGCGTGCGCTCCGGCGCGCGCATCCCCGATTTGACGAGGCTAAGCGCGGCGACGAGGGATTCGTCGCCGATCTCCGCGTCGTCGAGGACGACCGCGTTCATCCCCACCAGCACATGGCGGCCCAGCGTGCAGCCGTGCAGGATCGCACCATGCGCAACGGTGCAGCCATAGCCGACGATGCAGTCGGTCTCGGCCGAGCTGTGCAGCGTGGCATTGTCCTGGATCGAGGCATTGCCCTCGACCATTATGCGTCCGAAATCCCCGCGCAGCGACGCACCCGGGCCGATATAGCAGCCCGGGCCAACGATCACGTCGCCGATCAGCGACGCGGTGGGATGCAGGAACGCGCCGGGGTCCACCACCGGCACCGATCCCTCGAACGCATAGACCGGCATCACCCCAGCCGTTCGATGATGGTGACGTTGGCGAGGCCACCACCCTCGCACATCGTCTGCAGACCATAGCGGCCGCCACGGCGCTCGAGCTCGTACAGCAGGGTCGTCATCAGCTTGGCGCCGGTGGCGCCGAGCGGATGGCCGAGCGCGATCGCGCCGCCATTGACGTTGACCTTCGAGAGGTCGGCGCCGAGATCCTTGGCCCAGGCAAGCGCGACGCTGGCAAAGGCCTCGTTGATCTCGACCAGGTCGATGTCCGACAGCTTCAGGCCGGTTTTTGCCAGCGT
>NZ_JAGMXV010000434.1 GCF_018006725.1 Rhizorhabdus sp.
CGCCCAGAGTGTTCGCGATGCGATAGCGGGCCGGTAAGGCGGCTCTACAACAAGCTGCGCATTGTCGCTAACTCAGCACGCAGTTCCGGCTCTCTAAGTGCTGCCGGTCCGCTACACCCGAATATATCCGCAAAATTCCCGGCTAGTTCGCTTAGGTGGATGCTGCCCAACATAAGGATCAGACGATAACAGCGGAACCTCAACCGGTGTCGTGCGCTCCTCTGGTCTCAACAAGGGAGCAAGTTATGATCACGGGAATCATCGGTGCGCTCGTAGGATCCAAGCTGGACCAGCAGGACGGCGACAGCGGCGCGAAGGGAGCCGTCATCGGCTATTGTCCGTCGTCGAAACATTTGGCACAGATGGGATCGTGGATTAGCGGAGAGCGGGCCTCGTCTGGGGCTTGATGTTAGGCGGCGAGCTTGCGGTGAAGCAAGCGGCGATGTTCGATGGTCTTTCGCTTGATGGTTTCGCGGCGCCTGATGATGGCGGGAGCCCTGCCGAAGTAGGCGTCTGCCGGGGTCACGTTGCTCAGGCTCTCGTGGTAGCGCTGGTGATTGTAGTGCTCCACGAACGCCTCGATCTGGGCCTCGAGGTCGCCGGGCAGGAAGTAATTCTCCAGCAGGATGCGGTTCTTCAAGGTCTGGTGCCAGCGCTCAATCTTGCCCTGAGTTTGCGGATGCAACGGGGCTCCGCGAACGTGGCTCATCTGCTGGGCCTCGATGTACTCGGCGAGTTCGCCCGCGATGTAGCCGGGGCCGTTGTCCGATAACAGCCGGGGCTTGTGCAGCACCGTGGCACTATCGCAACCCGAGGCCTTGAGAGCGAGGTCGAGCGTGTCGGTGACGTCCTCGGCGCGCATGTTGGTGCACAGCTTCCAGGCGATGATGTAGCGCGAATAGTCGTCGAGCACGGTCGAAAGGTACATCCAGCCCCACCCGATGATCTTGAAGTAGGTGAAGTCTGTCTGCCACATCTCGTTCGGCCGGGTGGTCTTCGTGTGGAACTGGTCGGCGGCCTTGATCACGGTATAGGCCGGACTGGTGATCAGGTCGTGCGCCTTCAACAGGCGGTAAACCGTGGCCTCCGACACGAAGTAGCGCTTCTCGTCGGTGAAGCGCACGGCCAGTTCGCGGGGGGAGAGTTCGGTCGCATCAAGCGCCATCTCGACGATCTGCTCGCGGACATCCTCGGAAATGCGGTTCCACACCCGGCCTGGCGCACAGGGGCGATCCTCCAGCGATTCGGGGCCGCCTTCGAGGAAGCGATCATACCAGCGGTAGAACGTCCGGCGGGGAATGCCGAGCTTATCCAGCGTGTGCTTGGCGGGCAGGTGCGACTGCTCGACGATCCTGATGATCTCCAGCTTTTCTGCGGCAGGGTACCTCATTCGTCGTCGCCCCCATCCGCGATCATGCTTTTTTTGAGCAGACGGTTTTCCAGCGTCAGATCGGCCACGCATTCCTTGAGGGCACGGGCTTCGCGGCGCAGGTCCTGAACCTCGCCCGTTGTCGCACTGCGGGCGGTGTCACCGGCAAGACGGCGCTTGCCGGCTTCCATGAACTCCTTCGACCAGGTGTAGTAGAGGCTCTGGGCAATGCCTTCACGCCGGCACAGTTCGGCGATGCTGTCCTCGCCGCGCAATCCGTCGAGCACGATGCGGATCTTGTCTTCGGCCGAGAAATGCCGCCGCGTCTGTCGGCGAATATCCTTCACCACGGCTTCGGCAGAGGCCTTCGTCGGCGATTTTCGCAAGGAGGGTTTGGGCTTCATCTGCGTTCCTTCGTCACTACGACGAAGCCCAAACCCTCCTTAAATCTCAACCCATAATCTGTGCCATGGGTGCTGACGCCGGACAGAGCTCACGACCGTAAATGATGAGCTGAAGTCAAAAGTTGACCAGCTGACTGTTGCAAATTCCGACCTTCGAAATTTCTTCGAGTCGACCGATCTGGCAGTGATTGTGCTCGATGGAAAACTTCAGATCAGAAGCTATACCGAAGCTGCGACGGCGCTTTTCCCGCTTCAGCCCAGCGACCGCGGACGGCCATTGGAGGATGTCACGTCACGCCTTGCAGGGACGCTCTATCTTGATGATGCACGGTCCGTGACAGAGGGGCATCCCGTAATCCAGCGGCGTGTCACGACCCGCGATGGCGCGAGAACCCTTTCGCTTCGAACATTGCCTTACAGAACCCAGAGCGGATCGACGGACGGCGCGACGCTCGTCCTGACGGACATCACTGACGCATTGTCTCTCGAGCGCGATCTTGCGGCCGAACGTGAGCGCCTTGGGATGGCCATTCGGGCAGGTGGCGTTGCAACATGGGAATATAATGTCGACACGGGCGAGGCGATCATCGATGACCATGGGCGTTCCATCCTGGGAATAGCGCCCGACATCGCTTCAACCGATGGTGACCGGCGCCTGGCGCGACTGCATCCCGACGACCGTGAAGCTTTCGATGCAGCGTTGGCAGAAGTGATCGCGCAAGGGGGCGATTTCGAAGCAAGCTATCGAGTCATCCAAGACGGCCAGGCGCGCCGCATCAAGAGTTTCGGCAGGATCGTGAGCGATGGCTCAGTCCGTCATCTGGTCGGCGTCTCCATCGATGTAACGTCGGAATATATGCTCGCCGAGACGCGTGAACTGATGCTCCGCGAAATGAATCATCGCGTGAAGAATCTTTTTGCGATCGTGGGCGGAATGGTCTCCGCTGGCGCGCGAATTCATGATGATGTACGTGCTTACGCCGCCGATCTGAGGGAGCGTATTGCAGCCCTGGGACGCGCGCATTCCCTTGCTTCGCCAACGGGGGAAG
>NZ_JAGMXV010000171.1 GCF_018006725.1 Rhizorhabdus sp.
CCTTACAGGTTGGCTTGGTTAGAGCGCGCCGCGATGTGTCCAGCATCCGGCGCGTTCGTTTTTTATAGCAGAATCAACTGATTAAATCAAATGTGGAGGCTGATATGCTTGGACCGATCTCCCGCATCATCCTGCGCCTGATCGTCGGGTTTCTCGTCGGCAAAGCCGTGTTCTCGGCGGAGGATGGCAACGCGCTTTCATCCGACCCGGAAATCGCGGCGCTGATCGAGATGGCCCTTGCCAGTGCGATCTGGGCCGGGACCGAAGGCTGGTACTGGCTCGCGAAGCGCCTTGGGTGGGCAACATGAGCGCGCTCGTCCTCCTACTTCTGCGCAGTCAGATCGTCGGCGCGGTACGGGCGATCAAGGTGGAAGTGGCGGAGGGTTAGCCATGCGATACTTCCTCGACACTGAGTTCGATGGCTTTGGCGGCCCCCTCATCAGCCTCGCGCTGGCGGCGGAAGACGGATCGAGCCTTTACCTCGCGACGGACTGCCCGACCCCCACTGAATGGGTGCGCGACAACGTGATGCCTATCATCACGGTTCCCGGCGCGGACCCATTGCCAGTCGAGGCGGACCAATTCGGCCCGCTTATAGCAGTCTTCCTGCGACGAGACCCCAATCCCATCATCGTGGCCGATTGGCCCGACGATATTCGCTATTTCTGCGCCGCGCTGATCACCGGGCCGGGGTTGATGGTCAACATCCCCGGATGCAAGTTCGAAATGGTCAGGGTGGATGCGTACCCGACGGACCTTCCCGGAGCAGTGCAGCACAATGCACTGTGGGACGCTCGCGCACTCATGCGACGCCTCATGCCCGGGGCTGCTCAATGACCACGCTCGTCCTCTCCCTCATCGAACACCTGTGGCCGTATCTGCTCGCGGCGGGCGGTGCCGGATTGATGCTCTGGCGGGCCTATGCCGCCGGGAAGAAGGCTGAGAAGGCGAAACAGGCCGAAGCGGAGATGCGCGCTCGCGATATCGCCGACCAGATCGACAGCGATGTTCATGCGCTCCCGACCGAACTTCGCCGAGACGAACTCTCTAAATGGTCCCGCTAGGAGCTAGGCTGCCGCCCGTGGTTCGCGTGATAGCCAAGGACCTTCGCAGCCGCCTCCCTCGCCGCGATTGCTTCCTCTAACGTCCGGTAGTCGCCAAGATGGACCCGGTTTTTTCCATCGCTTATGGCCGCACTCCACCTACCAGACCGGCGGGTGCGGCTAATCCCGGTCACACCAGAGGTGTTGTCCTTCCGCCGTGCGGCATTGCGGCAATTCAATAGGTGGTTGACTTCCCGTAGGTTATCCAACCGGTTGTTGTCGGGATTACCGTCTATATGGTCAACCTGCTCGGGCCACTCCCCATACGCCATGAGCCAGACAACACGGTGGACCTGATAGCCTGTCTTTCGGAGACGAAACCGCAAATGCCCCCATTTAGTTGGGCTTCCGACTTCTTTGCCTGCGCTTTTCGTATTGAAAGCGCGCCAGTGGCGGTCATCCCCAAAATCTGAGCGCGGTCGCGAATTCCAGTAAAGCTTTCCGGTTTTCGCGTCGTAGGAAAATAGACGACGGGCAATTTCAGCAGTAATGAGCGGATCAGCCATTTCGACCTCCTTACAGGTTGGCTTGGTTAGAGCGCGCCGCGATGTGTCCAGCATCCGGCGCGTTCGCATTTTATATCATGGAATCAAGGAGATTGCTATGCGCAGCCGATGCAAACCGGGCGCTGTAATCCTGATACTCATCGCGGCGCTCTGTATCATGGTCGGCTGCGCCTCTGTACCAAGCGGCACATTCTGCACCATCGCCAAGCCGCAGCGTCCGTCGCAAGCCGAGATCGAAGCTATGACCGATGCCCGCGTGGCCGAGGTGCTGGCGCATAACCGGAAACTTCAGCAATTGTGCGGCGTGCGGCCATGATCCGCGACTGGCTGCTCATCTTCGCCGTCTACGTCATCGCCATCGGCATCATCGCGGCGACGATGTTCTCTCTCATCTAGCAGTGCATTCGGGAAGGGCGGGCATGGACACGAAACTTGACGACATCTCCGAGGCAATCGGAGCGCTCCGGGCCGAGGTCAAGAACCTTGGCCAGAAGATAGACCGGGCCGACCAGAATGCGCTCGATACGAGCAACAAGGCCGCCGAACATCACTCTGCGATTCACAAGCGCGTCGAGGAAATCGCCGACGAGGTTGGCGAAGTCAAAGTCGACATGACCGTGCTGAAGGTGACGGTCGCCGATACCAAGGCTGTCACCGACGAGGTGAAGCTCTGGAAGGCGCAAGGGAAGGGCGCGCTGCTCGTCGTCGGCATAGCGTCGGCCGCCATATCGAGCGCCGTCGTTGGCTTCCTCGCCTATTGGTGGGACGTCATCATGCGCCTGCTGCGAAGCGGCTGACCCAATCCAGCCCATGCCGGGCGGATGCGCCACCTGTCGCGATACAGGGCTTACCCCACTACCCTGCTCGCCACCGTGTCCCCGTCCGGGCGCGGTGGCTTTTTCATAGGAAAGGAAAATCCATGAAACCCACTATTGGACGTATCGTGCTCTATCGAGTGTCCGGCCAAGACGCCATCGCTATTAACCAGCGCCGAAAGGATGCTCAGGAAAAGCTGGCTTGGCACCACGCCCTACGCTCGGGTGCCCAAGTGCATGTCGGCAATGCCGTCAAGGAAGGTGACGTCTACCCGCTGATCATCACGAAGGTCTGGGGCGATTCCGAGAAATCCGCTTTCAATGGCCAACTGCTTCTTGATGGCAACGATCTGTTCTGGGTCACGTCGACTTCTCTTGGTGACCGGCCGCGCGAATGCTTCTGGCCTCCGCGCGCGAATGCATCTGGAGAGCCCGCAAGCGTTTCCGCTGGCGCTTAAAGGCGCCGCGAATAAGGAATTCTGGCGCGTCACAGGCATGAAGGCGCGCCAGATGTTCGGACGCAGATAAGACTCGCCATGCGAGCAATTGGCCATCGGTCATGCCGACGGTCTCTTCCTCGATCCGCCTTGCTGCTTCCACTGTCAGAGCCTCTACTCCCGCTTCGAAGTTAACTTCCAGATCATCCAGTGTGATCACTGCCGCTTTCTCCTGTTCTATTCGCCTAATCGCTTTCAAGCTGACGAACCGGAAACTGCTAAGCATCACGAATTGTTACATTTGCCGCCGGCTGCCCGAGGGTGGTCGGCGGCTTTTTCTTATTGGGCCAGCGTCAATCTTTCGACGTTTCCGCTTCACGGCGCTCCAGTTCTCGCTCGACGGCATCGCGAATCAGGTCTGACCGCTTCTCCTTCGGCTTCAACACGCCATCGATCCTCGCAAGCGTCCCCTTCGGGAAGCGTGCTGGCATCTGCTCATGATTGATCTGCCGTCTGCCCACGGGCCGACTCGTATTTGATATCAGCAATTCGGTCAAACCTGCCTCCTTCGAAAAAAGATGATATCACCTATTGACGCGATACCTGATATCATCTAAATAGAAGATATCAACTACGGAGGCAAGGGCATGAGCATCATCTGCATCAACGGCTACGACCAGCCCGACAACTGCGAGCATTGCGGCAAGCGCCTGATCCACGGCGTCCGCACCAACAGTCATGGCGTCATCGGTGCCGATTGCTTCGTGAAGCTGATCAAGGCCGACAAGAAGCGTTTTAGCGGCAACGGCAAGCCGTCCCCGTCGATGGTTCGCGATTATGCCAAGATGGTTGAGCGCCGCTCTCCGCAGCGTCTTTCCGAAATGGGTTACAGCCCGCGCCACTTCCAGTTCGAGGTGGCGTGATGCGAGAGCAGGAGAAATATTGGTCTCGCAAGGGGCCGCCAACCCCTGAGGTCAAAGACCTGCCCAAACGAACATTCAAGGGCGATGAAGCCCAATGGTGTTCTCTGTCTCCCGGAATGCGCCGGGCGATTTGGCGCGATGCAATCATACGAGAGGCCGTCAGCCGTCAGATCTCAGACGACATCCTCTTCCGCCTGAAGGTCGCTACAATCGATGGCGGCTTAGGGTCTTTGGACGAATACCTGATGGTGTTCGAGCATAAAGATGTTTCACGGCCCGCTATTCGCGAGGATGAAGTGCGATTTGTGCGCGCTGATCTGCTGCACCGTCAAAGTCAAGCGCAGATTTTATCACGAGAGACACTGTAATCGCTCCGCCTAGCCTTGCCTCAGGCAACAGCCCGCTCCAGCAATGGGGCGGGCATTTTTGTTCTCAGGATCGTCTGCTAGGCTTCCAGTCGGAACCAGCGAGAGGTCGGGCAATGGCTTGGACCTTCCAGAGCCTCATCGACGACAGGATGACGGTCACCGCGTACTGTCACAACCCGGCATGCAACCATAACGCCACGCTCGACCTGAAGCGCATGCGGGACAGGTTCGGCCCGGACGCGCCTGCCATGCGTGATGATGTTCTGCCGATGCTCTACTGCTCCAAATGCGGCGGGAAGAAGCTTGGCCTGATCTATACGCCGCCTTCACCTGGAGATCGCGACGCCGCGCCGAACCGGTACGCAAAGGCGAAAGGCAAGTGACGATCCCGAAGGAGGCGGCTAGACTCCACTTCCACCATTGCCGCCCTAGACTCGACTCGTCTTGTATGGAGTGCGCGTCATGGCGGTAGGCGGCGGATGGTGGGATAAGCCAGTGCGTATCGAGCGGCCTGATACAGGGCGACCGTTCAACGTCAGCAACAACAACCGGGCCGCCGAACTGCTGCTCAACGAATGGCCGGCCGAACCGGGACCGAAGCATCTGGCGGCACGCAAGGCCGTGCTGAAGGCGATGGAGCAGGCGCTGGATGCCAGGCGACAGGCAGTGGCCCGGAAAGCCTTCCATGAAGCGGCGAAGGAAGCCGGCATTGCGATGGGCGATTAGTGGCTCGTCAACAGAGGCGAGCTCGCGGTAGTGTCTCAGTTTGAATTTTCGGTCTCGCGCTTTTTGTAGGGACCGCGCGGCCCAGGCTTAGGCGCAACAGCGTCCATCATGCTGCAAACATCGTCCATCGACCGGAGCGTCTTAGATAGGCCGGCCGCCATCGCTGGCGACATTTTCAGCGTCTTGTGAACGCGGATGAAGTTGTACCAAACAGTATAGAGCGCGACCATGTGGACGTGGTTCTCAAACTTCTTTGAAAAGGCATTGGTAAGACGCGTAAAGCGGCGGTTCGCCATGCGCATCGTGAGGTTGGCGCGCTCAATGTGCGAAGTGCTGACATGCGCCGGATCGGGTTTGTCAGCGCCATGCGTAAGTCATTGGAAAGATGACGGTTTAGCCAGTTCTGAGCCGCAAATCTCGGTAGTTCGGCGCCGCCTTCGTCGTCACGAGTTTCCTCCCGCGGTCCCCTCTCGTGACACCGAGCCCACGGAAGATGAATGTGGGCCTGCACCGGTTGAGCCCGTTCAAGGTCGGCCGCAGACGCTACGCCTACCCAACGTTGACGCAGGATGACTTGGCCGGCGTCGGCACGCTGTCTTGTGCGGATTGGGGCTCGACCGTTGAAGAACCGGTCGGAATCGATTATATTCGATTACGTATCCTGGTTGTCGGGCGCTAAGACCTAGGCTCTAGGCAGGCCACCCAATGGACGATAGCAAGTTCGGGATGGCCTAGATACTGCTACGCTCCAAAGCCCCGCTCGTCGGGGCTTTGTGCTATTTGGCCCAGCGCTTTGCGGCCTCCTGTGCTGATGGTCGTAAGCATGCCGCGCCGGCTCGATGCGGTCAAGGCCTTTGTTCTCATTCTGTTCTAACGCAAGGGAGGCGCGCCGGAGGGCAGGATGGGGAGTGGAATAGGGGGTATCGGTCCGGTATCGGTCCGTAGCAAGAAAATGCTTCGAGATGTTTCTGGCTAACTATTTGATTTTTCTGGTCGGAGTGGCAGGATTTGAACCTGCGACCCCCTCGTCCCGAAAACGGGGAACCCGACAGAAACCCATGAAATCCGGCAAAGCTGAATCGCCTTGATCCCGGTCTGTTCCGCCCTGTCGAGTCGTATCGGTCCGGTTTCGGTCCGCCGGACCGGTTCCGTTCTCAAAACGCGTCGGCAGCGGCTTGCTGGAAGTTGGGATCGTTATGAAGATACGTGCGCTCGTATTCTTCGACGGTGAGACCGAGAGAAGCGGCAGCCTCGCCCCTCCCACTTGTCAGAATGAGGATCGGGATGTGTGCACGACCCGTCGCAATCGCCAGGGCGGTAACAGTCGTGCGGACAGACCACTGTCTGGACGAGGTACCGCTCATGGTCCACAACCATCCATGCGGCAACGCCTCCATCAGCGCAGATTTCATCCGGGTCTAAGCCGCGACGAGCGCATTCCTCGCGGGCTTCGATCTCCCGCTCTTGCTCTGGCGTGATGTCGTGGTAGCCGGTATCAATTAGATGATCGCCATAGGTGATGCCCATTTCAGCGCCCCTCCATCTTATCGAGGAAGGAGCGGGCAGCTCGGGCTATGTGGCCGTCGTTGGAGTAATCCTGCACCCATTCCGCGAACTTCGACGCTTCCTTCTTGAGCGCTGCTATCTCTGCGTCTTTGGCGGCGAGGGCGGTGGTGTAGCGCCTATCCGCTTCGGCCATGACAAATTGGACAACCTCCATCGTCGCATCGTAGCCGGTGCTGTTGTACGCGGCGCGCGATATGCGCTCGATCTGATCGAAGTCGTAAGTCCATCCGCTTACCGATTGGTCGGCGGTGGCAGGCGCCCACAGGCTCGCCCGCGCTTCTGTCTGTGCGGTCATGGCTGGCGATCCTTGTTCAAGAGAGAGCGGGCGGTCTGCATCGCATCATCGAGCGCATAGACCGCACCGCAGTTCGTTTTCGGGAGCGTTGCGCCTAGTCTGGCAGGGTGCCGTTCGGCGTAGGGTCCATCCGGCTGGTTCTCACCATTCCAGCCGGCGACGAGTTCACGGACGCCGGACAACGCCTTCGCGTTGACAAGGCAGTCCAACCCCGCCTCAAGCTCGGCAATGCGTGCCGCTTGGGACTGGAGCGCGGCGGCGATTGCCCCAACGAGCAATCCATCTGGATCACTGCCGTAGTTTGCAACGAGGCTCCGCGCCTTCTCCAATGCTTCGGGGGAGATGGTCATGATGCCTCCGAAATAATCTCAGCGCCGACCAGAGTGCGGTAGCTGAAGTCGTTTCTGTCGTTGCTGCCGCCGCCACGAAGCAGGGCTTCGATCTCGGCATGTTCGATGTCGAATGTGCGGTATGTCGTTTGCGGCGATCCGCCGACATGAGCAGCCATTGCCGCGTCGTCTATTCTGACAACAAGCCGGATCATCCCCGCTCCTCCGCCAGCTTGGCGCGGCCTGCGGGGAGGACTTCCCACTGCCATGACTGTCGGTCGAACCGGATCAGACCGAGAGCCTTTAGGTGGGTTCTGGCGCGGTCTCTGGCCCGGTCGCTGCTGCCGTATTTGGGATTGTCAATAAGACGCTTGATTTCAGCCAAATCGCCCTCTGTCAGCTTACGCATCGCTACCTCCTGCGAGTGTGGAGCGGCGAGCGTCACGACCTTCGGGTTTGTCCGTCTTTCGAGCAACGCGACGGAGCATACCTACATCATGGCCGCTGTCGCCTTCGCATAGAGGACATGCGGTCGAGCGGGGTTTGTAAGAGGCTTCGTGGATGCAATCAAAACCGCATTCGGGGCATTCGTAGTAGGTGAAACCGGGTTGGTCGGCCTCTGTCAGCTTATTCGCCACGGCCGCCTCCATGAGAGACGGGGGCGGAGGGGAAAGCCGGGAGAGCGTCGGCGGGTAGCCAGACTACGGGGCAAACCTCGTCATCCGCTTCGTTGTCCCACCAGCACGGTTGGTCATCGTCGTCGTAGCCTTCATCCCAATGACAGAAGCCAATGCTCTTGAACCAATTTCGGTAGAGGATTTTCGTCCCATCCTTCGGAGCACTATCCATCGGCCTCCACCCCGTCCCGCTACTGGATGGTAGGGGCGAGGCGTCACGAAGCCCGCGTTCGTAGCCGAGTTCTTCGGCGGCTCGTAACTGCTCCTGATGCCTTGATGCCTGTGCGTAATACGCCTGAGCGGCCTCGCCGCTTTCATTTTGGAGTTTGAACCATGCGTCCGCCGCATCCGCTTCGGCTCGGCGCAACGCGGCCAGCATGCTGCGCTCCGCCCCGAGCTTTATCTGACAGGCCGGCTCGCGATCTTCCGTCGCCCCGAAATGCTGGCGAGCGCTGTGTTCGTCGTGGAAAACCTCGTTGCAATGGAAGCATCGCCACCCATCCGGCATAGCCACCGCCTGCGGCTTGGGCTGGCGGAGGGCTTCAATCCTGGCTTTGTGTGCTGCCTCAATTTTCGTGCGGATACGTTCGACACACAGCGGCAGATCGGCAGTGTAAATATCACCTATCTGCTTGCCGAAATATTCTGAGCCGCCAGCGATCAGCCCGGTAATCGCCTTTGTAGCATCCAGCGCGTACTGGCGGAGCGCGTTCAGTTCGCCCACCTCCGCAGCCGGCGCATCCTTGGCATCTACCTGTGCGGGTGAGGATGTGAGGGCGGCTTCGATCTTCGCCAAAACAGCATATGCATCACGGGGCCAGCCTTCGGCTTCTGGCGCTTGCCCAAGTCCGATAATGAAATCACGAGCGTCGTCCAACGCCTCCCGCACCCCATCCGCTACCGGCGCTTGCGCGGTGCGAGATAGGGCGGCGTCGGCCTCTTCGAGACGCTGCATGAGCACGCGCCAGTGCGTGTTGCCGATTGCTTCGCGAACGCCGGGCTCGAATGCCTTGAGGCCGCCGACTTCAGTGGCGAGCTTGCGTAGCGTCTCCGCCACCTGCCGGGAGCCGATCTGCGGGGCGCGGGGAAGGGAGGGGGTCATTGACGGGCCTCGTAGAGCGCGCGCGGCGCGAGCTGGGGCTTCGGGGATTTGGGCTTGCCGAAGGCCAGATCGTTCCGGCTCTGCACCGGCTTCTTGGCGCGCTCGCGAAGCCCGAAGTGCTTGCTGGTGTTGGCGTTGACCTTTGCCCGAACCTTCGCCTCAGCGCTGGTCTTGGCCGCGTGCTCGGCCTTGTGGATTGCGTGCAGGTTGCTTTCGCGGTTCTGGCCTCCGAGCCACAAAGGTACCTTGTGGTCGAACTGAGGCTTTTCCTTCGCGGTGAAGGGCCTGCCGGTCAGTGCGCAGAGATTTTCCTGCCGGGCCATGATGCGACGCTTGCAGGCCTCGGACGGAGGCGTGTCGTCATTGCGTCCTACCCATTCTTTGACGGAGCGGGCCATTATGCAGCCCTCTCATTCTGGACAACACAGCCTGCCGGCCAGAAACTGTCGATAGATCGCGGGTCACCCCAACCCCTGCAGCGTGACGTTTCGCCGGCATAGGCTGCGCACAGTGGGCAAAGAGCGCGGTCTGGCTCGCCCAGCGCTGTCATGTCGGCCGGCTTGACCTTGATGACTAGATTTTCGCTCTTGAAGGTATCGTGAGCATCAATCTCATTTCGGCAAGCAGACGGACCGTCATCGATGCGGACGATGAAACGCAGGCCGCATTCCTCGATCACTGTCCCGTGGTAGATCAGGCCGACGCTGTAGTCTTCTCCGAGTTCGCTGTACTCCCAATAAGTCCAGTTGACGCTGACGCGCTGACCGGCATGGAATAGCGGCTTCCGTAGATCGCACCGGAAATTGATGACCGTGACAGACAGGCCGGATATGCAATCCCGGACCTCCGCCCGACGAAGGCATGAGGCCTTTTCAATCGCGCAGTTCTTGCATGGCTTGTAGTACGCCATCCTAACCCTCCACCGTGCGGTTGCCGGCGGCGAGGGCGTTGCATATCGCCTGCTTGCGAGCCTTGACGATGCGAGCCGCGCCGCGCTTATGCGAGCGACGGTACTCCGCCTGCTGCCGGTCCAGTTCTGCCAGGACAGGGATTGCTCTATGGAGGCGCTTGCGATTGCGCCATGCGATCCATCCGTTGATAGCCTTGCGGATAAGGCGCTTCATGCCGCACCTTTGAGAGAATGGGGACCGGCGGCAGCCGGGGTTTCGGGGGAGGGGGAATGACTGCCGCCGGGTTCGCTCACCACGAGCGAAGGAGGTTCGGACCACTGCACGCGGTGGCGTGATCCGTATTCGTAGATGCATTCGATCAGATCGATCATCTGCCGAACCGTGAG
Organism: Rhizorhabdus sp.; assembly: GCF_018006725.1. Classification (GTDB taxonomy): domain Bacteria; phylum Pseudomonadota; class Alphaproteobacteria; order Sphingomonadales; family Sphingomonadaceae; genus Rhizorhabdus. Next base: position 10,145 of record NZ_JAGMXV010000171.1, read on the forward strand.
CCGGGATGACCGGAAGCCGAGCGGGAACGGACCAGTGCCGTCGAGGCCTTCGCAGAATTGCACCTGA
>NZ_JAGMXV010000435.1 GCF_018006725.1 Rhizorhabdus sp.
CTCCAGAAGCTGGCGCGGGGCGCGGGCATCTGAGCGATCTGTCTCCGACGTCTGCCGCCCGCGCGGGGGCCCCGCCAGACGCGCGCGCACGTGGCAGCGCGCGCTCGGCCGTTGCGGCGGGACGCACCTCGGACCCGCGACGCGCAGCGCGCCGCTCATTCGGCCTCGAGCGGCGCCTTCAATGCAACACCCGGCAGACGGATGCCGCTTGGTCGGCCGCTCGCGCTCTGGTCCTGATCCCTGCGCATGATCGCCTCGGGGAGCGCGGGGCCGTCGGCACACGACAACCAGAGGCGCAGCAGATGGCGGCGCCGGTCAGGCTCCGGCCAATCCTCGAAGGCGGTGCGGCTGTGCAAAATGCTGTGGTTGCACAGCAGCTGGATGTCGCCCGACATGAACTCCATGTCGAGATAGAGCTGGGGGTCTTCGGCAAGCGCGTCCATCATGTCGAGCGCCTCGACCTGACGTTCGGTCAGTCTGGGAACGCCGGGCAACTTCTGTCCCTTGGTGATCGCGCTGCGTACGTAGCTGACGATCATGCGGCTGTCGTTTGGCATGAAGATCGGCATCTCGGACCAGGGGCTCCTGCCCTCGGCCACTTCGCCCCAGCGCGTTCGATGGAAGGCGCTCAGGAGGACCTGCGCGAGATCTGGCCGGCGTGCGGCCATTTCGTTGTAGACCGTCGTCGAACTCACGATCGACGACAGGCCGCCGGCCTTGCCCGGCCGCCAGCACAGCAGTCCGACGATATCGGTGGAGTCGGTGTGGTAAGGCAGTCGCGCGTTGGTCTGGTAACCGCGGGCCAACAAGTCGTGATAGTCGCGCCCGAGGTCCTTCACATGTCCCAGCACGTGACCCTGCGCGTTCTGCGAGCACGCTTCCCCCAGATGCACGCCGATGCCCCAGTAGGCGATCGCGGCCTGACGCACGCTCCAGTGCTCGACCGGCAGGCCGCGCAGCAGCACGAACCCCCGCCCGTGCAGCACCTGCTTCCTAATGTCGTGCAGCACGGGTTCGAGGGTCGGTAACGGGAACTGCTCGCGCCCGATCTCGAGGATCTCGAGATCGCGTTCCAGCACGCGCGCGACAGCTGCCTCGATCTCGGCGAGTTCGGGCCCGGTCCAGGCACGCAGCCATTCGTCACGGCGCAATGCCATGTCCGGTCCGTACCAAGCCTGGGGCCCTTCATAGCGCGGCAATGGCCGATGCTGGTTGCGGATCTGGTCAGCGATCTCCGGCGAGTTCATGATTGCTTCTCCGTGTACGAGGTGGACAGATTGCAGGAAACCCCTCGCCGGCCCGCGGCCGGTCTCAGGAATCCAGGGGAAAATGACAGGCGACCCGATGCCCTGCGGCGAGTTCGCGCATTTCGGGCACTGCCTGCGCGCACTCCGACCGTGCCCTCGGGCATCGCGTCCGGAACCTGCAGCCGCTGGGCGGGTCGATCGGGGAAGGCAGTTCGCCTTCGAGGATCGTCGCGTCGTTGTCGTAATCGGTTGGACGGTCGACGCGCGGCACACACGCGAGCAGGGCTGCCGTGTACGGGTGCCTGGGGCGGCTGTAGAGCGCATCCGCCGGTGCCAGTTCGCACAGCCTGCCGAGGTACATGACAGCCACCCGGTCGCTCACCTGCTTGATCACTCCCAGGTCGTGCGAGATGAAGATCATCGTGAGACCGTAACTGGCCTTCATGTCTTCGAGCAGGTTGAGAATCTGCGCCTGCACCGAGACGTCGAGCGACGAGACAGGCTCGTCGCAGATCAGGAACTTCGGCTCGCCGACGATCGCGCGTGCGAGGCTGATGCGCTGGCACTGGCCACCCGAGAACTGGTGCGGCCGACGCTCCCACACGACCGCGGGGTCGAACCCGACCGTCTCGAGCGCGCGTTCTACTTTTTCGCGGATCTGCTGCTCACCGACCCCACCTGCGATCCGCAGAGGCTCGGCAACGATGTCGCCGCAGGACCGGCGCGGATTCAGCGACGAGATCGGATCCTGGAACACCATCTGCAGTTGCCGCCGGCACATCCTCAGCGCATCTCCGCGCAGCGACGTCAGGTCGTCCGGGCCGAGTCGAACGCTGCCGGCGGACGGGCGCGGCAGCTGGATGATCGCCCGCCCGGTGGTCGACTTGCCGCAGCCCGACTCACCGACCAGCCCCAGGGTTTCGCCGAGGTGGACGTCGAAGCTGATGCCATCGACTGCGTTGAACGACCGGTTGCCCCTGATCGGGTAGCTGCACACGAGGTCTCGGACCTGGAGCAGAACCCCGACGTCGTCGGACGACTTCAATGGCGCGTGCATCGCCGTCATGCGAGGGACTCCCGAGCATACGCAGCCGAACACGGAAACCAGCAGGCAAACGCGTGCGGGGCACCCGACAGCGACGGACGCTCGGTGGCGCAGCGAGGCTGGGCATACGGACAACGCGCCTGGAACGCGCAGCCCTCGGGCAGTGCGGTCAGCAGCGGCGGCCGGCCGCGGATCGCGTCGAGCCGCCCATGGCTCGGGGCATCGAGCCGCGGAATCGAGCGCAGCAGGGCCTCGGTGTACGGCATGCGCGGAGCGTTCAGCACCTGCCCAACTGGGCCGTATTCGACGATCCGGTGGTGCGTCGATCGCTACGACGCCGCCGCGCGCAAGTTCCGCGGCACGCCTGGCGACGCGTTGCCGTGGGGCACCAAGCTCGAACACGCCACCGAAGACGAGGCGGTGATGACCTCCGACTACCCGTTGCTGCCGGTACGCCGCCGCTTCTGGGAGCGAGTGCTGCGCACCATCGACACCACCGGCACCGTGTCG
>NZ_JAGMXV010000436.1 GCF_018006725.1 Rhizorhabdus sp.
CGGCCTGCTGCCGATCCTGCTGGGATCAGGCGCGGGTTCGGAGGTCATGAGCCGGATTGCCGCGCCGATGATCGGCGGCATGCTGACCGCGCCCTTGCTCTCAATGTTCGTCCTGCCCGCCGCCTACCTGCTGTTGCGCCGGCCCAAGACCGATCCCATCCCTCAACCCGTTTCATCATGAAGGAGAAGACGATGAACCATGCACGACTGACCATTGCCCTCGGCCTCGCCGCCCTGACTGCCGCGTGCGGCAAGAAGGCGGAGGCCCCCGTTGCGACTGAGACCAACGAGGCGGCGCCCGCCGCGACCATGAGCGGCGACATGGGCAACATGTCGATGGCGCCTGACGCGAACGCCGCGATCAAGGCCAAGGGCCATGGCACCGTCACCGCGATCGACAAGGCGGCAGGCACGATCACGCTCGATCATGGTCCGATCCCGGAGGCCAAGTGGCCCGCGATGACGATGGCGTTCAAGGCCGCGCCGTCGATCACCGATGCGGTCAAGGTCGGCGACAAGGTCGATTTCGACCTCTCGCTCAAGGGCAGCGATGGCGAGGTCACCGCGATCGCAAAGCAGTGATCCGCTAAGTTCGACCGGAAAAAGCTGGTTGCGTCGCCGCTCCCGGGCGGCGACGCCCGTGCCGGCCGTCTGCCTGGCTGTGCGCCCGGTCGACGGTTGCGACCGGCAACGCCCAATGCCAGCGGCGTTTCCCTGCGCGATCACCGACAATTTGAGCACGCTTCGCGGATCGCACATTGAACGTGCAAGCCGCCCTTGCTCGCGATAGCCTGAACGGCAAGGAGCCCAGTTTAGATGACCCAGCCAGTATGACCTTGTTACCCGCGACACATCATGATCTCGTGAGCGAGCTTGTCCGTCGTTGGCGAGACGATCCCGGCGCCACCTATCGCTCCTGGTTTCTGTGGGACGAACGGCTGAAAAACTTCCGCTCCATCCGTCGCGGGCTGCAGCAGGTGGTCGCAGAAATCGAAAGTGGGCGGTTCGGCGTCGCCTATCGCGGCTCGTCACTGGAAACGGTTGTCCACTCGATCGCCGAACAGCGGCAGATCTTCAAGGGCGCCGACCATGCCTGGCTGTGGAAGCCCAAGCTGCGCATTCCAGACATCTACGAAAGCCCGGACAACCAGCGGGCGTTCGGTCGCCTGCTCGACAATTGCTCGTGCTGCGATACCGCCGAGGAGATCATCAGCCACATCCGCAGCATAGACGCGCTCAAGATCAAGGGGCTGGGGCCGGCGGCGGCCAACCTGCTCTATTTCCTTCACCCGACGCTGGTGCCGCCCTTCAATACCGCGATCGTCAAGGGCTACAATGCCGTCACCGGCGCCAAGGTGAAGCTCGGGTCATGGGATCATTTTCTCGCCATGCGCGCCGGCATCCTCGACCTCAACGACCGTTACCGCGAGTTGCTCTCCAACGATCTCGGCGCGATCGGCGGACTGTTGTTCGACATTGGCTCGGGCCGCTATCCCGCGCCACCGCTGGAGGATGACGCAACGGCGGCCGACGACTGGCTCGGCAGATTGGAACATGCCAGAGCGGAGGCAAGCCGGCTCGACAAGACAGCCGCCGCGCAGGGCGAAACCGATCGCACGCACGCCGAAATCCAGGCCTGGCTGCGCGACCTCGGCCATGCCCTCGGTTACGATGTGTGGATCGCCGCCAATGACCGCGGTCGACTTCACGCTGGCTGCCCGCTTGGACAGGGATGCCTCGAGCGCCTTCCAGACGCCATTGCGACCTCTCCCGGAGCGGACTCGATCCGCCTCATCGACGTGTTGTGGCTGGCGAAGGGTGGCGACGGCGTCGCCGCCGCGTTCGAGGTTGAACATTCGACCTCGATCTACTCGGGGATCGTGCGCATGCTCGATCTGGCGCTGTCGGGGAGCGATCTGCACGCTGCCGCCGGGCTATTCCTGGTCGCACCGAATGCGCGCGAGCAGGACGTTCGCGCGCAACTCCGTCGCCCGGCTTTCAGCCGTATTGCCGATCTCGACTTCGCCTATCTGCCCTATGGCGAGCTGGAGAGAAACAGGGACGCGATCGCTCGTTTTGGAACGGGATTGAAGGCCATCAAGGCGATCTCAAGCCCCCTTCCCTGAAACACGGACCATTGTGCCGCTGCTGGCAAGGGCCACCGGCCAGCTCCATAAGCTCATGCCGGTCCGATGAGGTTGCTTGGGGAGCGACGCCCTCCTGCAATCGAGTCGACCAGCGACCCCATCAGCCGATCTTCGCCATCAGCCTGCCCGCTGCGCCCTGCTCTGCAGCAAGGTTGCGATTATAGGCGAGTGGCATTCGCGGTGACTTCCACCGCAATGCATCCATGATCCCAGCCAGATCCTCTCCGCTCGCAAACAGATCCTGGTTCAGCCCGATCCGCGTCGAGTGCGCGCTGATGCCCTTGAGCAGCCGCGCCAGATCCTCGGCTGTGAGGTCGGGCAGAGCGCCACGATCGAACGCGCGCTGGATGATCGAGCGGAAGATCGGCCCGATCGAACCCGGGTGCAGCGCGACGGTGCCGATGTCATATTCGACCCGCGCCTTCACCGCAGGCCTGGGCAGCGTCTTGCGCAGATCCCAGGTCTCCCGCCCCGAGATGCTGTCGATCGGCCGACCGCGCACGGCGGCGCGCGCCTTGTAGCGCCGCACCTGCACCCGCCGGAACAGCGGCCCCGCCGTGATCCCGGCCGCTTCGGTCCAGGCCGCGATCGCCGACACGGTACGCGGGCTGAGATAGGCGGTTGCCCCCTCCCCGTCTTGATCGCCCTTGCT
>NZ_JAGMXV010000172.1 GCF_018006725.1 Rhizorhabdus sp.
CATCAGCGGGCCGCCGCACAGCCCCTGCCCGACGCAGCAGGCCACCAGCATGGTGAGCGTGGTCGACAGTCCGCAGAGCACCGAGAACAGCCCGAAGCCGAGCATGGCGACGGCGAAGGTACGGACGGCGCCGAAGCGCATCGCCAGCCAGCCGGTCAGCGGAACGCAGATGGCCTCGGCCACGGCATAGGAGGTGATGATCCACGTCCCCTGCGACGCCGATATCCCCAATGATCCCGCGATGTGCGGGACCGAGACATTGGCGATCGTCGTATCGAGCACGACCATGAAATTGGCGAGGGCCAGCACGATCCCGGCGGCGAGAAGGCGTCCGCCGCGCAGCGTCTCGGCAGGAACATCATTGGGTGCCATCACCGGACTCCGAAGGCGGATTGCGAGTCGAACGCTGTACTAGGTCGTACAGTTTTCGCCCTGCCGCGCCTCGGCTGTTCTGTCAATCATTTCGTACTCTATGGTACAGTTTTTGGATTATCCCTTGCGGGTGAAACGCGCGATGAAGAAACCATCGGCCCCACCGCTGTCGGCCAGCGTGCCTGGCTTCACGCGCACCCGCCCGACCTTGTCCGCGACGATACCGATCGGCAGTTCTTCGGGCTGTACGGGATCGAGTCGCCAATCGGCGTGGCCGCCAAGGAACCCCTTGGCGATCTGTTCCCCCTCGTCGGCTTCGAGCGAGCAGACCGCGTAGATCAGCCGTCCGCCGGGTGCCACCAGCGAAGCGGCGTGGGCGATCAGTCGCAGTTGCTGCTCGGCCGCGTCGGCGATGATCCTTGCCGTTGCGCGGTGGAGGACGTCGGGGTGGCGCCGGAAGATGCCGGTGGCCGAGCAGGGAGCGTCCAGCAAGACCAGATCAAATGGTTGTTCCGCCGCAAACTGGGCCGCATCGGCGACGTGGATATCGGCGCGGAGGCGGGTCCGCTCGAGATTTTCACGAAGCCGCGCCAGCCTTGTGTCCGACTGGTCCACCGCCGTCACCTGCCAGCCGGCTGCCGCGAGTTGCATGGTCTTGCCGCCAGGGGCTGCACAGAGATCGAGCGCCCTGCGGCCTTTGCCCGCCCCCGCCAGACGTGCGGGCAGGCTCGCGGCGATGTCCTGGACCCACCAGTTGCCCTCGTCATAGCCCGGCAGATCGACGATGCGGCGGCCCGCTGCGATGCGCACATGGCCGGGCTGCAGACTTACGCCCTCCAGCCGCTCAGCCCAGACCGCGCTGTCCTCGTCAGCTTTGATGGTCAGGTCGACCGGCGGCGGCGCAGCGAGCGATCGACGCGCGGTTTCGACCGCCTCCGCGCCCCAGCTCCTTTGCCAGCGATCGACCACGGCGGCGGGCAGATGCGGCGGATCGGGAAGCGTTGCGTCTTCGCGCATCGTGCGGCTGAAAACGGCATGAATCAGCTTGCGGGGGCCGCCGTCGGCGAGCGGAAGGATCGTCGTGATCGCCGCATGGGCGGGCGTCTTCAGGACCAGCGCCTGCACCAGCGCCATCCTGAGCAGCATGCGAGCCTTGGAGTCCGGCGGCAGCGGCCGTTCCGTCGAGACGTCGATCAGGCGGTCGAGATCGTCGAGGCGACGGAGCGTTTCGGCCGCGATGGCATGGGCGAAGGCGCGGTCGTCGCCCCGGTCGAGTTCGGCGCATGCGCCGTCCATCGCTGCTTCCAGCGGGGCGCCGCGCCGCAGGACCGCATCGAGGAGCTTGAGCGCGGCAAGGCGCGTGGGGGTGCCGGGGGGAGAGTCTTTCACCGGCCAGCCCTTAGAGCGTTTTCCAGTCAGGTGGAATCACCTGATGGTTCGGAAAAGGAAACGACCGCTCCAGTCGTTCGATCGCGGGGGGCGAACCGTCATCGACGTCGTCCATTATCCCCCTGCTCGCTGCGCCTCAACGGCGGCGGTTGGGATCGAGCGCGCTGCCCCGGGGGCGGGTCTTCGGCACCGAGGAGACAGCCCCGGCGCGATGCTGCGGAACCGTGCGCGCCAGGGGACGCGCGGGAGCAGGCAGGCTGCCCATTTCGCGGGCGATGTCCTGCAACTGCGCGATCCGGTTTTCCGTCGCCGGATGCGTCGAGAACAGGCTGTCGCCGCCCCGGCGAAAGCCGGGCACGATGTACAGCGCGGATGCGGCAGGGTTGCGCTCTGCCACCGGGTTCGGGATGTGCGCCGCGCCGTTGGCGAGCTTGGCCAGCGCCGAAGCGAGCGCATGCGGCTTTCCGGATATCTCCGCGCCGCCCCGATCCGCGCCATATTCGCGCGAGCGGCTGATCGCCATCTGAACGATCATCGCGGCAAAGGGCGCAACGAACACCGCCAGGATGGTCGCCAGCACCTGCCCGCCATCGCGATCGCGACCGCCGCCGAAGAACATGCCGAAATTGGCGAGCATAGAAATCGCACCTGCGATCGTCGCAGTCATCGTCATGATCAGCGTGTCGCGGTTGCGGACATGGGCAAGCTCATGCGCCATCACGCCCTCGATCTCGTCGCGGTCGAGGATGGCGAGCAGGCCGGTGGTCGCGGCGACGGCGGCGTGCTGCGGATCGCGGCCGGTGGCGAAGGCGTTGGGATGCTCGCTGTCGATCACATAGACCTTCGGCATCGGCATGTTCGCGCGCCGGGCAAGGCCGTGGACGAGACCGACCAGTTCGGGGCAGTTGCCGGCGTCGACCTCGCGCGCGCCGTGCATCTTCAGAACGATCTTGTCGGCATTCCAATAGGTGAACAGGTTCATGACGCCCGCCACCGCCAACGCGATCAACGCGCCGCCCGAGCCGCCGATCGTGAAGCCCAGTGCCATGAACAGCGCGGTCAGCGCTGCCAGCAGCATCGTGGTACGTACCAAGTTCATCTTGTCATCGCTCCTCAGGATGACAATGTGGGGGACATGTCCCGCCCGTTCAATCGCCCGACCGTTCAATCGGAGGTCGATCGATCCGGCATCAACGCCAACAGAGGATGAACCCCATGGCCGGAAAGCGCCCGCCGCACGTCAAGGCCCCAGCGCATCTGTCGCCGAGCCCCCCCGTGCCGCAGCCAGAAGAGGTGCGCCCCGCCGCCGAATCGGGCGGACGCGACGGTCCCGATCCCACCCGCTATGGCGACTGGGAGCTCAAGGGTATCGCGGTCGACTTCTGACGGTCAGCGACTTCCGGCAGCGATCGGTGCACCCGCGATCGGCACGCTAACCGCGGATTGTCCGGCTGCGGGCTTTGCCGCAGGCATGGCCGGTTCGAGCAGGGCGGCGCTCTCGATCCGGTCGAGGGCGGCCCGAGCCTGAACATAACGCCGGGCTGCGCCGATCCAGTCCGCAGCCGCCGCACGAGCGGGAAGCCGCGCAATTTCCGCCAGCGCCTTGTCGACATTGCCTGAGGCGAGCGCGTCCTGCGCGCGGGCGAAGCGGTCGACCGGAGCGGTCGAGGGTACGCCCGCCTTGCGGATCACGATCAGCCCGCCGATCTCACGGCGAACCGCGTCGAGCCAGCTTTCGTCTTCGGCACCTGCTTCCAGTTGCGGACGCAGCGCCTCGAGCTGGTCGCGCAACATGTCGGTCGTCACCGGCTGGCGGCTGGCGCTGATCACGGTGGCGACCGCGCGTGGATCGGCTCCGGCGAATTTCTCGCGCAGCACGCCTTCGAGATAGCCGAGCGGAGCGCCCCGGTCGATCGCACGCCGCGCGGCGAAGGCGACCAGCAGCCGTTCGGCGCGCATCGCCTCGCTGCTGGCGGCGGCGGTGCGCTCGTCGATATCCTCTACCTTCTCTTCGATCTGGCCGATGCGCTGATCGATGATCGTCTCGACCACCGCTGCCGGGGGCGGCGGCGCGATGTTGGTCAGGGTTGGCGGTACCTGGGGGGCTGCGGGCGGGACGATCACGGGCAGGCGCGGTTTGACGAGGTCCGAGACCTCGTCATAGCGGTAGAACAGCCAGGCCATGCTGCCCATGCCGACGAGCAGTGCCACCAGCAGACCCAGCAGGATCGCGATGAACGGGCGGCGCGGGCGACCATAGACTTCGGCTGGTTCTTGCATCGTCGGTTCGTCTCGCTCTCTGTCGCACGCCCTTATTGGCACAGCCGGGCAGCCGCCGCCAGAAGCGCGGCATCATCCGGCATGTCGGCCGCGATGGTTGCAGCCCAGCCATGCCCCGCCGCCTCCGCCACCGCTGGCGCGAGCGCGGCAATGCCGATGCCGGCCCGGGGGATGGCGGCTTCGTCGACCAACTGCGCGAAGCGTTCGCCTGCGCGGCCCGAATGGAGGAGGACGACCGCTTCGCCGCTGCGCAAGGCCAGTTCGGCCTTCTCGCTCAGCCGGCCTGCGGCGGCGCTGCGATAGACGAGGCGGCGGTCGAGCCGGATGTCCGGATGTTCGCTGTCGCGGTGATCTTCGCCGGCGAGATGCAGCGCCGATGTCACCCCCTCCTCGGCGGCAGTGAGCATCATCATTGCGGCGTCACCGCGACCCGTGCGGATCCGGGTAAAGCCGGCGGATTTGAGCGCGCGGGCGGTGGCCGCGCCGACTGCATAGGCCGGCATGTCGCGATAACGGGTCAGTGCCTTGCCCGCCTGCCGCACCGCATTGGCGCTGGTCACGAACAGCGCGTCATAATCGGTGGCGGGCGGCGGTTCCCACGCGAGCGCTTCGATCCGGAAGATCGGCGCCACGATCGGCCGCCAGCCTTGCTCGAGCGCACTCTTCGCGGTCATCGTGGCGCCCGGTTCGGGGCGCAGGATCAGCAGCGGACGGCGGCTCATGCGCCGGTGAACAGTTCAGCGAGCGCTGCCGGAGCGTCGTGGAGCAGGCGTGCAGCGAGAGCCGCCGCATCGCTGGTCTGCAGCAGCATCGCCTCACCCGAGCGGCAGATTGCGCCGTCCCCGCTCATGATCTCGGCGCGCATGTGAAGCCCCGCGCCCGATCGCACAGCCAGCGCCGCGACCGGCGAACGGCAATCCGCGCCGAGCGCCGCGAGCAGCGCCCGTTCGGCCGACACGCAGGCATTGGTCGACGGATCGTCGATTGCGCCGAGGATCGCGCGCAATTCCTCGCGCGCGGCCAGCGTCTCGATCCCGACCGCGCCTTGCGCCGGAGCCGGCAGCATGTCGGTCACGGGAATCGGATGGCCGACATCGGGCCGGCCGAGCCGTTCGAGCCCGGCACTGGCAAGCAACGTCGCATCCGCCTCGCCCGCAGCGAGCTTCGCCAGCCGCGTGTCGACATTGCCCCGGAACAGCACCACCTCCGCATCGGGCCGGGCGCGGCGCACCTGCGCGGCGCGGCGCGGGGAGGAGGTGCCAATGCGCGGCGACGGCGGCAGGGCTGCCAGGCTTTCGGCGCCGATCAGCCGATCGCGCACGTCGGCTCGCGGCAGCATCGCGGCGATCACGATCTCGGCCGGGCGGATCGTCTCGACATCCTTCATCGAATGGACGGCGAAGTCGATCTCGCCATCCTGCAGGGCGCGGTCGAGCTCCTTGGTCCACAGCGCCTTGCCGCCGACCTCCGCCAGCGGTCGGTCCTGAATGCGGTCGCCGCTGGTCTTGATGGTGACGATCTCGATCATGCCCTCGGGCCAGCCATGTGCGTCGCGCAGGGCGGCGATCGTCATCCGGGCCTGGGTCAGCGCCAGCGGCGATCCTCTTGTGCCGAGGCGGAGCGGGCGGGAAGGGTGAGGTGCTGTCATGGCGCCTGCATAAAGAAGGAGGCGGCGGAGCAAAAGACCCACCGCGTCACGGTTTCAGTCGCGCCGTTCGACCGGCAATTCGAGCAGCCCGAGCCGCTCCCGCCACATCCAGCGCCACAGGAGCAGCACCGAGACGACGCCGAGCCCGGCCGCCAGCCCCAGCCAGATTCCCACACCGTCGAGGTGCAGCTTGAACGCGAACAGCACGCCGGTCCCGATCCCGACGACCCAATAGCCGAAGGCAGCGAAGATCATCGGAACGCGGGTGTCCTGCAGGCCGCGCAGCACGCCGGCGGCGATCGCCTGGGTGCAGTCGACCAGCTGGAACAGCGCAGCGACCGCCAGGAAGGAGACCGCGAGGTCGACCACGATCATGTTGGCGGGCAGGTCGACATCGATGAACGCTCCGATCAGCGGGCGCGGGGCGAAGAGCAGCAGCGCCGACGCAGCGGCGGAGAAGGCCCCTCCAAGGCCCAGCGGCAGCCATCCCGCGCGACCCACGGCCGCCGGATCGCCCCGCCCATGGGCATAGCCGACCCGCACCGTCGCCGCCTGTCCGACGCCCATCGGCACCATGAAGCAGAGCGCCGCGATCTGGATGGCGATCGCATGGGCGGCAAGCTCGGCGCGTCCGATCAGGCCCATGAGGAACACCGCCGCGTTGAATACCGTCGCCTCGAATCCGACGGTGATCGCGATCGGGAGGCCGATCTTCCATACCGTCTTGAAGCGCGGCCAGTCTGCGACCCAGAAGCGCCCGAACAGGCGATAGCGGCGGAAGCGCCGGTCGCGCATGACCACCAGCCCCATGCCGATCGCCATGAAGCAGGATGTCAGCAGGCTCGCCAGCCCGGCTCCGCGCAGGCCCATGGCCGGCAGGCCGAGATGACCGAAGATCAGCACCCATCCGGCGAACGCATTGAACGGCACGGTCAGCAGGGTGACGATCACGCCCCAGATCGGCTTTTCCAGTGCGGCGACGAAATTGCGCAGAACCAGGAAGAGGAAATAGGGGAACAGGCCCCATTGCAGGCCATGCACCAATTCGGTGGCGCGGGCGGCGAGTTCTGGGTCCTGGCCGATCGCTATCAGCACTGCCTCGGCCTGCCACAGCAGCAGCCAGGCGGGCAGGCAGAGAAGGCCGGCGGCCCAGGCTGTCTGCCTGACCGAGCGCCGGATATCGCGGACCGAATGGAGCTTGCGGCCGCGTTCGCTGGCGATCAGCGGCGACACGGCGCTGGTCAGGCCGATGCCCGAGATCAGGAAGGCGTGATAGAGGTTGAGCGCCAGCGAGCCGGCGGCCACCGCGTCCGGTCCGAGCCGGCCGAGCAGCAACAGGTCGGTCGCGGATATCGCCGACCAGCCGAGATTGGCGATGACGAGCGGCAGGCTGAGCGCGATCAGCGCTCTGGCTTCGGTTCGCCAGGGCGAGCGCGATTCAGGATTCTCCTCCATGGCGCGCTCCATAGAGATTTGGCGCGCGAACGGAAACCGCGCTTGGCGGAAGCGCTAGAACAGGGCGGGTCTCGGCCAGGGGCGGTCGAAACAGGCCAGTACTCCATCGTCTGCCACGACATGCGGTCGGCGCGGGCGCATCGCGGCCGGCAGGCTGTCCACGGGCGCGAAATAGCCGGACTTGGGAAAGGCAGCGAAGCTCTCGTCCCAGGCGCGTGCGACATGGCAATGGCCGATCGGGCTGGCGGGAAAGCTCAGCGCCCGCAGGACCTCGGTCAGCGGCGTCGCCGCTCCGACGCACAGCAGCGCCACCAGCGCGATCTTTCGGCGAACCGATGCCTGCCAGCCGCCACCCATCATGTCGGCCAGATGCGCGATCAGGATCGCCAGCGCCGGAATCGTCGCACGCATCGCGAAGTCGATCCAGCCGCCGATCTGGACCAGCGGCGCCACCAGCAGAAACAGTGCTGCCGAGCCGAACAGCGGTCCGCCGAAGCGCCCCTTCAGGCCGGCCAGGCCGATCAGCAGAAAGGGAATTATCTCGATAGTGAGAAAGCTCAGGTAGATGTCGGGCCGGATCGGAAAGGCGCGCAGCCCTACCGCGTCCGACTCTGACGCCAGATAGAGAAGCGCCGGCAGGGCGACGACCGTGGCTACCCCCGGCAGCAGCAGGTCCGCCGCCCGGATCGTGCGCCGCCGGACGCCCTCTGCGCAGGCTAAGGCGAGGAAGGGCATCAGACCCAGCGCCGCAAAGGGCGACCAGAGCGCGATCAGGGGTGGCAGCATCAACAAGGCGCCGAGGCCAAGCCTCCGCTCGCGCCAGAGCAGGACGGCGAGCGCGCCGAACCAGCCAGCGAGCGCATGCTGCGGCACCCAGAAGGCGAGGGTGATCGTCGACGAAAATTGGGACGGTCCCCAGCCTTCGAGATGCGCGGTGGGCGTGATCCCCGCTGCATGGCCGACCTTGATCTGGCCGATGATGTCGAGCCCGCTGAACAGCAGGAAAATGGTGAGCGCGATCAGCCGGCGGCGCCCGTCCCGGAAGAGTGTCGAACCGATCGCGAAGAGCATGCCCAGGAACAGCGCATTCTGCGCCAGCAGTGCGATGTCGGCCGCGCTGCGGCCAAGGGCTTTGCCGACGAGTGCCGGTGCGAGATACATGCCGATCGGCGCCCGCAGGATATTTCCGTCCGCATAGACGAAGGGCCAGGGGTTCTCGATCATGTCGCTGAGCACGGCATCGCGGACCTGCCAGTCGACATTGGCGTAGAGCAGCCGCCCTTCGCCGCCGAGGACCAGCAGCAGTGTAGTGCCACCGATGCAGAGCAGCAGCCGGCCGACCGTCGGCCCCGCGAGGAGGTCGATCCGGCGGGGCAGGGTCATTAGCCAGAACAGAGCGAGTGTCAGACCCGCCCAGCCCGCATGCACCCATAAGCCGCCGAACCCGAGAAAGCGGCAGAGCAGGAGAAGATCATAGCTCAGCCAGCCGACGATCCCGCCGAACAGCACCGCCGCCGGCACCGTCCGCCGAAGCATCGCGAGCCTGTGCGAGGTCGATCGGCCGAGGGGCGGGGCGAGACTGGCCATCGCGGCAGGCTAGCCGATAATGGTTAACGGGATGTCCGCTTATTGGGCGATTGTCGCGGTCAGCCCGCGTGCAGGCCGAACAGCGGAGCGGCCCCGAACTCGGGCGTGCCGACCGCGCTGGTGATCATCCCGAGCACATCCTCCACGGTGGGTACGAACTCTGCGTCGCTGATGGGCGAGATCTTGTTCTCGCGATTGACGAGCGTGGAGAGGAAGGAGATCGTGGCGAAGAAGAGGCGTCGTTCGGCTGCGGCGGCGCTGAGGAAAGACAGGCGCGCATAGAAGAGCTCCTGGATCTTCTGGAGCGCGGGAAGGCCTTCGCGATCCGCCGGGTGCATGATCCCCTGGGGCCGTTGATACAGCAGATAGCGGATCAGGAAGGCGGCGTAGGAATAATTGCCTTCATCGTCCCGAAGGCCCAGATGAGGCAGACAGATCATGGCGATGATGGTGCGCAGATCCTGTAGCGCATTTGCCGATTCCGCCTCGCGGAGCATCTCGAAACGTATCGGTTCGAGCAGGCCTGCGCGATACTCGAAGATCGCCTGCATCAGCCCTTCCTTGCTGCCAAAGTGGTAGCGGACGGCGTTGTTGTTGCCATGACCGGCTGCCACCGCGATTTCCCGCAGCGATGTGCCTTCCAACCCCTGGCGCGCAAACAGCTTCTCACCGGCAAGAAGGATCTGGCGCTTGGCGGGATTTAGCTCGGCCGCGAACGTCGGACTCTCGATGGTCTGCCGAAAGAAGAAATGCATGTCCGCTGTTTAACGCATTTGCGTTCGAAAACAAGGCGAGTGCAGCTAGGATGACGCAGTTGAGTTAGGTGTTTGGCCGATTTTCCCTATTATTTTGGCTAGTGCCCTTCGACTCTTCTTGCTCTTTGAGTGTGATGAGCAGATAAAAAATAACGCAAGTGCGTTCATAAAGAGCGCTAGAGATAAAGGGGAAGGGTGTATGAAGGGCAGGCAATCCGCGCGCGCCAGGCTGTTGACCGGAGTGATTCTCTGCGTCGGCTTGGCGACCCCTGCCATCGCGCAGGAAGAAGGGGGCATCCAGGATATCGTCGTTACCGCGCGCAAGCGGGTCGAGACGACGCAGGATGTTCCGGTGGCGGTCACCGCGCTGACGCGGGAGCAGCTATCGCGCTACGATCTTTCCAATCTCGAGCGGGTCGCTGCCTCGACGCCGCAGTTCGTCATCGGTCGCGCGCCGAGCGGATCGGGCGCGACCCTTGTCCTGCGCGGCATCGGCTCCAACACGACCTCCATCGGTCTGGAGCAGTCGGTCGCGGTCGTGGTTGACGGCATTTATTATGGCCAGGGACGCACGATCAACGAAGGCTTCTTCGATCTCGGGCGCCTGGAAATCCTCAAGGGCCCTCAGGCGCTGTTCTTCGGCAAGAATGCGACGGCAGGCGTGGTATCG
>NZ_JAGMXV010000437.1 GCF_018006725.1 Rhizorhabdus sp.
CGGTGCGGTCTACGGCGTGCCGCTTAAAGGTTTCGGCTCTTTGCTCGCAGCCTCTGGCCTTTGCCAGCAGATGAGATATGCGATAGCGTGACGGGATGGACCGCCCGCCGCCTTCCAATGATGACGATGGAAGCCTTGAAGGCAATGCCACCGCGCGCCGCTTGGCAGCTGCAAAGTACCTCCTGCATCTCATGAGAGACCCCGAGGCCCGACAGCGCGCGATAGATCGCCTTGGTTTCGATCCAGTCGAGAAGGCTGCAGAGTTGATGCGCGAGAAGCTCGGGTTCGACCCGGATGACTATCAGGGGCAGGACGAGCTAGCGAACGACGCCTGAGGTCCAGGAGCATGGCCATGCTCATCACCTACTACTTTTCAACGCTGGCTGCATTTTAGGTCGATCGCGCCCATTGCTAGTTGTGAAGGCGATCCGCCTTCGGCCGCTACTTCCTCATCCAGACAGCGCTGCCTTTGCGTGCGCGTGTCCTTGGGCTGCTCTTCTACCACGTAAATGGTGCGACCATCCGGCGCGACCACGGTACGCACCGGCGGCTGCTTCGTGCGGGTATCTCCTCGCTGCGCTGGCACGACATACACGGTTCGGCCATCTGGCATGGTGACGACACGCGGCTGTTCTCTCGCAGACTGCGCGGCAACCGGCCCTGCTGCTGAGAGCAGCACGCCTATCTTCACTGAATTTGCCAGTATACCCATACGTTTTCCTCACCAATCGCCAGAATATGAGCTTGAGCGCCAGCGACCGCAACCGAGCGACCACGACAAGTTGATTGGCGTCGTCCCCATCCTTGGGGCTACTTTTCAGGGGCGGGCAATGACCCCGCTAACGGGAGCCGGATAACCGTGAGGACCGGCCCCACGACCTGAAAAGGAGAGATCCATGAAAATGGCGGTTCGCGCCATGCTTGTCGCATTGGCGACGCTTGCCCTGGCAAGCCCATCGTTCGCAGCGACCGTTGCACCAACGAGCTACCCGTTCATCCTCAAAGTCGATTCCTTTGGCTCTCTATATGTGATAATGTCCTTTATCATACATAGAATGTGGCGTGAATCCCGCGCGGCACGATTGCGGTTTCGCCTCTGGCGCTGAGCCGCCATGAAAGCTCCATGATGACATTCAGATTTCGACGGGGATGGGGATGGCTGCTGCTGGCTGCGCTGACGCTCTCCACCATCAGCGACGAAATCACGGAGGCCATCCCGGCGTGGCGCGAGGCGCGATCGGTTCCTCCGGAAGTTCTACGATGACTTTGCGCGCCATTTCACTTAAACGAATCTCAATGCTGCGTAAGTTGTGGTCCCTTTTGCTTGTCATGATCGCGTCATCCCTGGTGGTGACGGGAACCGTGCACGCGCAGGAGAGACCGGGCGCTATCACGATCGAGTGCAGCGGCGCCGTGCATAGCGAAGGCGATGCCGATCAGTCGCAGGGCGATTCTGATAAGGCCGTTCCGCACCACCACGGCACATGCCATGGGCCGTCGCTGAACCTTCCCGCAACCGATGAGCTGGCGGCGATGGCCCGTGCCGGCGGTATGCGCCCATTTGCCGGTTCCGACGCGGCCATCGCATCGCGCTTGGTCGATCCTGGGCTGAGGCCGCCCACCGCCTGACATCTTCCGCTGGCCGGCATCAGCCGGCTCGACGCAATTTGTCAGGATCACCAGATAATGAAAAAGTTGATCGCGGCCGTATTGGCTGCGGCGTCCTGCGCATCGATCGCGCAGGCGCAAGCACAGGCGCAACAAGCGCCGGTCCCGGCTGCGCCAACATCGGCACAGCCCATGCCGGCTTTCACGCTCGATCAGGCCGTGTTGGCGGCAGGTGGGTCGGCACCGGCCAACGCGGCGGCAGCAGCGGGCATCGAAGCCGCACAGGCTGGACGCTCCGTCGCGGGCCTCCGCCCCAATCCGACCTTTCAGGGTCAGGTCGAGAATGTCGTGGGTTCCGGGCCTTATCGGGGGCTGCGGAGCGCTGAAACGACGGTCGGGGTTGCGATCCCGATCGAGCTGGGCGGCAAGCGAAGCGCGCGTGTCGCCGTCGCCGGCGCGCAGCTATCTCGGGCGCAGCTCCAAGCCGCGATCGCAGAGGCCGATATCCGCGTGCAGGTGACGCAGCTCTATGTCGAGGCGGTCGCGGCCGAACGCCGCTTGGCGACGGCACGCGACCAAGCCCGGATCGCGGCGGAAGTCCTGCGCGGCGCCGGGGTCCGCGTTCAGGCGGGCCGGGCATCGCCGCTCGAACAGCAGCGCGCCGACGTGGCGCGGATCAACGCGGATGCCAACGTCGAGCGGCTGACGCGGCTTGCGGAGGCGGCCAGGACCAATCTCGCGCGCCGGATCGGTCGTCCGATAGATGGCGCGCTGGACGTAACACTGCTCGATCGCCTCCCTGCCGCGACCTTCGGGCCGGTCGCCCCGCCAAGTGCGCAAGGCACGCTGGCGCTGGCGGCGGCCGATGCCGATCTGGCCATCGCCGACGCCGGCATCCGGCTTGCTCGGGCCAATCGGGTGCCCGACATCAACGTCGGACCGGCGCTGCGGCGACTGGAAGCGACCAACGACACCGCCGCGGTGTTCGCGATCTCGATCCCGATCCCGGTGTTCAACAATGGCCGGGCCGCCATCGCGCAGGCGACCGCTGAGCGGACGCGGGCGGACGCGGTGCGGCGCGTAACCGCGCTCGATGTCGAGCAGGCTATGGGTCGTGCGGCTGAGCGGAACAGGAAAGTGTCATAAGGCACTGTTTGGCTCGATACAGCGATAGATGGTGGCCG
>NZ_JAGMXV010000014.1 GCF_018006725.1 Rhizorhabdus sp.
GTCGGGATCATCATCGTGCCGAGCATGAACAGCATCAGCGCGATCATGAACCCGCCGACGACGGCGTTCATCCCGATCTTCCCCAGCGGGAACAGGAAGTTCCATTTGTGGATGAAGCTGAACACATAGCGTTCGGGCATCTGCCAATGCTCGACCCGGTCCGCCAGCGCGCCGGTCGCGGTGTCGACGAACAGGGTCGCGTTCACCGGCGGGGCATAGTCGACGCGCCAGACGGGCAGGCGCTTGTTGCGGAAATCATAGTCGGGGCCGAAGCGCGTGACGAGCCGCATGTCGGCGATCTTGTCTTCGCCTACGCCGGCATAGCGGCTGGCCAGCGTCCGGGCGAGTTCGCGGTCGCCTTGTGGCGCGACGGCGCCCGTGCCGGCATCGATGTAGAGCGCCGGGCCGGTCGGCTGCACCCCTTCGAAGCGCGCGCTGCGGATTTCCATCGCGGTCTTCGGCATCGCATGGCCGGCATGCGCGTCATGATCATGCTCGCCCCGGGGCATGGCTTCGTCGCGCGCGAGACCCAGGCGATAGAGCGGACGCCCGCCTGCGCCTTCGACCAGCGATAGCGACTCGACCGTCAGCCCGCGCGTGATCCCGGTCCACTGGGCACCGATGGGAAAGCGGCCCGCGCGCAGGTCGATGGGCGTCGCCATCCGCATCTGGCTCATCGGCGGCGTGATCGCGGCCTGCACCAGATGATAGATGCCGCTGAGCGAGAACATGATCAGCGGCAGGGCAAGGACATAGCCCGCCATGCGGTGCCAGCCTCGTCCCCCTTCGGCGCGCTTCCTGCGCCGAACCGTCACCAGCATGGCAATCCCGGTCAGCGCGAGCGCGGCCAGGCTGCCGACCATCGCGCCCGCGACGATCACCTTTGCCCAGACCATCGACGGCGGCACCCAGTCCCAGCTGTGCAGCGCGCGGAAGATCATCTGCAGCCAGCCCTTGGTCCGGTTGGTGACGGCGGCGAGGCTGCTCGTCTCGGTGTGGACATAGGCGGTCAGATGGTCGTCGCCGGCGAAGCGGATCTTCCACACCGGCAGCAGCCGGTTGACCCAGCCATAGTCGGCATCGAAGCCGGTCTGGAGCGTGATCGATGAGATCGGTCGCGCCTCCTTCAGATAATGGCGCGCCAGATATTCGGCCTGACGGGCATCCTGACCCGGCATCTCGCGTCCCGAAACCGGATCAAAATAGCGCCTTTGGCCGGCAGGATCAGTGGTCACCTGGAGCAGGCTGTGCCCGTCATAGGCGACCGTTCGCACGGCCACCGCGCGATCGATCCCGGCCTTGCCCAGCATCTCGGCGACCGGCGGGCTGCCCTGCAGGTTCAGCGGCGCTCGGGGCGGCATGAACTGCGCCTGCTGCGGGCCGAACAGCACCATGGCGATGTGGGTCAGGCCCGACAGGCCCCAGAGGAACAGGCTGATCCCGCCGACCAGCGCCAGCCAGCCATGTTTGCCGCACGCCCAGCGCGCGGTCTTCGTCTTCCAGCTCATGCGAATGTCCTTCGTCGATCGTCGTCGGCCGGCGCCTTGGCCGGCAGGGTCGGAGATCAGGCGAGGACGGGCGGCCCCGTGGCGGGCGGACGAGCGGCGCGGTGGCGGCTGACCGCGATGGTGGCGACCGTGTCGGGTGCGAGCGGAGCGAAGGCGGACGGAGGCAGGATCGCCGCCGAGGCGGGCAGCAGGGCCGGCATCGCGGCGGCGGCAAAGCCGCAATGCGGCATGGTCGGCTGCGCCTTGCCGTCGTCCTCATGGCCCGACGGGGCCGCCCGTTCTGCCATCGCTGCGCTGATCGTGGCGATCTTCGCGTAGAGCGGGTCCGCGCGATCGATCTGCGCGGTGGTCGCGCCGCTGCCCGAGCACAGGATGATGCTCAGGCCCTTGTCGCCATAGCGCGGCATGAAGCCTTGCGGCGCAAGCGCGCCGAACATCATCCCGATCAGGACGATCGGCAGGATGCGCATCCAGATATGCCGCAGTCGCTTCATGTCCGCGCGGTAGAACGCTCGCCCCACCAAGACAAGCGCGGTCGTGGCGGGCGGATCAGCGCGCGAAAACGAAGCGCTTGTCGAGCTGATATTTGAGGAGGTGGCCGAGCGCGAGACCGAGCGCGGCGCCGACATAGCGCATCGCTTCGCCGACGAAGAGCAGGTGGAACAGATATTCGACCGCGACGAACACCAAGGTCGTGATGCCGCCGAGCACCGTGTACAGCGTAAACAGCCGCGCATCGTGGAACAGGTCGCGCGAGGCGAAGGAGAAGACGAACAGCTTTTCGAGCAGATATTTGACGGGCAGCACGGTCGCCAGCCCGACGATCATCGAAATCTCGACGTAGAAGCGCCCCTTGTAGATCGCCACGCTGGCCATCTGCGCACCTATGTTGAGCAGCGCCGCCATGCAGGCGATCGCGACGTAGATCGCCACCGGGCTCACCCGCCGCTCCATTTGCCGTCCCCCACCGGCAGAATTGCCGTACCTGCGCTGTAAGGGGCGTCGTTGCGGGGAGCAAGGCGCGGGCGAAGGGCTTGATTGCAGGGCCGACAGCGGTCACTCGTTCGGCATGGGGGCTGGGATGAACGAAGCGATACAGGATCTTAGCCGGTGGGAGCGTGCTGCTGCCATCGCCGCCTTCGCGATCTTTGCGGCTTTCCTCCTTTATCGGCTGCCGCTCGGCTACGGCCATGACCGCGACGCCTATCTGATGCTCGGTGCGTGGCAGCACATGCTGGCCGAGGGCCAATATGTGCCGTCGCGCTTCCCCGGCTATATCGTCGCCGAGTTCGCCCTGGGTATGGCCGCGACGCTCGGCGGAGCGATGGGGAGCAACGCGCTCGTCGCGCTGCTATCGATCGGCTCGCTGTGGGCGACCTATGCGATCGGCCGCGAGTTGGAGGTGGACAAGCCGCTGCTGCTGCCGGCGCTGATGGCGGCCTGCCCCTATGTCGCGATCGCGGCGTCCAGTTCGATGGATTATATGATCGCCTATGCCTTGCTCGCTTCGGGCATGTTGCTGTGCCTGCGCGGAGGCATGCTGTGGGGCATAGTGCTGCTGGCGGCGGCGGGAGGGGCGCGGCTCACCAACTGGGCGCTGGCGGCGGCCTTCCTGATCTGGCTCGCCCGGCGACGCGACGGCGAAGGCTGGTACGGATCGGTGGCCGCGCTCACCCTTGTGACCGGGCTGTTCTACCTGCCGGTCTGGATATCCGCGCATCTCGGTTTTGGCTGGCTTAGTGCCGCTTTGCCGGACGACCAGGGCCTGTTCGGTCTGCTCGCGCGCTTCGCCTACAAGGTCGTCCAGCCGTTCGGGCTGATCGGTACGCTCGCAGCGGGCGCGCTCCTGCTGGTGCAGCGGGAGCGCCTCCAGGCTGCGTGGCGCGATCCAGTTTTCCGGCTCGGCCTCCTGTTCGTTACCATCACGCTTCTCATCTTCGCGCGCGCGCCGATCGAGATATCCTATCTGATCTTCGCCATTCCCTTTCTGGGATTGCTGCTTCTCCAGGCGCGCCTGTCCGGCGTCCTTGTGCTGCTCATCGCGGGCGGGCTGTTCGCCGGCGTCCTGCACGTCGATCTGATTGCTGTCCGGTACAGAGACACCGGGCCGTGCGGCCCCGTGATGGCCGAGGGCGCGCGCTTCGCACCCGGCGTGGGGACCGGCGTGCTGCTGGCGGAGATTGCGGATGCACGGCGCTGGGATCGCTGCTTCAACCGCAGACCTCTGCTCGTCGAGCCCTATGCGACCGCGAACAGCCCGCTGCCGGTGCCGCCTCACGTCGCCCGGCCGCGCTTTCCCCGCCAGTCCGATTGATGCACAGTCGCAACCGGGTATAGACGGACCTGGCGTCGGCGCGATCCGTCCGACAAGTGGCTTGCGGGGGAAGCAGTTTGGACAAGGAAGTCCTGCCGGTCTTGGCGGTCGACCTCGACGGCACCCTTCTGCGCTCGAACATGCTCTACGAAAGCTTCTGGTCCGCGCTGGCGCAGGGCTGGATGGTGCTTTTCCAGCTGCTAATGGCCCTTCCCGGCGGCCGTTCCCGGATCAAGCATGTGCTTGCCGAGCATGCCTGCATCGATCCTGCGACGCTGCCTTATGACCAGGGAGTGATCGACCATATCCGCGGCTGGCGTGCGCGAGGCGGACGCGTGGCGCTGGTAACCGCCACGAGCGACCGTCTGGCGCGATCGATCGCGGATCATCTCGGCCTGTTCGACGAGGTCATGGCATCGGGCCGCGACGAAAATCTCAAGGGCAAGACCAAGGCGCGCCGGTTGTGCGAGCGCTATGGCGAGGGCGGTTTCGCTTATATGGGCGACAGCCCCGCCGATCTCCCGGTGTGGGGCAAGGCGCGTACCGTGATCGCCTGCAACCCCGGGCGCCGGCTCTCGGCACGGCTCGCCACCCTTCATCCGGGGCATCAGACGCTGTCCCGTCCGAACGCGCGCTTCGCCGATTATCTGCGCGCGATCCGTGTCCACCAATGGGCAAAGAACCCGCTCGTCTTCCTGCCGATCATCGGCGCGCATCAGTCGGATCTGGCGACGCTGAGGGCCGGCTTCATGGCCTTCATCGCCTTCTCGCTGATCGCGTCGAGCGTCTATGTGCTCAACGACCTGCTCGATCTCGGTTCCGATCGCGCCCATCCGCGCAAGCGGCGGCGGCCCTTCGCAGCGGGAACGATCCCGATCGAACAGGCCAGCTGGATGGCGATCGGTCTGTTTGCGGGCGGCGTCGCGGTCGGTGCAGCGGTGGGACCGGCGTTCCTCGGCGTGCTGCTTTTCTACCATGTCGCGACCACCGCCTATTCGCTGTGGCTGAAACGCAAGGTGGTGATCGACATCTGCGCGCTCGCCGGCCTCTACACGCTGCGCGTGATCGCGGGAGCGGTGGCGGCGCAGGTGCCGCTGTCGATGTGGATGCTGGCCTTCACCCTGTTCCTGTTCTTCTCGCTGGCTGCAATCAAGCGCCAGGCGGAAATCGTCGACAGCCTCGCCGATGGCGGCCGCGTGCTGCACGGGCGGGGCTATGAGAGCGGCGACCTCGCGACCGTATCGCAGATGGCGATCTCGTCGGGCTATGTCGCGGTGCTCGTCCTTGCGCTCTACCTGAACTCCACCGCTGTCGACCGACTCTACGCCTTTCCCGAACTGCTGTGGGGCAGCTGCGCTATCCTGCTCTACTGGATCAGCCGGATCGCGATGGTCGCCAATCGCGGCAACATGCATGACGATCCGATCGTGTTCGCGGCGACCGACCGCGTCAGCCTCTGCTGCGCGCTGCTGATGGTCGTCATCGTCGCGGGCAGCGCGACCGGCTTCGGCCTGCTGTGACGACAGGCCGTGGCTGATCGCGTGGAGCTCAGCGGCTGGGGGCTCTATCCGCGCCGCGCCACGCGGTTGCGTCGCGCCGGACAGCCGGCCGATGTTTCGGCGCTGCTCGATCCGGCGGGCACGGTGGCGCGCGGCAATGGCCGGGCCTATGGCGATGCTGCGATCGGGCTGTCGACCACGATCGACATGCGACGGCTCGACCGCCTGATCGCTTTCGATCATGCGGCGGGATTGCTTGTCGCCGAAGCGGGGCTGACCCTCGCCGATATCATCGACATCTTCCTGCCGCGCGGCTGGTTTCCGGCGGTCACGCCGGGCACGAAGTTCGTCACGCTGGGCGGCGCGATTGCGGCCGACGTCCATGGCAAGAACCATCATGGCGAAGGGAGCTTCCGGCGCCATGTCGCCTGGTTCGACCTACTCGGCCCGGATGGTGTCGAGCGCCGGTGCTCCCACGAGGACCATGCCGAGTTGTTTCACTGGACGATCGGCGGCATGGGTCTGACGGGCACGATCCTGCGCGCGGCGGTGCGGCTGCGCCCGGTCGAAAGCGCGTGGATCCGCCAGCGGACGATCGCGACATCTTCGCTCGCCGAGACGATGGACGCGTTCGAGGCGAGCGCCGACGCGACCTATTCGGTTGCCTGGATCGACACGCTCGCGACAGCTCGCTCGCTGGGGCGCTCGATCCTGATGCTGGGCGAACATGCCCGCGCCGAGGAATTGCCGGCGGAGGTGGCGAAGGCTCCTTTTGCCCGCCGTCGCGGGCCGACCCTCGACGTGCCGCTCACGCCCCCGTTCAGCATCGTCGGCGGCCCGGTCGTTCGCGCGTTCAACGCGCTTTATTATGCCCGCCATCGCCGCAAGACCGGCACGTCGCTCGTCCCCATCGACAGCTTCTTCTATCCGCTCGATGCGATATTGCGCTGGAACCGCATCTATGGCCGGCGTGGCTTCGTCCAGTTCCAGTGCGTGCTTCCGCTCGCCAGCGCACAGACCGGGCTGACGGCGATGCTGTCGCGGATCGCAGCCACCGGCACCGGCTCCTTCCTCGCCGTGCTCAAGCGCATGGGCGCGGAGGAGGGGCCTTTCTCCTTCCCGATGGACGGCTACACCCTCGCGCTCGATTTCCCCGTCGGCCGGCGCACCGCAGCGCTGACAGCCGAGCTGCGCGCGATGACGCGCGACCATGGCGGGCGGCTGTATCTCGCCAAGGATGCACAGATGACCGATGTGGAGATGGCCGCGCTCGATCCGCGCGGGCTTGCCTTCGCGCGCTGGCGGCGCGACGGAGGCATGGCTGGGCCGCTGCGCTCCTATCAATCGGAAAGACTCGGACTGTGACGCCTACCCTTCTCGTCGTCGGTGCATCGTCGGACATTGCCGAGGCGACCGCGCGTCGCTTCGCGGCCGCCGGCTATGCATTGCAACTCGCCGGTCGTGACGAAACCGCGCTGGGCGCCATCGCCGCCGATCTCAAGCTGCGCCACCGGGTAACCGTGACGGTTCATCGGTGCGACGTGACCGAGGCCAAGGATCGCGCTGCGCTGCTCGCCAGCCTGCCGGTCCTGCCCGATGTGATCGTCTGCGCGGTCGGTCTGCTCGGCGACCAGCGGCTGAATGAGACCGATGCGGTCGCAGCCGAACGGGTGATGCGTGCCAATTATGAAGGGCCGGCGTTGCTACTCGGAAGCCTGGCAGACGCTTTTTCCGCGCGTGGCAGCGGTGTCATCGTTGGCATCAGTTCGGTCGCGGGTGAGCGCGGGCGCGCCTCCAACTATGTTTATGGCTCGGCCAAGGCGGGGATGACCGCCTTTCTCTCGGGCCTGCGCAACCGCTTCGGCAAGACCGGCGTCCATGTCGTCACCGTCCTGCCCGGCTTCGTCGATACGCGCATGACCGAGGGGATGACGCTACCCCCGGCGCTCACCGCCCAGCCCGACGAGGTGGCACAGGCGATCTTGCGCGCGGTCGAACGACGCAAGGACGTCATCTATGTCCGCCCGCTGTGGCGCTGGATCATGGCGATCATCCGCGCAATACCCGAAGGGCTGTTCAAGAAGCTCAGCATCTGACGGCGAGGGGGAACGGGATGGAGGGCTCCGCAACAGCGCGGCGGCTAGGACGCTTGGCGACGCAGCATTTCCTGCCGCTCGCTCTGCTTTCGCTCGTTATCGGCTCGCTCGCCAATCTCTATTTCTGGCTCGGCGCCGACCGGCCGCTGGTCGGGCCGTGGCTGCTCAAGCAGTTCTACGTCAACTATATCGACTTCGGCTTTGCCAAGCGTGCGCTGGTGGGCACGCTCCTTTATCCGGCCTTCTCCGCGCCGGTCGTCGATGCCTCGACCGGTGCCGCCATAGCCACGGGCCTGTCGCTCGCGATCTTCGCGATGCTCATCCTTCTGTTCGACCGGCTCCATGCCCGTCCGCTTCGCACGGAAGTGGCAGGCCTCGGCGCCTGCGTCCTCGCGGCGTTGCTGCTCTCGCCCGCCGGGCTGATGGAGATCGCGCACGATATCGGGCGCTATGATGCGCTCAACATCGCGCTGCTGCTGGTCGCCGTCGCGCTTGTCCTGCACGGACGCCCGCGCCTCGCCGGGCTGGTGTTCGGCATCGCCGGTCTCGTCCACGAAGCAGTCTTCTTCTACGGGGCCGGGCCGCTCGCCGTCGCCCTGTTCGCCAAGCGGGCGCGTCCCGTCGACATGCTGGCATGCCTGTCGCCCGGCGCACTGGCGCTGGGCGCGGTCGGGCTGTGGGGCAATCTCGACCCGGCGCAGCTCGCCCTGCTCGACGCTCGCCCCGGCAGCGGCACCACCGTCTGGTCGCGCGGGGTGATCGAGGTGCCGATCGCGCTAAAGCCCTATGAACAGGCTGCGCTGGCCTTCTACACGCTGGCGCCCTTCGTCCTGCTGTTCGCGGTGCTGCGCCACAACCGCGCCAGCCTGTGGCGCTATTTCCTGCCGCCGGCGGCGACGCTGCTGCTCTTCCCCCTCGGCTTCGACTATTTCCGCTGGGCGAGCCTCGGTCTTTTCGCGGTGGCATTGACGCTGCTGACCGGCGCCGCCCGCCTCGGCTGGCGCCTGCCACCGGTCTCGCCGATGCTCGTCGCCACGTTCCTTTTGTACTGTCTGCCGCTTGGCCCATTGGGAACAGCGCACCCGTTGCCCTTCCTGGAGCTGATCTGGCTGGACTTCACCGGCTGGGGCCAGTAACCGTGACGGCTGGTGATCATTCCCTATGCGGTTGGCGCGTGCGTAGCGAATGGCCGCTGCCCGAGCTGCCGCGTTGGGACGGCGACGATCGGCCCGTGGATGTGGACATCCGCGTCGGACATGTGCCGGCGGTGCTGCCCGGCACCGTGGCGGCGAATCCGCTCGTGCAGGTGAACGACCGGGGGTGGCTGCGCTATACGGTGCAGGACGTTGCCGACTATCTCGTCCGCGATGGCCGCGAGGTGATCATCGATACCCGGCTTGCGCGCGGCGCGCCCGATGTCGCCCTGTTCCTGCTCGGGTCTGTCCTAGGTTTCCTGTCTCATCAACGAGGGCTGTTCCCGCTGCATGCGAGCTGTGTCGCCGTGGAGGGGCAGGCCATCGCGCTCGTCGGGCATTCCGGCGCGGGCAAGTCGACGATTGCCGCGCTTCTGCTGGCGGAGGGGGCTCGTCTGCTGTCGGATGACGTCACGGTGATCGACATCCACGCGCCTGGCGGCCCACTCGTGCTGCCGGGCTTTCCACGCCAGAAGCTGTGGCGCGACACGCTCGACATGCTCTGCATGATCCCCGGTCGGCCGCTGCGCAGCACGGTTTCGCTAGAGAAATTCGATCGTTCGGTGGCCGAGCAGTTTCAGCCGGAACAGATGCGGTTGGCTGGCATCTGCCAGCTCAACCGTAAGATGCGCGACGGCGACCTGCGCCTCGTGCCGCTGGGCGGCCTGCCAGCGGTCCGGATGCTCTATGAGAATGTCTACCGTCGCACCGCTGGTGGCCTGCTCGGCCTCTCCGAGCGCATGTTCCAGGACTGTGCCCGCCTTGCCGTGACGCTTTCTCGCTTGTGCCAAAAGGTGGGGAATGGCTCATCGATGGACGGATCATTTCCAAACCCGACCTATATGCCCGTCTCGACAGCGTGGTCATGGAGGACGATCTCCTGATCCAGGAGCGCCTGACGGCAGCTTCCGATCTGGCAGATCTCGCAGTAGCCGGCCGGGCGCCCGTCCTGCGGCTTGTCACCGCCCGGATGCCCGGCGCCGAGCCCTTCCTGCATTCCGCACTGCTGACCGTCGGTGTCCCCGACCGAAATCCAGCCCATTTTCTGGAAGGCGCGGTGCATGTGCCGGTCGACGGCGCGACGGGCCAGATGCTGCGCGGGCTATCGCTCTCGCGGCCGGATGAGCGGCTAGAGCGGCTACCCTGGAACGCATCGGTTCTGACTGGGCGGCGGTTAACCGACTTCGACCGCGCGGTGGACGCTGCGCTGACCGCGATGCATGTGCTTCCACCGCTCCCCCTCGTTCACTGGGACGTGATCCTGACCAGTAGTGGGCCCGTGTTCCTCGAAGGCAACAGCAGCGGCAACTGGATCATCGCCAGTCTGCCGGGGCTGGAGGGGCAGGGGGCATGCGATCTCGCCGAGTTGCTCGCCCATTGGCGCCCGTGCTGATCGAGCTTCGCCTGGAGCCGTGCTGCCGGGTGCGAGCCGGCCCTTCTCCTATCGTCCCGCCAGTTCGCGTCCCACCGGATAGAGCAGGTAGCGTGCGTCATAATAGCGGGTGCGCGCGTAGAACCAGGCGAGGCGGGCCTGCGGGTCGGCGGCGAAGGCCGGGTCTTCGGCCAGCTTCTTCTCGAATGCGGCCTTCAGGGCGGGGTCGCGCTCGAGCATCGCGTCGGCCATCGGCGCGATGACATAGCCCTCGATATATTCGGTGCGCTGGAGGAGCGCGGGGAAGAAGCCCCAGGTGAAGAGCGAATCCTCGCCCTGCGGCTCGAGCAGCATCGTCGCCAGCGCGCCGAGCGGCTGGTCGGTCGGCACGCGCACCGATCCGGCGGGGTAGGTCTCCTGCCGCCGCTCATGCGCGAAGCCGGCGGCGTGAACCATGACGCGGCCTTCGGTCGGGGTCGCGTCGAGCTTGGGATCTGCCACGCGGATCATGTCGACGTCGACCGTGCGCGGGGCGTCGATCACCTCCATCTGGACCCCGTGGCGGCGCAGCCGGTCGATCACCTCTCGGTCGACCGCCGACACCCAATAGGCGGCGGGCGGAGTGACTGTCACGTCGGGCTGCGAGCCGTAGAGTGGCACGACCGCTGCCGGCGCGGGCTTGGCGAGCCATCGCACTTCCTCGGCACCCGAAGCGGGGGAGGTGTAGTAATCGGCCTGCATCGGCAGGAAATCGATCGAGCGGACCGGATCGGCCTTGCTCTTCCAGGCGACCACCTCGGGGCCGGTCGCCTTGCGGTCGGCGGCGATCGCCGCCTTGAGCTTGGCGCCGTCGCTGGCGAGCGTCTTCAGCGTCTGTTCGAGCAGCACATAGGTGCCGAGCACGCGGCGGCCGAAGGGCTTGAGCGAGTGGTTCTCGACCAGCACCGCCGGCATGTGCCGCAGGTCGCCATAACCGTGCGAGAAGCGCGACGGGAAGGCGGGCAGCATCAATCCCTTTTCGGGATGGCGATCGTCGGCGGCGAGGATCAGCGGGCCGGGGACATGGCCTGCGCCCTTCAGCCCGGCATTGGCCTGGCTGCGATAGACGCCCTCGAACCAGCGGTTGATCGCGGGCGACTTGGTATATTGCGGCTCCTGCCAGCCGAAGGTGATGTCATATTGGAAGTCGAGCCCGTCCGAGACGTGCAGGTCCATGTAGAGCGTCGGGTCGAACCGGTTGAACAGCCCCAGCATCGCCTGCATCTCGGGCGCGTCGGCCTTCATGTAGTCGCGGTTGAGGTTGATGTTCTGCGCGGTGGTTCGCCAGCCCTGTGAAACCGGCCCGCGCTGGTTGGGGCGGTTATAGGCCGAGCTGCGCTCATGCCCGTCGAGGTTGAAGATCGGCACGAACACGAAGTTGACGCGGTCGAGCAGCCCATCCTTGCCGCGCAGCGCGATGTCGCGGAGCAGCATCATGCCGGCATCCTTGCCGTCGATCTCGCCCGAATGGATGCCAGCCTGCACCAGCAGCAGCGGCTTGGCCGGATCGAGCGTGGCGCCGTCCTTGCTGGCGACGACCAGCAGCATGTCGCGACCCTGCGGCGTCTTGGCGAAGCGTTCGACGCGAATCAGCGGCGAGGCGGCGGCGAGGCGGTCGAGATAGGCAGCCGTCTCGGCGTAGGTCGCCGTCGCGGTCAGGCTGCTCTTCTCGGCCGGGGTAATCCACGGGTCGGACGGCTTGACCGCCAGCTTCTCGCTCTTGCCGTGCCATGCCGGGACCGGAGGCAGGGGCGCCCGATCGGGGTCCGCTACAGGTGCAACTGCCATGGCGGCGCCCGCCAGGGTCGAGGCGGCGACGAGGAGCGTGAGCAGGAAGCGCTGGTTGGTCTTCATCGGCGTCGTGGTCCTTCGGGCAAGCTGGCGGAGCGGAGCCGCTATCGATGTCTGCACGCATAGCATGACGGGGCTATGCGGGCGGAAGAGGGTAATGGTGGGACGCTATGGTGGGAGCCCCAAACGAATCCGGCCCGCCGCCGCTCGAAGGCGACGACGGGCCGGCATGGGCATGTCAGTGGATCAGAACTTCCACGTCACGCGGGTGCCGATGTTGCGTACCGACGGCTCGACATAGAGGCCGCCAGCGAACGCCTTTTCATAGGCATTGGTGAAGTACTTGTTCTTGAACACATTCTCCACGAAGGCCTGCACCTCGACATTGCCACGGGTGAAGCCGGCGCGCAGGTTCCACTGGTTGAATGCGGGAACCTTGTACGGCCAGATGTTGTACAGGAGCGCCGCCTTGTCCGAGTAGATCGAGCTGCGATAGACCCACTCCGCACGGACGAAGCTGTCGAAGCCCTCCGCCGGGGTGAAGTTATATTCGCCGAAGCCGCTCAGCGTCCACTTGGGCGAGTTCGGCATGCGCCGGCCCGACAGGTCGATGATCTGGCCATCGATGAAGGCGTTCTCATATTTGCGGAACTCGGCGCTGAGATAGCCGACGGTGCCACCGACCTGCAGGTCGCGGGTCAGCTTGAACGTCGCATCCGCCTCGGCGCCGTAGCTGCGGGCCTTGGCCGCATTCTCGATGCCCGAGATGAAGGTGATGTTGCCGGCTGCGTCGGCGCGGGCCACTGCGAATTCGGTCTGGAGGTTCTTCCAGTCCATGTAGAAGGCTGCGACGTTGAACAGCAGGCGGCGATCGAAGGCCTGCGTCTTGAAGCCGACCTCATAGTTCCACAGGCTTTCCGGCGCATAGGAGGTGTCATTGATCAACGGGTTGATCTGGACGCCGCCAGCCTTGAAGCCGCGCGAGACGGTTGCGTAGAGGTTGGTGCGGTCGGCCAGCTCATAGGCGACGGTCACGCGCGGCGAGAAGTTGTTGAAGCTCGCGCTGTCGTCGACCACGCCGTTGACGCCGCCAGTCGAGGTGTTGAGCTGGGCGACGGTCACCTTCTCATGGGTGTAGCGGCCGCCGAGCGTCACCGACAAAGCGTCGTTCAGCTTGTACACGCCTTCGCCGAAGATCGCCCAGCTTTCGGACTTGCCGCGGTTCTGGGTCGAGGTGATCTGCAGATCGGCGGGCAGGCCGAACGGGTTGTCCGCGCCGGTGAAGGTGAACTGGTTGATGTTGCCCTTGTCGGTCGCATAGAGCGCGCCGATGGTCCAGCTCAGCGGGCTGCCATTGTCGTTCGACTGCAGGCGGACTTCCTGGCTGAACGAGGAGCGGCTGATCGGCTTGGTCTCATAATAATAGTCCTTGCTCGACCCGTCGATGTCACCCTGCAGGAACTGCTTGGAGTGGATATAGCCGGTGATGCTGGTCAGCGTCGCGAAGTCGAAGTCCCACTTCGCGCGGCCGGTGAAGTAATAGAACTCCGTGCCGATCTTCTGCGGGCGGTTGAAGTTCACCTTGTTGTCGTTGCGCGGGAAGAAGCCCACGCCGTCCGGATCGGCGACCGGGTTGGTCACGCCCGGATAGACGACCTGCAGCGCGGTATAGCCGAGCACGCCCGAGGGCACGCCGACGCGCATGCCGACATTTTCCTTGGTGTAGACGCCGGTCAGGTCGACCGTCAGACGGTCGGTCGGCGTCAGGCGCAGCATCGCCTTGCCATATTTATAGTCGGAGTCGTTGCCGCCGCCGATCGGGTTGATGTTCTTGATGTTGCCGTCGCTCTTGGACAGGCGGCCGACCACGCGGATCGCGGCCTTGTCGGTGACGATCGGCACGTTGACCACGCCGTGCACGTCGAGCGTATCGAAGCTCGAATAGCCGATCGAGCCTTCGCCTTCGAACTCCTGGGTGTTCGCCTGCTTGGTCGTGATGTTGATCGCGCCGCCGACCGAGTTGCGGCCGAAATAGGTGCCCTGCGGACCGCGCAGCACTTCGATCCGGTCGATGTCGACGATCTCGGGGTTCACCGTGCCGGTCGAGACGTTGAACTCGTCGATGTAGAAGCCGAAGGTGCTCGTCCTCGGGATCGCGTCGGCGCTCAGCTGGTTGGTGATGCCGCGGATGCTGATTTCCTTGCGGTCGCGCGCACCGGTCGAGGTGAAGCTGACGTTCGGCGTCTGCGAGAAATAATCGTCGATGCCCTGGACGTTCTGGCGCGTGATCGCCTTGTCGTCGAACACGGTCAGGCTGATCGGCACGTCGGTGGCGAGCTGCTGGCGACGCTGGGCGGTGACGACGATGTCGCCATCGGCCGCATTGGCTGTGGCGTCGGCAGCGGTCTGCGCCATGACGGGCGCGCCAAAGGATATCCCGGCCAGCAGCAGCTGGACGAAGGCAGAGCGTTTCATGTCATTCCCTTTTGGAGGGGCCGGTCGACCTGCAGCCGCCGGCCTGTGGTGCGGCCCGTATAACGGGCCTTGGTCAGGTCACTTGCCGGCGATGGGGCCCGGCTGACCGTCGATGCTGATGAAGTTGACGAGGGCGATCTTGCCGTCACGGATTTCGGCATAGCCCATCACCATCGAGTGGCTGGTCTTACCCTTCTCCATGGCTTCCTCGAGATGATAGGTGAAAATCTTCGACCCGTCGGGCGAGGAGAAGGCCTCGACGAAGGGCACCTTGATTTCGACCGCCTCGACGCCCTTCTGGATCATGCGAAAGCGCTCGGTCAGGTTCTGGATACCGGCGGCGCGGTTGGTGCCGTTGATGCGCAGCACCGCGTCGTCGGTGAAGTAGCGGCTGAACGCCTCGACCGTGAAGCCGTTGGGATCCTTGATCGCCTGATTCCACCAGGTGAACATGCGCGACAGGACATCGTCCTTTACGGGGGCGGAGAAGGTCTGCTCGGCGGCGACCGCGCCGGCCGGATGGAGGACCGTCGAAAGCGCCAATGCGGCAGCTGCGGTCAGGATCGTCTTCATATCGGCCAACCCTCTCTGATGATGGCGCAAAAGGACGGGGCGCTAGACACTTACCGTCGTCAGGAAACAGCCTTGTAACATTCCGTTGCGCCGAACAATGCGGGTTCCTGCTCTCGTTCGTTGCGTTTGTAACAACATTACAGAAAGTTAATGTTCAAAAGGCGCAAAATCCGATGCCGCGCGGGAGTTCGCATGGATCGATCCTGTCTTAAGTCAGCGGTGCACGGGCCGCCGCCATCGGTCAGGCTAGGCCCAAGCCGGGGCGACCGGCCGGAGGAGAGCGAGCATGAGCAACAGCCCAACCGGTGTCGAGACGACCCTGGCCTTCATCGCCAGGGACGACGAAGCGCCCGTGGCCGGCTTATTGGGGGCCTGTCGCGACACGCCGGGCTTGCGCGCATGGAAAGCGCTGCCGCGCGATCTGCTCGGTCCCAGCCCGCAGGGGGCCGCTGGCCCCGGCGCGCATTATGATCTGGTGCTCGAGGCGATTGGCGCGGCCGCTGCGGACCGACTGGCGGTGGCGCTTGCCGCCGCCGAGGGACTGGATCGCACAGGGTCGCGGGCCTTCGTCGGCTCCGCTTATGAAATCGTGCCGGGGGGCGGGGACGTCGCGCTGTTCTGCCCGCTCGTGCGCCTAGGCCATCTGACCCCGGCGGGCTTCCAGCGATACTGGCTCGACGTCCATGCCGATTTCGGCCGGCGCAACCCGGTCAATGGCTATCGCCAGATCCACCCACGCGAAGCGGTTACGCCAGCCGGCTTGCCGAACGCCCCCTTCGACGGTGTCGCCCAGGCCCTCTTCGCCGACCTCCCGGCGATGCAGGCGCGGCTGGCCTCGCCCGACATCGCCGGCGATGCCTATGAGGACGAGCGCCGCTTCATCGACCACGGCCGCTCGGCCTTCCTGCCGTTCGAGCGCGTTATAGGCTGAGGCGTCAGCCTTTGCCCGTCATGTAGCGGTCGAGCTCGGCATGGAAATGGCCGATGCGCTGCTCCTGCTCGGACAGGATGGAGCCACGGAAAAAGCGGCTTTCGATCGCGCGCTGGACCTCGGCGAAGAGGCTGCTGTCCTGGTCGAACACCTCGCCCAACCCGCCTTCGCGCCAGTCGATATGCTGGATTTCGGCCTTTTCCCGGCCTGAAATGTCCCAGCCCTCGGGCAGGCCCATATAGGCCGGCGGCAGGATTTCGGGGCTCTCCTGCGGGTGCATCATGACGATGACATCGAAGATGAACTTGCGCGGGTCGGTCGCGTGCGGGCGAAAATAGAGCATCGACACGCCCTCCGGATGGATGCCCATCTGGATGTTCGGGAAGATCGCATA
Source organism: Rhizorhabdus sp. (assembly GCF_018006725.1). Classification (GTDB taxonomy): domain Bacteria; phylum Pseudomonadota; class Alphaproteobacteria; order Sphingomonadales; family Sphingomonadaceae; genus Rhizorhabdus. The sequence continues at coordinate 16,186 of NZ_JAGMXV010000014.1, forward strand.
GTTCCAGTCGTCGGTCAGCTGGTTGTCGAGGAAGCCCGAATAGTCGAGGCCGAGCGCCTCGGCGCGCTGGCGCTTCGCCGCCTGGATCGCCTTGCGGACATCGCCCTTGCTGCCCTCGAAAGTGTCGGGGTCGAGCCCGACCTCGATCATCGTCGCCCGCAGCCCGGCGTTCAGCCCCTCCTGGCCCATGCGCGGACTTTCGGTCGCGAACTTGGTCACCATCCGGCTCATGCCGTTGGGATAGAGGTCGATCTGCGCATTATAGTCGTTGAACACCGGCAGGATCTGCGGGTGGATCGCGTGGACATGATAGGCCTCGTTGAAGCCGTCGACACCGATCTTCCAGTTCGCTTCCCACACGGCCTGCACCCGGCGCATGATCCGCATGTCCTTCAGGCGATAGGGGCGAGCGTGGGCGGGCAGCGGGCCGAGCGTCTCGATCAGCGGCGGGGCATTCTCGTCCATGTTGATGAAGACGAAGCCCTCCCAGCTCTCGCAGCGGACCTCGGCCAGGTCCATCGACCGGCACAGCGCCTCGGGGCGGAATGTCTCGCGGTCGGTAACGCGCGCGACCTTTCCGTCCAGGCCGAAATTCCAGTTGTGGAACGGGCAGGTGAAGCCGCCGGGCCGAGACCCTTCCTCGTCCGACACCAGCCGGTTGCCGCGATGCGGGCACACATTGGCATAGGCCCGGATCGCGCCGGTTTCGTCGCGCGTGATGATGAAGCTCTCGCGGCCGATTTCGAAGGTCACATAGTCGCCCGCGTCGGTTATGTCCTCCTCGCGCGCTGCCCAGTTCCAGACGCGCGGCCACAGCAGCCGACGTTCGGCTTCCATATATTCGGCCGAATAATAGCGCTCGGGCGAGATCGGCGCGGTGCCATTGTCGACATAGGGCGCCTTGGCCTCATAGCTGTCGGCCGGCGCCTCGGGATTGACCGGCCAGGTCAGGCGATAATCATATTGGCCGTCTTCGGTCATGCACCCATCTCCTGATAGCGCCCGGCGGATATTTTTCCGCTTCGGACGAGGTATGGCGCCGACATCCTGCTCCTGTCTGCGCCGCTGCTCTGCATCGCCCGGTCCGTACAGGACTCGAAAAATACAAACATGCATGTCTGTTTTATAGGGCGCGGTGAGGCGTGGCTAGTCCTTGCGCGACGGGTGGCGAAGCAGGGGCAGCGCGGGGCCGCCCGATCCGGCCTCAGTCGCGGTCGGGTGCGCCCAACGGGAAATAATGCCGGTACTTGTGGGCTTCCTCGACCGCGCGGGCGAAGGATGGCCGCTGGAGCAGTCGCGCGCGATAGGCGCGCAGGACGGGATAGGCCTGTGCGATCGGATGAACCCAGTCGGCGTAGAAGAGCGCCGGCGCCGCCGCGCAATCCGCGAGCGAGAAGGCGTCGCCCGCTGCCCAGCACCGCCCGGCGATCCGGGCTTCGATCCACCCATAGGCACGATCCAGCGCGGCCCCAGCAACGCGCTTCGCCTCGTCGAGGCGGTCGGGCTTTTCGCGCAGCGACTCGTTCACCGCACCCTGCACCGCGTTCATCACATAGCTGTCGAAAACGCGATCGAGCAGTCGCACCTCCAGAGCCGCCACCGGATCGTCGGGCAGGAAGCGGACCGGCCCGCGATGGTGCAGGTCCAGATGCTCGACGATGATGCTCGTCTCGGCGATGGCCTGGTCGCCGTCGACCAGCAGCGGGAATTTGCCGATCGGCCAGTGCGCGCGCAATTCCTCGCCGGCGCCCGGCTCTTCCATGTGGCGATAGGTGAAGGAGGTGTCATTCTCCCACAGCGCGATGAGAACCTTCTGGCTGTAGGAAGAGAAGGGGTGGGCAAAGAGCGTCAACGACATCGGCATCCTCCGCATCGGCTCGCCTTCCCGGTCAGTCTAGGCCGGTGCCGCCGATCGGATGCATCATGCACGGCCGCGAGGTCCGCGCCAGCGCGGATCTCGCCGATATGGATCATCTGACGCCCGGCTTGCCGGGGCCGGTTCGAGGCCGGTCGCGACGAGCAAGGGAACCGTGTCGCGACCGAGCCGGCCGGGGAAGAAAGGGGGTGCTGATATCAATGTATGAGGGGTCAGAACTCGTGCCAGTCCTCGGCGACTGCGACGGCTGCCGCCGCCCTGCTGCTGACGGCCGGCATGCGCACAGGCCGGGGGGTGGAGGCAGGGGCAACCCAGGCTTGCGGCTTGCGGTGACGCGGCGCGCCGACGTTGAAGCGGGCGACCGTACCCATCAGGCTGCCTGCTTCGTCGTTGAGTGAGGAGGCTGCTGCGGTCGCCTGCTCGACCATCGCGGCGTTCTGCTGCGTGACCTGATCGAGTTCGAGTACGACGGCGTTGACCTGACCCAAACTCGCTGACTGGGACTCCGCCGCCCGGGCGATCGTCGAGACCAGCGCGCTGACATCAGCGATCCTGTTGCTGATCGTTTCGAGCGAGGCGCCCGCCGCCGATACCAGCTGCACGCCATTCGACACTTCCGCAACGCTGCCGTTGATGCGGCCTGCGATGTCCTTCGCCGCTTCGGCTGCCCGCTGTGCCAAGGCGCGCACCTCGCTCGCGACGACCGCGAAGCCGCGACCCGAATCTCCGGCGCGAGCCGCCTCGACGCCGGCATTGAGCGCGAGCAAGTTGGTTTGGAAAGCGATGCCGTCGATCACGTTGATGATTTCGACGATCTCGCGCGACGAGCCCTGAATGCTGTTCATCGCCTCGATCGCATCGCGCGCGATCCTGCTGCCCTGGATCGCCTCGTTGCGGGCCTGTTCAACCGCCACGTCTGCGCGGGCGGCGTCGGCGGAGGTCGCTGCGACGGTGGATGTGATGAGGCCTACCGACGCCGACGCCTCTTCAAGATTGGCTGCCTGCATTTCGGTGCGGCGTGCAAGCTCGTCCGACGCCTTCTGAATTTCCTGCGCCCCGGTGTGCACACCCTGCGTCGCGTTGCTCGTCGCTGCAAGCGCAGCATCCAGCGACGCGATGGCAGCATTGAAATGCTCACGCAGGTCTTCATAATCCGCCGGGAAGATCTCGTTGAGCCTGATCGTCAGATCGCCTTTGGCCAGCGCCCCCAAGGCATCGGCCAGCGCGCCGATCACCGTACGTTGCGCTTCCCGGGCGATCATCTCGGCCTTGGCGCTGGCTTGCACCTGCACGGCATTGTCGCGGAAAGTCGCCATGGCTTTTGTCATGCGCCCGACACAGTCGCGATGATCCGTGAATTGGACTTCGCTGTTGAGATCACCGGCTGCCAGCCCCTCCATGCGCACCACGGTGGTGACATAAGGATCGCAGATCAGTTTCTTGTACAGAAAGGTGAGCGAAACCGTCGCGAGCCCGACCGCTCCCATCATGGCGAGTTGCGCCAGCGGGGGCGTCGCTCCAGACAGAGTCACCGCGCCCATTCCCGCTACGGCCAGAAAGACATAGCTGCCTGCCATGACATTGAATTTGGACCGTATCGGCGCATCCGCCACAAACCATCGGATCATATCCAGCTCCTCGAATATGCCCACGCTATCCGATAGTTTCCGGTGGTTAATGTAATGCCTTGAAGCGGCTAAGTAATGTTCCCAGACCCTTCGACTTTCCGGTAAGTTTTTCATTGGAATCCGTCCGGATTTCTTTCCGGTGCCTCGCCTGGCCGGCTGTGGACTGCCCCCTGCCGAAGGATGGGATGCAGCGCCGTCGCGATGTCCGCTCGCCGCATGGTTGCGTCGAGCCGAAAGACTTCATCGAACATCATCCCATTTTCAATCGCACGGCTTTTCGATATCCGGACGTCATGCCCGAGGAAGCCGAGACCGCAGCCCTTCATAGCGTGCTCAGCCGGAATCCGGACTTCATGTGGTCGGAGGTCGACGGTGAAATCGTGATGCTCGACGTCGCGAACGGATCCTATATCAGCTTCGACCACGTCGCTTCAGAGATATGGCGACTCATCGAAACGCCACTGGACGTGGGGGCTCTCGTCGACCGGCTATGCCTGAAATATGATGCCGACCGATCGATCATCGAGAGCGATGCCATGCGGTTTCTCGACCGGGCGATCGCCCGCGATGTCATCCGTGTCGAAGGTTGAGCGCGAGACGGTCGTCCGCCCGATCCCGGTCAGGGCCTTCCCCATCGGCGAAGGACTGGAAATCGTAGAGATCGACATTGCCGGGCTGCGCAGCGATTATCCGTTCCAGCTCGACCAGATCGCGGCAGCCCGCGCCTTGCAGCGCCCACTGTCCAGCCGGCGGATTCCACCGCTCGACCTTGCGGACGCATCGGCTCCCGACGGGCTGATCTTCCATGCGGGCAGATGCGGATCGACGCTGCTTGCCGTCGCCCTGGCACGCCTGCAGTGGAGCCGGGTCGTTTCGGAGCCCGGCGCACTGAATGACGTGCTGAGCGAGACGGGGTTCTGGCGCTTCCTTCCATGGCCGCGGCGTGAGGCGGCGCTGCGTCATCTGATGCACCTCCTGCCGGCCGGGTTTGGCGAAGATCCCGGCCCGCTCATCGTGAAGATGTCGAGCTGGACGACGAGGGAGGCAGTGCGATTTCAGACCATGTGGCCGGGCGTCCCCAAGCTCTATCTGTACCGCGAGCCGCTCGCTGCACTTGCCTCCTTCGCCGCCCGGCCGCCGATTTGGGGGCGGCATGCTGGTGCGGAGGGCGCATGGAATTTTATCGCTCGGACAGTGGCGGATGGGATGAGCGTCATCGCCGAAATGGTCGAGGGCGATCCGATGGGCGACTGGATGCTCGTGAACTATGCCGAGCTCGCGGATTCCGTGCCTGCCATCTGCGGTCATTTCGCGATGAGCCCGGCAGACGATTTGGTAGCGCGCTTCAAGGTCCTGGCCCGCACGAACGTGAAGGAGGCCGACCGAGGCAAGGCCGCCGCGCCCCGGATCGACCCCTGCGATCCTGCGCTCGAAGGCATCGTCGAGGCGGTGGTGCGCGAATCTTATAATCGGCTGGAAGCACTGCGTCTGGTGCAGAAGGCGCGGCCGTCCTTCGGCGATGACGCCGTTTGCGGCAGGAGCCGGTCATGAGTGCGATCTACGGAGCCTGGCATATCGACGGTCGACCTGGAGCGCATGCCGGGTGCGAACGGATGCAGCAGGTGGCCCGCGCTTTTGGTCCCGATCAGGCGCGCACTTGGGATGGTGGAGAGGTCGCGCTGGGGGCTGCGTTGCTGCGGCTCCTGCCGGAAGATCGTTTCGATCGGCAGCCATTGCTCGGCGCGGGCGGGATAGTGACTCTCGTGGCCGACATTCGTCTCGACAATCGCGGCGAGCTCGGCGCAGCGCTCGCCCTGTCGCCCCCGGACATGGCTCGCAGAAGCGACGCGGATGTGCTTCTTGCCGCCTATGAGCGGTGGGGGGAGGCCGCCATCGACCGTCTCGTCGGCGACTTTGCCTTTGCGGTCTGGGATGCGCGCGATCGCTCGCTTCTGATCGCCCGGGACCATGGCGACGCCCGTCCGCTCCATTATCACCGTGGCAAGGGCTGGTTCGCCTTTGCGTCCATGCCCAGCCTGTTGCTGTCGCTGCCAGCAATTGGGCGCGGGCTCGACACCGTCCGGCTCGCGCGCTGGCAGTTGCTGCAGTCCGACGGGGGAGGGCGGAGCTTCTACGAACAGATTTCGAGCGTCGAACCGGGGCATCTGGTGCGGGTGCACGCCGATGGCCGGGTGGATGTGCGGCGCCATTGGCGACCGGAAGCCATTTCGCCTCTGCGCCTGTCGCGGCCGGAAGACTATGTCGAGGGGCTGCGATCGGTTCTGGACCAGGCCGTCGAAGCACGTCTGCGCAGCGTGCGCGGTAATGCCCTTCTGCTCAGCGGCGGGCTCGACAGCGCCGCCGTCGCCACCAGCGCCGCGCCGATCCTCGCGGCCCGCGGGGAGCGGCTGACCGCTATAACCAACGTGCCGCGATCCGACGTTCCCCGGCAATATATGGCGGACGCCCGCCTCGACGAAGGACCTTTTGCGGCGTTGGTTGCAGCGCGCCACCCGAATATCGACCATGAATTCGTGCATCTGGCCGATGCCGACCTGCTGGCAGAGGTCGAGCGGCTGACCGGCTATGCCGATCAGCCGGTGATGAATCCGCTCAACACGGCCTGGTTGTGTCTGGGCTATGCGCTGGCGGCGAGACGCGGCAATTCGACGGTCCTCGTCGGGACCAAAGGCAATTTCGGGATCAGCTATACCGGCCAGCACGCCTTGTCGGAGATGGCGGAACGGGCGCGCTGGGGAAAGCTCCTCGCGGAAACGGGACGCCTCCGCCGGAACGGCTATGCGGAAAGGGCGGAGTATCGCCTCTACACAGTCGTTCGGAGGGCACTGACGTCACGCCTGCCGGGGGCAATCAGGCATCTCCGGAGGCATCCGATCTATGCCGATCTCTTTCCCATCGCGCCGGCCGCGCTCCAGAAACTGGGCTATGATGGTCCGGACGATCCGCGGCTCGCCGATGCGCTCTCCCCCCGCCTTCTGTCCTGGCAGGACTGGTTCCGGCATGCGTGGGGTCGAACCGACGCCGCGCCGATGAACTCCGCCATTCGCGCGGCCTTCCGCATCGATCGGCGCGATCCGACCGGCGATCGACGCGTGCTCGAATTTTGTCTCGCCACGCCGGCGGACATCTTTCTGCGCGAGGGGCAGCCGAAATGGCTGTATCGAAAGGCATTCGGAAGCCGTGTTCCGGAGCCGATCTGGGAGGACCGGCACAGGGGCCTGGCCGCATCCGACTGGAAGAGCGTGCAGTTGCAGGCGCAGCGCCCTCTGGTCGACGAGCTTCAGCGGCAATCGGCGACCCGGGCGTGTCACGAGGTGGTCGACGTCGACACGTTGCTTGGTCTGGCGCAGACGCTGGAGCAGGCCGATCCGGCCGATCGCGCCTCCTATTACCGCTATCACCTGAAGCTCATGCGCGGGCTTGCGACGGGCCTGTTCACGCGCAAAGCCAGTGGCAGCAACGCCTGAACTTTGTTGGATTGCAGCGGAGCTTGCTTCGTTCAGTCTTCCAGAACGAACAGCAGCGACTTGCGTATCAACCCGGACAATGCCCGTTCCGTGGTTTCTGCTTCCGGTCCTTGCAGCAGGGCATCGACGCGGCTTCCTCCGCTTTCGAGCAGCCTGACGAGCAGCGCGCGTTCGGCAGAATCCAGGACAATCCGGATCCCGTCCGCCTCGATCTCCGCGCCGCCCTCGGAGGGGAGGTCGGGACAGCGCCGCAATGATGGACAGACCCAGCTTCGCGGCGCGAGCGGACCGAAGAAGCCCAGGTTCAACGGTCTGAACGGGGCCGCCCGGCGATCCCGATCCGCAAGCATGTCGCCAAGGTCCAGTTGATCGACCAGCGCATGGAGTGCCTGCCTGATCCCCGTCGACCGCCGTGCGGCGGCCGCGTCCGGCTCCTGCGGGGATACATCCTCGCGAAAGAGGATGTCCTGAATGCCGCGCTCGCGCAGCCAGGAAAGGCTGTCGCAGGCCTTGAGAGTATGGATGCCGATCGTCAGATGCAGCGACCGCTCTCCGACGACCGCCGCCTGATGGACCTCGCCACGCGGCAGGTAGAGCAGGTCACCCGGCTGGAGTTCCTCTACCCACGAAGGCTGTTCGATCCTCGCAATCCCGCCCTTGAGGGGTCGGGCCTCCGCGCCCCCATAGCCTTTCCACGCCTTCCTGCCGTCGATCTGCAATATCAGGACGTCATGCTCGTCGGAGTGGGGTGGCAGGGCCCCGCCGCGGGTGAAGCTGGCATAGGCATTGACCTGCATGTCTGCGCGCAATTCGCGCTCGAGCGCGGCGGTGAGGGCTGCGATCTTCGAACTCAGGTTGTGGAGTCCGATGAGTTGTATGCTCAGCCCCTGATCGCATAGAAGGTGCAGGGCTTCGGCGAGCAGCACGCGCTCGCCGCTGTCCCTTCTCCTGCTCACGAGATCGATGGGAACTTCCCGTCCTGCCCGCATCAGTCTGACGCGCCCGGACATGAGACTGTCCATGGAGACGCAGCGGTTCAGTTCCGCCCATGGGAAGAAGTGCGCGAAATCGTCGCGCGACGTGCGCAGCTTCAGGGGCCGTTTTTCTGCAAATGCCGCGAGGAAGGAATCGACTTTCTCGGGCTGCAGCAGCGCCGATAATCCGTCGATCATCGCCTCATTGTCCGCCATGTCGGGCTGGCCCTCTGTTATCGATCACAAAGGGCATTATAGGGCACTATAGAGAATGTTGGCGGTCAGGACAGCTCGTTGGTATCGGTATCGCCAATCGTGCCGGCGCCCGCCCGCGTAAGCGCGACCGCATCCACCTCGGTCATCTGTGGCGGAATCCAGGGGAGTTTGGTTGTGTCGACCTAAGGTCCCGACAGGGTGCAAGTCCTGCTTCACCTGCTTTGTCATGTACCGTTCCAATTTTGACTCTGCTGCCTGATTCTGCCAGCGAGCAGCTTGGCTCGCCGCGTAGCAGCTTACTCGGCCTGAAGGCCGGGATCAGGATACCCGATTGGGGTCTTGATCGGCTACCGCATCGCCGCCCGCCAGCGTAGCTGCGACCGCATCCACCTCGGTCATCTGTGGCGTAGCCCAAGGCTGCTTGGACGCATCGGGCTGGGCCACGTCCGCTTGTTTTTCGTGCTTCGTCATAGATGTCCCCTGTTCCCGCTGGCGTAATTAATGCGCCAATTTGCGGCTACTTGGCAAGGCAATTGCGGGGCGGATGTCGATCGCTACGACGCGGTCAGGCTCTCGAGTAGCCGGATGGAACCGCGCGGCGCCGCCTTGCCGCCCGGATCATAGGCCGGCGACAGGATGGCAAGGATCCGGGGCAGCGAGAAGCGCAGGAGGCGGCGGCGATAGGTCCGTTCCTCGGCGTTCAGCCGCGCACGGCTTGCCGCATCGAGCGCCGCCGTGTCGCAGGCGATCAGGTGGTCTGAAACCCGCTTGCCCCATTGACCGAGGTGTCGCGCCGCCAAAGCGAAACCCCGGACGCGGCTCAGATAGTCGCCACCCAATTGCCGGTGGACGTCGAAGCAGACCGAGCGATGCTCGAACTCCTCCGCCAGATGCCATTGCCACAGACGAACCACGCGTGCGTCGGCACCTTTCAGAAGATCGTCGACATGCCCGAAGAAGAACTCGGCCTGGATCAGGCCCAGCGACTCGAACCCTTCGCAATAGGCGGCGCAGTCGCGGAGCGACCGTGTTTTGAGCATCGCCTCATATTCCGCCGTCAACTCCGCGTCGAACGCCCGCAGTTCGGGGTAGCGCGCCCACATCGTTTTGTTGAACAGGCGATGGTAGCGATAATGATTACCTTCCTGGGACATGAAAATCTCGATGTCGCGCCGCGTGGCGGGGGCCGCGACCTCGCTCAGGGCGCGCGCCATCACCTTGTTCAGGAAGATCTCGACCGCCGGGATGATCAGTGATCCCGCGTTGACGATCTGGGCGAAGGCGGTGTTCGGGGCCCAGTGGGGCAGGGCGTCCTGAAAGACGATCCTCGGATTACGCGCCTGCATCGGTGCTCTCCATGCACGGCCGCATCGCATCCTCTCCTATGTCTAAGCCGGCTTTCTGCCGGTCCTGAGAGCAAGATGTACGCGCGTTCGGAGGAGCAAGGGAGAGGGATTCGCAGGATGGTCGCGCATAGCCCCGTGACGAGCTGCCAGGTTCTGCGCATCTTTGGAATTTGTGGGAAAAGGAAATGGTGGAGCCGAGGGGGATCGAACCCCTGACCTCTGCAATGCCATTGCAGCGCTCTCCCAGCTGAGCTACGGCCCCGTGCCATTTCGGTCGCTCGCCGGTTGGGCCCGGCGGCGGAGCGCGCCCTTTAGGTCAGCTTCGAGGGCCTCGCAAGACCCTTTTCGCATCGCGCGCTATTTTATGACGATCGCCGCCGGGGCGGGCCGCAGGGGGCCGCCCCGGCGCGCGGATCAGTTGTCGTCCTCGTCGTCGGCCGTGTTCAGGCCGATATCGTCGTCGCCGCCCAGATCGACGTCGTCGTCCGGATTCTCCTCGGCGTCCTCGTCGATGTCCAGATCGTCGGACAGGTCGGTGTCGACCGCCTTCGGCTCGGGACCTTCCTTCTTGGGCGCGTCGAACGGCAGCGGCTGCTTCGACTTGAGGACGGGTTCAGGCTCCCAGGCCGCACCGCATTCGATGCAGGTGACGGGATTGTCCTTTTCCAGGTCGTAAAAGCGGGTGCCGCACTTCGGGCAGGTCCGCTTGGTGCCCCATTCAGGTTTCACCACGGTTTAGAAACTCCAGTCGACATTGCGGAAACTTCGCGGCCGCCCGAGTCAATGGAAGGCCGAAACGCCGGGCGCCTTGCCATAGCCCGGCGCCGCTGTCAAAAGCGCGCGCCTATGCACGGCCCCCATCCAAGCCCCGCACGCTTCTCGGCCCCCGGCCCGTTGCGCGGAACCACCGGCGTTCCCGGCGACAAGTCGATCTCGCACCGGTCGCTGATGCTGTCCGCGCTCGCGATCGGCGAAAGCCGCGTCGAAGGGTTGCTGGAAGGGGAGGATGTCCTCGCCACCGCCGCTGCGATGCGGGCGATGGGCGCGACGATCGAGCGCGGTGCGGACGATGCCTGGCGCATCCATGGTGTCGGCGTCGGTGGGCTGCTCCAGCCGCAAGGCGCGCTCGACATGGGCAATTCGGGAACATCGACGCGCCTGCTGATGGGCCTCGTCGCCAGCCATGCGATCACCGCGACCTTCACCGGCGATGCCTCGCTGTCGAAGCGGCCGATGGGCCGCGTGATCGAACCGCTCGGCCTGATGGGCGCCGAGATCAGCGCTAGCCCCGGCGGACGCCTGCCGCTGATGGTGCGGGGGCTCTGTCCGGCTGTGCCGATCGACTATCGGCTCCCGGTCGCTTCGGCGCAGGTCAAGTCGGCGATCCTGCTCGCGGGTCTCAACACGCCGGGTATTACACGCGTGGTCGAACCGATCGCGACGCGCGACCATAGCGAGCGGATGCTGCGCGGCTTCGGTGCCGAACTGACGGTCGAGGAGGACGGCGCGGGCGCGCGGCTCATCTCGATCCGGGGCGAAGCCGATCTGCGGCCGCAGCATATCGTCGTACCGGGCGATCCGTCCTCGGCGGCCTTCCCCGTCGTCGCGGCGCTGCTGGTTCCGGGATCGGAGGTGACCGTCACCAATGTCGGGCTCAACCCCACCCGTGCCGCGCTGTTCGACGTGCTGCGGATGATGGGCGGCGATATCGTCTTCGCCAACCAGCGCGAGGTGGGCGGCGAGCCTGTCGCCGACATCGTCGTGCGCCATTCGGTGCTCAAGGGGATCGAGACCCCGGTCGAGACCGTCGCTTCCATGGTTGACGAATATCCGATTCTGTTCGTCGCGGCGGCGCTGGCCGAGGGCCGCACCGTGGCGCGCGGGCTGGAGGAACTACGTGTCAAGGAATCGGACCGGATCGCGGTGATGGCCGAAGGGCTGCGCGCGATCGGCGCGCGGGTCGAGGAACTGGAGGACGGGCTGATCATCGACGGTACCGGCGGCGACAAGCTGCCGGGCGGGGCGACTATCGCCGCGCGGCTCGATCATCGCATCGCAATGAGTTTCGCCGTCGCGGGGCTGGTCTCGTCGGCGCCGGTCACGATCGACGACATGGGCCCGGTGGCGACCAGCTTCCCCGGCTTTACGGGGCTGATGACCGCCCTGGGCGCCGAAGTCGCATGATCATCGCGGTCGACGGCCCGGCGGCTTCGGGCAAGGGCACCATCGCCAAGGCGCTCGCGCGCCATTACGGCCTGCCGCATCTCGACACCGGCCTGCTCTATCGCGCGGTCGGTGTGTCGGTGATGCGCGCCGGCGGAGATCCGGCCGATGCGGCCGATGCGTTGCGCGGCTGCAACTTCGAGGCGGCGCTGCTGGAGGATCCGGCACTCAAGACCGAGTCGGCGGGCCGCGCGGCCTCGCTCGCTTCGGTGCACAGCCAAGTGCGCGAAGCGCTGCTCGAACGGCAGCGTGTCTTTGCCGGACAGACGGGGGGCGCGGTGCTCGACGGACGCGATATCGGCACGGTGATCGCGCCGGAAGCCGACGCCAAGCTGTTCGTCACCGCCCGTCCCGAGGTGCGCGCGCAGCGCCGCTTTCGCGAGATGGAATCGATGGGCACGGGGGTGGGCTATGACGCGGTCCTTGCCGATATCCTCGCCCGCGACGAACGCGACATGGGGCGGTCAGCCGCACCGCTGCGCCAGGCCGAGGATGCCGACTTGCTCGATACCAGCGATCTCGGTATAGAGGCGGCCGTCCAACGGGCGGTAGAACTCGTGGAAGCCCGGACGGCGAAACGCTCTTAACAGCGGTCGCCAGCAGGCGCGACAGGGGGTCGGCAGTCAAGACGCCGTTCTCTTGCCGCGCCCTTATGCTTTTCGGGTTCCGCGAATCGAGCGACCTGCGGATGCCATAGCGGCATGAGGCCGTTATGGCGGTTCTGGCCCAAAGACCTCCGGAGACAACCGGATGGCCGGAATAACTGACACAGGAAGACATTAGTCTATGGCCACTACGGCAAACCCGAGCCGCGACGATTTCGCGGCGCTTCTCAACCAGACCCTCGGCGGCGAGAACGAAGGCTTCGAAGGCCGCGTCGTCAAGGGCACCGTCACCGCGATCGAAAACGACATGGCCGTCATCGACGTCGGTCTGAAGTCGGAAGGCCGCGTGGCCCTGCGCGAATTCGCGCCTGCGCCCGGCCAGAAGGCCGATCTGAAGGTCGGTGACGAAGTCGAAGTTTATGTCGACCGCGTCGAGAACGTCCATGGCGAAGCGATGCTCAGCCGCGACCGCGCCCGCCGCGAAGCCGCCTGGGACAAGCTCGAAGCCGAGTTCTCGCAGTCGAGCCGCGTCGAAGGCGTCATCTTCGGCCGCGTCAAGGGCGGCTTCACCGTCGACCTCAACGGCGCCGTGGCCTTCCTTCCGGGTTCGCAGGTCGACATCCGTCCGGTCCGCGACGTCACCCCGCTGATGGACATTCCGCAGCCCTTCCAGATCCTCAAGATGGATCGCCGCCGCGGCAACATCGTCGTGTCGCGCCGCGCCGTTCTCGAGGAAACCCGCGCCGAGCAGCGTTCGGGCCTGATCCAGTCGCTGGCCGAAGGCCAGGTGATCGAAGGCGTCGTCAAGAACATCACCGACTATGGTGCGTTCGTCGACCTCGGCGGCATCGACGGCCTGCTGCACGTCACCGACCTCAGCTACAAGCGCGTTGGCCATCCGAACGAGATGATCAACATCGGCGACGTCGTGAAGGTGCAGATCATCCGCATCAACAAGGACACGCAGCGCATCTCGCTCGGCATGAAGCAGCTTGAGAGCGATCCGTGGGAAGGCGCTTCGGCCAAGTACCCGATCGGCGGCAAGTTCTCGGGCCGCGTGACGAACATCACCGAATATGGTGCCTTCGTCGAGCTCGAGCCGGGCATCGAGGGTCTGGTCCACGTCTCCGAAATGAGCTGGACCAAGAAGAACGTCCACCCGGGCAAGATCGTCTCGACCAGCCAGGAAGTCGAAGTCGTCATCCTCGAGGTCGACGCCGACAAGCGCCGCATCTCGCTCGGCCTCAAGCAGGCGATCACCAACCCGTGGGAGGCCTTCGCCGAAGCGCATCCGATCGGTTCGGTCGTCGAGGGCGAAGTCAAGAACGCCACCGAGTTCGGCCTGTTCATCGGCCTCGACAACGATGTCGACGGCATGGTCCACATGTCCGACATCGCCTGGGGCGTGACCGGCGAGGAAGCCCTGTCGCTTCACCACAAGGGTGAGACGGTCAAGGCGATCGTCCTCGACATCGACTCCGAGAAGGAGCGCATCTCGCTCGGCATCAAGCAGCTCGAGCGTGGCGGCATCGGCGCTGCGACCTCGGATGGCTCGAAGCTCAACAAGAGCGCGGTCGTCACCGTTACCGTCCTTGCCGTCACCGACGGCGGTCTGGAAGTCCAGGCTGGCGACGATGGCGCGGCTGGCTTCATCAAGCGCAGCGATCTCGGCCGCGACCGCGACGAGCAGCGTCCGGAGCGTTTCCAGGTCGGCCAGAAGTTCGACGCAATGGTGACCGGTTTCGACCGCTCCAAGAAGCCGACCTTCTCGGTCAAGGCGATGCAGATCGCCGAAGAAAAGCAGGCCGTTGCGCAGTACGGTTCGTCCGACTCGGGCGCATCGCTCGGCGACATTCTCGGCGAAGCCCTCAAGGCTCGTCAGAACGGCTGATCCGGACCGGTCCTTCGGGACCGGCAGGAGCAAGGGATCGGGGCGCGGAGGCTTTGGCTTCCGCGCCCCTTCTCTTTGTGGAGTTCGCCTGCTTGACGGCATCGCCGCTGCATCGCAGGCAGAGGCATGACCATCGCCATCCGCCCCGCCGCGCCCGATGATGCCGAGCCACTCGCCCGGCTCAAGCTGAGCACCTTTCGCCAGACCTTCCTGGAAGACGGGTTCGCGATCCCCTACCCGCCGGCTGACCTCGCGATCTTCGAGGCGGAGGCCTATTCGGCGGATGCGGTTCGCGCCGAACTGGCCGATGGGGAGCGGCGAAGCTGGGTCGCGGATCGCGACGGCGAATTGCTGGGCTATGCGCAGGTCGGCCCCTGCAAGCTGCCCCATGTCGAAGTCGCGCCTGGCGAGGGCGAACTCTACCAGCTCTACGTCCTGCGCGAGGCGCAGGGGCTCCGGCTGGGTGCGGGGCTGCTCGCGGCCGCGCTCGATTATCTCGCCGTGGCGCGGCCGGGGCCGGTATGGCTGGGCGTCTGGTCGGGCAACGACAAGGCGCAGGCGGTTTATGCCGCACGCGGCTTCGAGAAGGTCGGCGACTACCGCTTCAAGGTCGGCAGCTGGTATGACGAGGAATATATCATGCGCCGCCGCTGAGGCGGATCGATCGGGAGGCGCGCGCTATTCGGCGGCAATCTGGGTGGTGCCGCCCAGATAGGAACCGATGTCCACGATCTTCGACGCTTCGACCAACCGTGCGATCGACCCTTCGACCAGCATTTCGATCCCCTCGTCGCTGGCGAAGCCGCCATAGACAAGGCAGCGCGCCTGCAGCACGCGGGAGAAGGCATCCCAGATCTTCGCATTGGGCGGGGTCGGATCGCTCCAGAAGCTGTCGAGCGGCCCCTGAAAGGTGATGCCGGGGATGTTGTAGACTGCCTGGCCCAGCGTGATCACCGGAATGCCCGATGCCAGCGCCAACGTGCCCGTCGTGCTGTTGACCGTGACGACGCCCAGCGAATTCTCGACGATGTCGTCGATCCGGCCGCCCTTGGTGAACAGCACGCGATGCTCGACGTTCAGCCGTCGCGCCTCGCGCCGGATGAACCGGCGCCAGCTGAACAGGCTGCTGTCGAGCGGATGTTCCTTGACCAGAAGATAGGTGTCGTCGGGGGCCGAGCGGGCAAAGCTCTCGATGACATAAGAGGCGCCCGCCTGCATCGTGCCGAACAGCGAATGGACGCGGATCTGGTGGTCCGAGGACAACTGCAGCGGCAGCGCGAAATAGCGTTTGCCCTCAAGCTGGGCGAGGACGTTCTCGGCCCGGTCTTCCTGCAGCTTGCGCAGTGCGAACTGCTTGAGCCATCCGAGCGCTTCCGTCACCGCCGAACGGTCGCGGTGCGACTTGTAGTGCGGAAAGCGCCAGCGGCCGAGCGAGGTGCGGGCATAATAGCTGGTTGCTTCCTGTGCGCGGCGGCGGAAACGCGACGGCACGGTCGGGCGCTTGGCCAGCGGCGGGAGTGTGCGCGCCGCCTTCAGGTACCAGTTCGGATCGCGTGGCAGCGAGGAGTGACCGTTCACGCCGTCGAGTTCGAGCGTGGCCCAGTCGGGCCGGATATAGCCTTCCTCGAACACATGGACGCGCACGCCGCGCAGCCGCGCCATGCCGCGTGCCGCATTGTGCAACGGTCGGCAGTCGCCGAACAGGATCAGGTCGGTGATCCTGTGGTGGACCAGGAAATCGTCGACGAAGCTCGGCCAGCGCTCGGCGGTACCGCGATAATCGATCGCCGGACCCGACCAGGAGGCCACGTCACCGGCGTTGAGATTGATCCGGTGGACCGCATGGCCGAGCCGGCGCAACGATGCGCCGAGCCGGTCGAAAAAGGGTCCCGGCGGCCCTTGCAGGAACAGGAAGCGCTGCTTGGCGATGTCGTGAAGCTTCAAGCCCGGCCTCCCGCAACGGAGAGGGTTCGGCGCAGGCGGCCCTGAAGGCGGCGCAGGCGGGTCAGCAGCGTCTCACGGGGTTCCGGCTCGGCTGCAAGGCGCTCCACGAGAATTTCGGGAGAGCAGGGGAGCTTCGTTACCGGGTCGAGATAGCGCGGGTAGAGAATCAAAGTTGCCGCCACAAGCTGCGCCTTCGTTACGTTGTGGCCCCGTCTGCGCTCAATGGGCGGCGCGAGGTCCCGCGTCAATCCCCATCCTGCATAGAAGGGCTGGCCGTGCGTCACAACGTCGCAGCCGCGAATAAGTGCCTCGAAACCCGTGAGCGACGTAAGGACATGCACGGCGTCGACCGCATCGAGCATCGACGCCATCGGCACGTCGCGCACGACCTGGTCCACATGGCGCAGGGCAACGGCATCGGTTATGGCGCCCCGCCGGTGGCCGGCGTCGACGTCGGGGTGCGGCTTGAAGACGAGCCATGCGTCGGGCTCTGTGGCGCGCGCGCGGCGGATCAGGTCGAGATTGCCTTCGACGCCGGCACCGCCCAGTTTCACCGAAAGGTCATCCTCGACCTGGCCGGTGACGAGGACGATGCGGCGGTCCTTGACCGGGCGCTCCCAGGGGGCTCCGCCGCTCGCATATTTGCTGATCCCGGCGTCGACCAGCGACCGCATGAGCCGTTCCGCACGGGCGAGCAGTGCCGGATCGGCCGGTGCTGCGATCATCGCTTCCAGGTCGGAAGGACGGGTCGGGTCGAGGTGAAGGCCGGACCGGTCCAGGATAATCGAATGCGGCGGGTGGCAGTCGCTCCCCAGCCCGGCGGATCGGAGGAAGCCGTCCTCGACCGGATGCACGTTTACGCCATGGGCCGCGGCCTCCTCGGCCAGTCCGCGCGGCGCCTTGGAAGGCCATACCGCGATTTCGCCGCCTCCTCGCAGCGCGGCGCCGACGGCGTCTGCGGCATTGCCGGCGAAGACCAGGCTGTCACCCGGCCATAGCATCGCTTCGACCTCGCGCCGCTTCCAGCGCGCTATGCCAGCCGCGACGACGAGCCCCCGATTGCGGTCGATCGCCTGCCGCCAGAAAGCGAGCTGGTCGATCGCCGCTTCGATCGCGACCGGCCGTCCGGAAAAGGGGTCGCGATAGTCGGCCCCGTCGATCAGCCAGCGGGTCACCGCACGATCGAGCGCGTCCGGATCAGGGCTGTGCGCGATATCGGCAAAGGGGCCGGGACCGGTCCAATCGACACTAGCCCCGGCAATCAGTGCCAGCAGACCACGCTCGTCGTCGCCAGCGAATGCCAGCCTTTCGCCGCGCGCTATCTGATCCCAGACATTGTCAGCGCCAGCAGCCCAGAAACGCCCACCGATGCGCGCTTCCACGATCCTTTCGCGGATCAGTTGGGCGCGCTCGCGCAATTGAGGAGTGATGTCCTCACGCACCGGCGCGAGCGGGCGCTGCCGACTTACGGCGGCCGTCTCGGGCGCCGTCCCGGGAAAAGGTGGCGACCTGAGGATCGGTAGCGAGGGGCTCATCTCACCAAACCGAAAGGGACCGGGTCACGCATTGCAGGAAAATACGCTACCCGGCTTCCCACGCAAGCGAGGAGGAGCCCGGCGTGCCGGGCGCAGCAGCCGTTCATCGGGTAATCGGCAGCGCCTGTCGCGGTCCCGCGATCAGAACGGAACGTCGTCGTCGAGATCGCCGACATCGAACGGATCGGACTTGCGCCCGCCGCCAGCGCTCTGCCCGCCGCCGCGATTGCCGCCACCGAAGCCGCCGCCGGCACTGCCGCCGCCGCCGAAGCCCGAGCCGCTGCCATAGCCGTCATCGTCGCCCCAGCTGCCGCCGCCGGCACCCATGCCGCCGCCGCCGGAGCCGCCGCCCATTCCGCCACCGCCTTCGGGGCGATCGAGCAGTACCATCACGGCGTTGAAGCCCTGAAGCACGACCTCGGTCGAATAGCGCTCCTGGCCCTGCTGGTCGGTCCATTTGCGGGTCTGGAGCTGGCCTTCGAGATAGACCTTGCTGCCCTTGCGCAGATAGCGCTCGGCGACGCCGGCCAGTGCCTCGTTGAAGATCGCGACCGAATGCCATTCGGTCTTGTCGCGGCGCTCGCCGGTGTTGCGATCCTTCCACTGCTCCGAGGTGGCGATGCGCAGGTTCACCACCTTGCCGCCATTGGCAAAGGAGCGGCTTTCCGGGTCGCGACCCAGATTGCCGACGAGGATCACCTTGTTAACGCTGCCTGCCACGCGGGCCTCCCTACAAACCTAAAGCTAGCGCGCTCCAATAGGTAGCGCCTGCCGCGATGTAAGCCAGACCGAACAAATAGGCCAGCATGAAGCCGGTCCATTTCCAGCTGTTCGTCTCGCGCCGCACGACTGCGATCGTCGACACGCATTGCGGCGCGAAAACGAACCAGGCGAGGAAGGCCAGAGCGGTTGGCAGCGACCAGCGCCCTTGCAGCCGTTCGACCAGCGACTGCTCCTGGACCGCTTCGTCCTCGGCATCGACAGCATAGACGGTGGCGAGCGCCGACACGGCGACCTCGCGGGCCGCCATGGCCGGAATCAGTGCCAGCGCCATGTCGCGGTTGAACCCGACCGGCGCGAACACCGGTTCGAGCGCACCCGCGATCCGGCCGGCGATCGAATAGTCGATTGCGGGCTGGGAATAGTCGGCGGGGGCCTTGGGATAGGAGACGAGCAGCCACAGGACGGCCGTGGTCGCCGCGATGATCGTGCCGGCGCGGCGCAGGAAGATGATCGCGCGCTGCCACAGGCCCAGCAGCACGTCGCGCAGGATCGGCATCTGGTAACGCGGCATTTCCATCAGGAAGCCGGGAGCAGGCCCCTTGGTCACCGTCCGGCGCAGGATGTAGGCGGCGAACATCGCTCCGGCGATGCCGGCGATATAGAGGCAGAAGAGGACCAAGCCCTGCAGACCGACGCCGGGGCCGACGGTCCGCTCGGGAATGAAGGCCGCGATGATAACGGCATAGACAGGCAGGCGGGCCGAGCAGGTCATCAGCGGCGCGATCAGGATCGTCGTCAGCCGGTCCTTGGGATCGTCGATCGTGCGCGTCGCCATGATGCCCGGAATCGCGCAGGCGAAGGACGACAGGAGCGGGATGAAGGCCCGGCCCGACAGGCCGACGCGCGCCATCAACTGGTCCATGATGAAGGCGGCGCGGACCATATAGCCCGATGCTTCGAGCAGCAGGATGAACAGGAACAGGATCAGGATCTGCGGCAGGAAGACGATCACCGCGCCCACGCCCGCGATCAGTCCCTCGGTGATCAGTGACCTGACGAAGCCGTCGGGCATCCGGTCGGCCACAATGCCCTGCAGGGCGACGAAGGCGCCGTCGATCGCATCGGCGGGCGCTGCGGACCAGGCGAACACAGCCTGAAACATCACGAACAGGATGGTCGCCAGCAGGATGGGGCCGATCACCGGGTGCAGCGCCACCGCATCGGCGCGGTGCGTCCAGCGCAGCCGGAAATTCTCTTCTGTCATTGCGGCGGCGGCGATCGCGCGCGCGCGCCGCTGCAGCGTGATCAGCGCGTCATGGTCGGTCGACGGTTCGCTGACCGGACGGGACGCCTGCGTCGCCGCCAGGCTGCCGAGCGCGACCTTGAGTTCGTCGATACCCTTCCGGCGGACGGCAACGGTCGGGATGACCGGCACGCCGAGCTCGGTCGAGAGCCGGTCGGCGTCGATGCGCAGTCCGTCGCGCTCGGCCATGTCGACCATGTTGAGCGCGACCACCGTCGGCAGGCCGAGGTCGATCAGTTGGAGCGCGAAGCGCAGATGGTTGTCGAGATTGGTCGCATCCACGACGACGAGCAAGGCGGAGGGCATCCGCTCGCCCGGCTGCTTGCCGAGCAGCACGTCATGGGTGACGGCTTCGTCGGGGCTCGATGGCGTCAGGCTGTAGGTGCCGGGCAGGTCGAGCAATTCGAGCGGGCGGCCATCGTCGAGCGCCATGCGGCCCGATTTCCGCTCCACCGTCACGCCCGGATAATTGCCGACCTTCTGGCGGGCGCCGGTGAGCGCGTTGAACAGGGCGCTCTTGCCGGCATTGGGGTTGCCGGCCAGCGCAATCAGCGGGGTCGGCGTCATGATGCCGATCGAGGCCCGACCAGGATGGCGGACGCCTGGATGCTGCGCAGCGCGACGGTCATGCGGCCGATGCGGCACGCGATGGGATCGGCGCCGAACGGGCCCTTGTGCAACTTCTCCACCGACACGCCCTCGTCCACGCCCAGTTCACGCAGGCGGCGCGCATCGCGCTCGTCTAGCTGGTCCCAGCGTACCCCGATGATGGCGCCGCCGGTTCCCAGCGGCAGCCTGTCGAGGCTCATCGTCTCTGCATCCACATCCATGATGCGAGTGATTATCAATAAGGTGGCGTCTTTGCCATCCCCCCTCGCAAATTAAGCGCAGGTCAGGCCTGGAGGCGATAGCGCAGCCGTCCGAGAAAACGGACCGGGCTGAAATGTCGGTCGGGCTCGGGCTTCATCCTGGCCTTGAACTTCTCGAACCGCATGACGTCGTCGATCCGGCGATCAAGGAAGGCGCGCGTGTCGGCGAAGTCCTCGCTGTCGTCGTCCATCCACGCGGTCAGAACCGATGTGTAGAGCGCGGCGAGCGTCGTCCGTTTGCTGTACCAGGCGATGTCGACGCTGGTGTCGCCGATCGCGCGCCACATCGAGTCGGCGGCGCGCCATGCCAGCTTGACCGCGCGTGCGGCATGGCGCGGACGCGCGAGCTGGGTGATCGCCCGGCGCAGGGCGTCGGGCTGGCGGGTGGCTTCGTCGAGCCGGACGAGCAGCGCGGTGCGGATGCGGTCGCGGATCTTCATCGCGCCGAGGTCGAGCGACCGGAGGTGCTCGGCCATCGCTGCATCGATGGTGGCGAACCAGGCGTCGATCATCTCGATCGCGCCGCCCGGGAAGCACAGCGCGGCCCGGTCGGCAGGGACGTCGAGCTCGTCGGCGGCATTGGCCAGCGCGGTGGAACTCCAGCCGTCGAACACGGCATGGGTGGGAAGGCGCTCGGCCAGCGCCCGCCGAAGCTCGTCGAGGGTCATGTCGGCGGGAGTAATCATGGCTGTTCCTTTAGCTTTTCGGGCGTCTGCTGACCAGTGCTACCGGCCCGGACGAGTACCAGGGCGGCGCAGATGGCGAGGCCGCCGGCGAGATCGAGGATGCCCAACATCTCGCCATAGCGCACGCTGCCGATAAGGGCAGCGATGAAAGGCTGGATGAGCAGTCCGATCCCGATCACCAGCGGCGGGAGATGGCCGATCGCATAGACCATGAGTCCCTGCCCGACGACCTGGCTGCCGATCGCCAGCAGCAGCAACGGCGTCCAGTCGTGCGGCAGGATGGGGCCGCCGTCGATCCACGCGAACAGCAGCAGCGGCAGCACGCCCGCCATCGTCGAGATGAGCAGCACCGGCATGGGCTGCAGCATGCCCCGCGCCTTCGACAGGGCTATGATATAGCCGGTGTAGAAAATGCCGGCGAGAATGCACAGCAGGTCGCCGGTCAGGTAGCGGCTGTCGAGCTGGTAGGAGCGGCCGAGCAGCAGCGCCGTGCCGATCACGGCCAGCAGCAGTGCCAACGCCTGAACGCGATCGGGCAGCGATCGCGTCGCGATCAGCGCGAAGGCGGGCAGCAGGAAGCTGGCGAGATTGCCGAACAGGGTCGCATTGGCGAGCTTTGTGTGGTGGATGCCGACATGCCAGGCGCCGAGGTCGGCCGCGAAGAAAAGGCCGCCGACCGCGATCGTCCCGATCATGCCCCAGGACAGGCGCGGGATCGGCTGGCGCGCGAGCCGGGTCATCGCAAAGAGGAGGGGGCAGGCGAGTGCCAGCCGCCAGAAGGCCGAAGCGATCGATGAGGTGTCGGCGAGGCGGACCAGCCAGGGGCCGAAGGCGAGCGCGATATTGGCGATCACCATCGCGGCATAGGCGCGGGCGACGGGGGGCGAGGCGGGCGATGCGCTGCTCATCGACCCGCCATCGCCTTCCGTCACAGCGAGGGCAAGACCCAATTGCCGATACGCCGTGATGACGATCGGCAATTGGTCTCGATCAGGTCAGGCGCCGAATTTTTCGCGCAGTTCGAGCATGCGCAGTGCGGCCTTGGCCGCTTCTCCGCCCTTGTCCTTATCCGACCGGCGAGCGCGGGCTAGCGCCTGGGCTTCGTTCTCGACGGTGATGATGCCGTTGCCGATCGCGATGCCGTCCATCGACAGCGCCATCAGGCCGCGTGCGCTCTCGTTCGAGACCACCTCGAAATGATAGGTCTCGCCGCGGATCACGACCCCGATCGCGACGAAGCCGTCATAGCGTCCGCTCTCGGCAGCCATTGCGATGGCGCCGGGGATCTCGAGTGCGCCGGGAACGGTGACCGTCTCGTGACGATGACCCGCTTCCTCGATCGCGGTGCGCGCGCCGTCGAGGAGCATGTCGTTCAGATGATCGTAGAAGCGCGCTTCGACGATGAGGATCTTGGCCATGGTCTAGCTCCTGTCAGGCGGCGGGAATGGGCCGCTCGCCTACGATCGACAGACCATAGCCGTCCAGCGCAATCAGCGTGTGGTGCGAATTGGTGAGCAGGATCATGTCCTGCACGCCAAGTTCGGTCAGGATCTGCGCACCCACGCCATAGTCGCGCAGTTCGTCCATCGCCGAACTGTCGCCGGTCTCGCGCGCCTCGACCGCGCGGGTCATCCAGCCGCTCATCGGGCGGTTGAGGATGACGATCACGCCGGCGCCTTCCTCGGCGATCATTTCCATCGAGCGCTCGATCAGGTCGCTGCGCGGGCTCTTCTCGCCATAGATGTCGGCGAAGGGGTTGAGCAGGTGCATGCGCACCAGAGTCGGCTTGTCGGGGTCGATATGACCCATGACCAGCGCGGTCTGCTCGGTCCCGGTCGCCTTGTTGTAGAAGGTCGTCAGCTTCCACTCGCCGCCCCAGCGGCTGGTGAAGCGCGTTTCGGTGCGCTTCTCGACCAGATGGTCGTGCTTGCGGCGATAGGCGATCAGGTCGCGGATGGTGCCGATCTTGAGCTTGTGGGTGCGGGCGAACTCGACCAGCGAGTCCATCCGCGCCATCGTGCCGTCATCGTTCATGATCTCGCAGATCACGCCCGAGGGGTTGAGACCGGCAAGGCGCGCAACGTCCACCGCCGCTTCGGTGTGACCCGCGCGGATCAGCACGCCGCCGGGCTTGGCGACCAGCGGGAAAACATGGCCCGGCGTCACGATATGCTCGGGGCCCTTCGACGCGTCGATTGCGACGGCGACGGTGCGCGCGCGGTCAGCGGCGGAGATGCCGGTGGTTACGCCCTCGCGGGCCTCGATCGAGACGGTGAAGGCGGTTTCGTGACGGGTGCCGTTGTTGCGGCTCATCAGCGGCAGGCCGAGCTGGTCGACGCGCTCCTTGGTCATCGACAGGCAGATCAGCCCGCGACCATATTTTGCCATGAAGTTGATCGCGTCCGGCGTCGCCATCTGCGCGGGGATGATGAGATCGCCCTCATTCTCGCGGTCCTCGTCGTCGACGAGGATGAACATCCGGCCGTTGCGCGCCTCGTCGATGATCTCCTCGATCGGCGACAGGCCAGAATAGGAGAGATAGCGCTCGAGCTTCTTTAGCGTATCCGCCGTGGGGTTCCAGTCGGGGTCGTCGAGCGACCGCAGCGAATTGGGATGAAGTCCGGCGGCGCGGGCAAGGCCGGAACGGGAAACGCCGCGTTCGGACACGGCGTGGCGGATGCGATCGATCAGTTCGGTGCTCATGGGTGCTGCGATATCACATCGAGGTGACATCGCAACGATTAAATCACATTGAAATGTGATTCCTTGTCAGGCCGAGGTGCGCAGCTGCTCCATGCGCCGCAGATAACGGGCCAGCACGTCGATCTCCAGGTTCACGCTGTCGCCGACTTCGAGCAGGCCGATCGTCGTCACCGCCGCGGTATGCGGGATGATGTTCAGGCCGAACAGGGTGCTGCCGTCCGGCTGGTCGGTGATCGTGTTGACCGTCAGCGATACGCCGTCGACCGTGATCGATCCCTTCTCCGCCAGATAGGGGGCGAGTTCCGCCGGTGCGCGAATCTCGAAGCGCTTCGAATCGCCGTCGGAACCGATCGAGGCGACCGTGCCGACACCGTCGACATGGCCTGTCACGATGTGGCCACCCAGTTCGTCGCCCAGCTTGAGCGAGCGTTCGAGGTTGAGTTTGCGACCGGTCACCCAGCGATCGGCTGCGGTGCGCGAGACGCTCTCGCCGCTGATGTCTATCGCGAACCAGTCGGGCCCGAGTTCGACCACCGTCATGCACGCGCCCGAACAGGCGATCGATGCGCCGATGTCGATCGAGCCCGTGTCGTAGGAGCAGGCGACGCGCACATGAAGGTCGCCGCGCTGCTCGGTCGCGACGATGGTGCCGATGTCGGTGATGATTCCGGTGAACATGTCAGCAGCGTTCGTAGATGCTGAGGCGGTCGCTGCCAAGCATGCGCGTGTCGGCCATGCACCAGCGGCCATGTGCCGATGCGAGATCGCCGAGGCCGATATCCGCGATCGCCGGCCGGCCGCCGCCGATCAGGATCGGTGCGGTGTAGAGCAGCAGTCTGTCGACGAGATCGGCGCGCAGAAAAGCCGCTGCCGTGGCCGCGCCGCCCTCAACGAACAGATGGTCGACCCCTTCGAGGTCCGCGATCAGTTGCGGGCGGGCGATAGCGGTCCAGCCCTCGGGTGCCGCGCCGTGTGTGAGCAGCAGCCGGCGGGGGCTGCGATCGGCCAGCCCTGGCAGCCGCACGTCGAGGCGCGGCGCGTCGGCGTCGAAAGTGCGGCGACCGACCAGGATCGCCTCATGTCGGCTGCGTTCGACATGGCAATGCGCCCGCGCCGCGTCGCCGGTGATCCAGCGGCTGCTCCCGTCCGCGAGCGCGATGCAGCCGTCGAGCGACGTGGCGAGCTTGAGCGTGACATGCGGTCGGTTCGATGCTTGACGGGTGAGGAAGCCGGCCATCGACCGCCGCGCCTCGTCGGCAGCGACGCCGGCAGTTACCGCGATTCCGGCGGCCTCCAGCCGTGCGATGCCCCGGCCATTGGTCCGCGGGTCGGGATCGGTCAGCGCCACGACCACGCGTGCCGGAGCGGCTGCTGCAAGAAGGTCGGCACAGGCGGGGCCGCGCGTCGAGAAATGCGCGCACGGCTCCAGCGTGACATAGACGGTGGCGCCTTCCACACTCCCTGCCATTGCCAGGGCCTGCGCTTCGGCATGAGGGCGGCCGCCAGCCTGCGTCACGCCCCGCCCCATCACGCGCCCGTCACGAACGACGATGCAGCCGACATTGGGGTTGGGTGCGGTGCGTCCGCTGCCGCGTCCGGCGAGCGCGATGGCTGCCAGCATCCACCGCCGGTCGTCCGCGCGCGGCGGGATCAATATTCGATGCCGAGTTTGTCGGCCACGCGGCGATATTCCTCCTGTTTCGCCTTGCGTTGTGCGTCGCGGACCTTCTGGTCGGCGATGTTCTGTTTCTCGATCTCGGCATCGGTGCGGGTAGAGGGCCAGCTCTCGACGAAGATCACCTGCGCCTTGGGCTTGTCGGTCTTCGAATCGACATAAAAGCCCCAGACGATGATCATCGGCATCAGCCCCGAGACGACCGCGATCATCAGCTTGTGGCGGTTCTGCTGATGCAGGAAGGCTTTTAGATCGGCAACAAAGGCGCGCGGGGTCGAAGGGCGGGGGAATATGGCCATGAAGGCCAAGATAGGCGAGGACATCCCGTCGCGCCAGTCCGCGCCCGGAAGACCGGGCGCCAGACCGGCCGGCTGGATCAGCTTTCCAGCTTGAACCGCACCGTCAGCGTGCGCCAGCTGTCGGTCGGCACGCCCTCTCGCGTCGCGGGACGGAAGCGCCACGCGCGCAGGGCGTGATCGCGCGTGGCTTCGAAAAAGCCGGCATGGGTCGCGTTGACCAGCTCGACCTGCTTCACCCGGCCATCGGCGCCGATCAGCACGCGCACCGTTGCGCTCCCTTCGATATCTGCGCGGGCGAGGGCGGAAGGATAGCCCGGCTGGAAGCGCGCGGCGGCGCCCGGCTCGATCGCTGCAGGGACGAACAGCGGTGTTGCGGGTTGGACGGGTTGTACCGGCTGCGTCGTCGCGGGTTCGACCTGCGGAAGCGGATCGAGCCGGATGGGCTGGGTGGAAGGGGGCGCCAAGTCGACGATCGGCTTCACCAAGTGCGGCTTCGCCTCCTTCGGGGATGCCTTGGGCGGCGGGGGCAGCTGCTCATCTGGCGGCGGGGGTGCCTCGATGCTCTCGACGATGGTCGGGAGATAGACGATTCGTTTGAAGCTCTCAGGCGGCGCAAGGATCAGCGCGGCCAGGACAGCGGCATGGCCGGCGATGACCAGCCCGAGGCCGAGGGGATGGGATTTTCGTTCGGTAAGATAACCTCCATTGGTCATGGCTATACTCCTACTCCGAGCGTGGCCGGATGTGTCTCCGACTCACTGGCGTGATAGTACATCATCACGCGTTCCTGCGGTCGTGGAATCTGGTCCGGATCGGACCTTTTGATTGTGGCCCCGACGGATATGGATTCCCGCCGTCGCGGGAATGACTCAATGAAGGAAATGGCCGGCGCCTATCGGGCAGATATGCCGCACCTTGGCGAATTTTCCGATAAGATGGTGCCATATTCGGGATCGTCGGGCCGTGAAGAAGGTTTTAACCCCGATTTTCCTGGCTCCGAACATTTGGCACGGCTCCTGCACAGCATTGGGTATCCGGCCGAGGGGGCCGATCAAAGGGAGCCAGACCATGTTCGACACCAACACCGAGATGAGCGACGCCAAGCGTTTTCTGCTCGCGGTCGGCGGTGCGCTGCTCTTCAGCCTCGCCTGTCTGGCGACCGCTCTGGGGCCGGCGAATGCGAACTGCTTCTGCTCCGCGACGCCGATCTCGGCCGAGCGCCCCGTCCTCCTCTGACCGTCCTGTCAAGCAAAGGAAATTGCCATGTCCGTCCGTACCGAACGCTTTCGCCTCAACAAGAGCCAGGGCAAGATCATGGGCGTGTGCGCCGGTCTTGCCGACTATAGCGGAATCGATCTTTCGCTGATCCGCATCGCGGCGGTGCTGCTGACGCTCTGCGGCGTCGGCTCGACGATCCTGCTCTATCTGCTGGTTGGGCTGATCGCGCCGTCCAACCGCTTCTGAGGGTGAGCCGCTTCGTCGGGGCTCAGGATCCGGCGGCACGCAGCCGTGCAATTGCGCGGTCGCGGCCGATCAGCGGGAGCAGCGCGTTCATGTCCGGCCCATGCTCGCGCCCGGTGAGCGCGAGCCGCAGCGGCAGGAACAAGGCCTTGCCCTTGCGCCCGGTGGCGGCGTTCAACTGACCCGTCAGCGCTTTCCAGGTACCGGCGTCCCATGTGGCGGTTTCCGCCAGTTCGGCGGCCTGACGCACGAAGGCGGGATCCTCGTCATCCAGCGCACTCTCCACGCTGCCCTCGACGACGCTCCACCAGTCGGCCGCGTCGTACAGCCGGGTCAGATTGGGCCGAATCGCTTCCCAAG
>NZ_JAGMXV010000438.1 GCF_018006725.1 Rhizorhabdus sp.
CTGTCCGTCCGACGTGATCGCCAATGCCCACGTGACGGTGGCGTTTGCACGCGCCCTGGAGTTTTCCGTACCCACTCCGGTCGGAACTCTTTCGCAGCGGCAACTACTTGCCACCCTTCGCGACTTTCCAGCTGTACTCGATGTCACCCTTTTTGCCACCGGCATTATCGTACTCGGTGTACGTCACCGTGACTTTCTCAAAGTTGTTCCCGATGACAACTCTTGGTGGCCCATCCTCGTCGTTGCCTGAGGCGCTCACCTGAATATTGGTGACCATCACGTTCTTCAATTCGTACCTGAGGTAGGTTTCACGAGCGCCGCCGTAGGTCGCGGTCTGCTCGATTTCCAGCTTCGGGATGACCTTTCCACTCAGACACGCCTCTTGCAACTTCGGGGAAGCCTTTTCGTATTCGATCGTCAGGGTCAAGTCTTCGACGATCGCAGCGCCGCGACGGCGGCTCTGGCCTGTTGCGCCCCCACCGGGGCGATGCATTCCCCAATCGACGTTCAGGACATCAATCCACTTGCCGTGCTTGTCGTCTTGAGATTCGCCATCGATTCCATCGTACTTTGCAAAAACGGCCATCACTTCTCTCCTTACATTAACGGATAGGAAAGCCGACGGTACCGACGTACAGTATCGCCAATGACAGGATAGTTTACGAACCCCGATCAAGCGGCATGAATCTGCGATCTTCTCCCGGTATCCCCTGAAAAATCATCCGCATGCCGCTTCGCTCAGCGCCTCTGGCCGTCGTCCGCATGGCTAGCCCGATCAGCGCGATGACGTCTGGAGCGCTCACACAGCACCTCCGTCACTTCCTTCGCGACCTCATCGATCCCCCGTCCCGACTCTTCTCGATGAAGTTGAAGACCCAGCGACCGCCCAAGCGAGCCGACGACATCCTCGGTTACACTCGTTTCACCAAGGCCTCAGTGCAAATGATTGCACCGCCTCGGGAGGCGTTCAGCCCACAGGAAGGCTGCTTGCGCTTTAGCGCCGTTTGATCCCAGTTACCCTGGCCGGTGATACTGAAAGAAGCTACCACGCTTGCTATCTTCTTGCGTGATCGCGCAGCTGCGAGCCCAGCCTTTGAAAGAACCGACATGACTACTCTCTCCCTCACCGATGCCGAGCGTACCGTGTTCGCTCGCGTTGCCAACGCAGACGCACCTCCCGGCGCCATCGTGCGTGATTTCGACGCGCTCCTGGACTACCTGAGCACGGACGGCATCCCGGTTTCGCCAAAGACCAGCGAATTCGCCATCGCACGCCTGCCCGAACTCAATGCTTTGCTTACTCACCCCGTCCCGATCGGCCTCCACCGCGGCAGGCAGACGTCGTACCCCAACGTAGCTGGGCTGCACCTGCTTTTACGCTTTAGTCGATTGGGGAAGGTTGATCGTTTCGGCAGCACGCCGCGGATGGTCCTGAATACGGAAATGGCCGCCAAGTGGCAATTGCTCAATCCGACAGAACGATATTTCAGTCTGCTTGATCGCTGGTGGAGCTTCGCCGATTTCGAGCAGAGCCGTTTCGGCCTGGTAGCCGACAGGATGGCAGAATACCGTTGCACCTTCCTGAAGCGCCACCGTCCTGGCAGCCGTGCGAAAGAGCGAGACGAAAAGTGGCAAGTGGCCATGTTCGGGGCGCTCGGGATGAAGCAGATCGCCCTCATGCAAATGTTCGGCCTGCTCGACATCGTTTCCGATCAGGCTGTCTCCGGTAAAGGCTGGCAGATCAAGCGGATGGTCGCGACACCATGGGGACTATCCGCCAGCGCCACCTACCTTCGGGCATTCGGCTACACCTCTACCGAGTTACTGGCGCATTTGCTCAACCCTTCGGGCGAGGTTTCGGTCGAAGAGGAAGTGCCGAGCGAGGAAGAAATGGATCGCCCTCCTTTTTTTGCTTGGGCAGACGCGGTGATCCCGTTCTTTCCTGCCTGGCGGAACTCACTCGGAGAATCCGAGGCCGTCGAGCCGTTCCAAGGGAACGTGACGTTCAAGGTTTCGCTGGGCCCGAGTGTCTGGCGTCGCATCGTGATGCCTGCCGAAAGCGCCTTCGCCGACCTCGCACAATTCATCCTCGATGCCTTCGAATTCGATGACGACCACCTGTATCAGTTTCGCTACCAGGACGAATACACAACCCTGCGCATACTTCATGACCCGAGCTGCCGCGATGTCGATGGCGATTACGCTGACGAAGTGAGCTTGGGAAAAGCCGGGCTGTTTCCCCAACAGCTTGTCGAATTCCACTATGACTTCGGCGACGACTGGCGCTTCGACGTGCGAGTGGAACGGCTAGATGCGTCCGAAACCGGCGCAGAGCCAGCAGTCCTCGCCAGAGAGGGAAAGGCGCCACAGCAGTACCAGTGAGTCTCTCCACGTCCCGTTCTGCGGTCACTGATCTTCGCGATCGCTTCGACCGACTCGCGGTCATCCTCTGGCTGTAATGGATATTGCCATTGCGGAGGTGCACCCGTGCCTGACAACCACTACGCGCTTGACACGGAGTGATCGTAGAGCGCCATCACTTCAGCAAAAAGTGCTCCATCCGGTGACCTGCTTCAACCAGCGCCTTGAACACATTCGGAAGCTTCCCGCGACCGCTCCAGGTCACTGTTTTGTCGGGCGTGATGTATTTGGCTTTGACGGGGGTGCGAGTTTTCTGGGTCCCTGCAGCGCCTGCGCCAAAACCACACTGGGCCGCAGTCAAATCGTATTCCTGGATAATGCCCTTCACCCGACGAATGGCTTCTGCCACTTCGGTTCTGCGGGCTTCGTC
>NZ_JAGMXV010000173.1 GCF_018006725.1 Rhizorhabdus sp.
GTCCCAGCAGTTCCGCCATCACGGCCACCGGCAGCGGAAAGGCAAGGTCCCCTACCACCTCCATGCCACCCCGCGCCTCTGCGTCGCGCACCACGGCGTCGACCCGGGCTTCTATGAAGCCGGTCAGCCCTGCTATCTTTTCGGACCGGAGTTGCTGCGCCAGGCTCTGCCAGAGCGGACGGACGCGATGCGACCGTTCGCCGCTGGCGGCCTGCGCGACATGGGCCATCGCCTCGCCCACTGCGAGCGGCTTGTGGATCACCAGGCGGGCGTCGTTCAGGGCGTCGCGGACGTCACGATAGCGGGTCAACAGGAGCGGCGGTGCGGTCATTCGGGCGCGCGGGCGCTCACGACCACATAGCACAGTACGGGCAACTCCTCGATCTTGCGCACGAATTCGAGGAGCCGGTTGAACGTGGCGGCATCGATCCGCTTCTCCAGCAGTTCGCTCAGGGCCTTGCTCTTGTAACAAGCGACAAAGGCGCGCCAGCTGGCGTCGGTGATGTCGTCGATGACGACGTCCTCGAAACCGCACGACTCCCACAGCGCCCTATAGCTGTCCAGGTTCGGGTAGCACTCCTGCCCGGCCAGCACCTTCGGAAACGCCTTCGGCTCGTCGCGAAACACCATGTCGGCGACGACGATCTCTCCGCCCCGCTTCAACACGCGCAGCGATTCATGCAGAAACTCGCGCCTTCCCTTGAAGTGCAGTGCGGCCTCGACACTGGCGATCGCATCGAACATCGCATCCGGAAAGCGCATCTGTTCCGCTGGCATCACATGGAAATGCGCACCCGGCACCCGTATCCGGCACTGCTCGATCTGATATTCGGAGACGTTGATACCGTGCACGCCCTCCACAGGAAAATGCCGTGCCAGATATTCGGTCGTGCCACCCAATCCGCAGCCGACATCGAGCAGTGGCCCCTGGCGTCGGCTGAACTTGCCGACGAGCAGCGCCATCATGTTATCACAGGCCTCCGGAAAGTCGGTCGTCCCGGGAAGAAACAGACCGAGATTGGCGTATCCCGAGTCCGCCCGTTCCCCGACATAGAGCGTTCCATCCCGAAAAAAGCGGTCATAGGACCCGGTCAGGGTCTGCTGATATTCGGTCGGCATCAGGATACTCCGTGGGTCTTGACCAGAATGGAACGCGCTTCATGCAGCAGCCAGGATTCGCGCCATTGAACGGGCCCGGACAGGCGCATCCGTGCGGCCAACTTCTGCATCGGATCAAGCATTACCTCTATCTCGAGCCGGGCCAGCGCTGCGCCGAGGCAATGGTAGCGTCCCAGCCCGAAAGTCAGTGGGGCAGCGGCAGCGTCTCCCTCCGATGTCCGATGTGCAGAGCCAACCAGAAGATAGACCTTCTGCCCGGGCCGGATCACCGCCTCGCCGATCTGCAGCTCTGCAAGCGCCACGCGTTTGAGCGCGAGCAACGGCGTGTCGAGCCGCAACAGCTCTTCGACCGTGGGTCGTTCGATCGAGCCGTTGGCGACCCCTGCCGCCTCGATCAGCCGCGCCAGAATATTGGCGATGGCGGCGGCGGTGGTGGTGGTTCCGGCCGAGAACAGCTTGCTGCACGTATCGACCATGCTGGCCTGCGGCAGGTCGAACTCCGACTGGGTGGCGCGCAGCAACCCCATAAGCTCGGTCGCCGGCGCGAGGCGCCAGTGCTTCTGGAAATACAAGGCAAGCACCTGCGACGCCGGAGCTGCGAGGGCCGGACGCCCCTCCCATTCGAGATCGAAGCCCTGCAATAGCCCCTCCGAAACCTGCTGAAGGGCGGGCAGGTCCGACGCAGGAATGCCGAGCAGCGAGGCCATTACCCGTGCCGGAAGAGCCTGGGCGAGAAGGGGAACAAGGTCGCCTCCGCCATGCGCCGCCACCATCGCCAGGCAGTCGTCAAGCGCGGTCGACACGGTTTGCGAGAGCATCGGGCCGGAGGATGAAAACCATCCGCGCAACCGCCGAACCACCGTCGCACGGAATGAATCGGAGCGGTCCGCGAAGGAGGTGCCCTGCGTGATACCGAGACGATCGTCGCGCAGCAGGGTCGCGATGTCGGCCCGTGCCGAAAAGAACCAGGCATCGCGTTCCGGCGCATGATAGCGCGGTGCCATATCTCGCAGGCGAGCCAGATAGGGAAAGGGATCGCGCGCATAATCGGCACCGGGCGCACCGGGGCCGAAGGGCGGGGCCGGCGCGATCATGGCCGGCGCACTCATGGTTGCTTACGCACCAGATAGGGGCCGACCATGAGCGCATGCAGTCCGGTGTCGCGAAACAGCTCGGCCGCTTCGACCGGGGTTTCGACAATCGGCTGCCCCCTGCGGTTGAGCGACGTGTTGAGCAGCATGCCGATCCCGCTGCGCGTCTTGAATGCCGTCAGCAGATCGTGGAACGTCTCATCGACTTCGCGGCGCACCGTCTGCACCCTCGCCGTGCCATCGACATGCACGACCGCGCCGATCCTGCTGCGCCACGCCTCTCGCACCGGCACGACAAACAGCATATAGGGGCTGTCGCGATCCAGTTCGAAATAGGTCGCCGCGTCTTCGGCCAGCACGGCTGGCGCGAACGGACGGAAGTCCTCGCGAAACTTCACCTGGGCATTGATGTAATCGCGCATCTCGGCACGACGGGGATCAGCCAGAATGCTGCGATGCCCCAAGGCGCGGGGGCCGAATTCGGCACTGCCGCGGTGCCAGGCCACAGTATTGCCCTCGGCGAGCAGTTCGGCCATCGCCTCCATTGGCTCGGCGGGCCGGGTTACGATCACGCCATCGCCGACCGCCTGCAACGCGCGCTCGATCTGCACGGAATCACCGTCGTAACTGCGTCCCAGAAAGGGAGATCCGTCGTGGCGGACCGGCTCGCCCGCCAGAATGCTGTGCCAGCCATGATAGGCGCAGCCGAGCGCCAATCCGGAATCGTCCGCTGCGGGCGGCACGAACATCTGTTCGAACGGGGTTTCCTGCAGAATTCGCGTGTTGGCAACGGCATTGAGCGCCACCCCGCCCGCAAAGCACAGATTTGGGCTGGGGTGCAGCGCATGGCGCGCGCGCGCCAGTTCCACCAGCGCGCGCTCGACCTCGCCTTGCACCAGTCGCGCAACATCGGCGAAATATTGAAAGCGTGCCTTGAAGTCCGCTGCCGAATGCATCCGGACCCGGAAATCCTGAATCCAGTCATAATCGACGAACAGCCGCCCGTCGCGAATGTCGAATATCCGATGCCGCAAGGCGCCGGGCTGGCCGTAAGGTGCCAGCCCCATCAGTTTGCCGAGGTCGCTGGTGCTGCCCAGGACATAGCGGCTGGCCCCCGCATAGACGCCGCCGATCGAATGGCGCGTGGTATCGGGGTGCATCGGATAGTCGCACTGATAGCGGCCGAGCGGCGAAAAATCCTTGAATACAGACTGAAGACCCGAGCCGGACGCAGCGTAGTAGCTGTCTTTTTCGAACCAGAGCGCGGCCATTTCGCCGGTGGGCCGTTCGGGCAGGATGGCGCCATCGAGATCCATGCAATCCTCGAATGCGTTGCCGCATCCATCGACCGTGAGCACGGCCGCCGTGTCGAACGGGCTCAGATAGAAGGCGCTGCACGCATGAGCGAGATGGTGAGAAATGGTCTTCACCGGCACCCCGTCCGGGATCGTCCGCGCGCCGCGATACCAGTGATTGCCATAGGCAAAGCTGCCGAAATTGGCGTTCTGCACCACCAGCGCGATCTCGTCCCAGCCGATGCCGGCGGCATTCAGGCAATAGGCAATCGCAAGAGCGTCGTTGCCGCCGTCATTCTTGACCTTGGTGAGCCGTTCCTTCTCGATCGCTACCGCAATGCGTCCATCCTTCAGCAGGCAGGCGGCGCCGTTGTGCGACAGGCCAAGCCCCAGAACATAAACGGATTTGGACGATGCCATTTGCGGTCTGCACTCCGACAAGGGACTTGCTCCCTATGACAATCCGGAGAGACCGGCAAAGTGTTTGGCTGCGACACGGCTTCACGGCGGCGTTGCTGGCAATTCGCCATCAACCGCGATAGATCCGGCAAATGGATTCCAGCCACGCCCTGCGCAGTCTTTTCCATCCGATCGACCCTACTGAAATTGCCGACGCGATGATGCGGGAGCGCCGTCTGTTCCGCAGGACCGAGCGCAGCGCAGCGCTCGCGCAGCTATTGCCGTGGGAGACGCTTGGAACGCTGATCACTGCCGAAGCCCTGCGATCGGGGCAGGCGATCCTGGCACGGCAGGGGCGCCCTTTGCCGCTGGAGATGGTCGGTGTCGGGAACGGCGGACTGGCCCCCGAAGCGATCCAGGCGCTGTGCGATCAGGGCGCAAGCCTGGTGCTCAACTCCGTGGAAAAACAGGTGCCGGCCATCGCGGCGATGAATGCGATGGTCGAACGCTATCTGCGGTGCAACACGCACACCAATGCCTATGCCAGCTTCAACCGCGAAAGCGCGTTCAAGGCGCATTTCGACGGGCATCATGTATTGATCCTGCAGCTGCAGGGCAGAAAACACTGGTGGTGTTACGGGCAGACCACGCGCTTTCCCATGCAGGGCAAGACCTTTTCCAGCCCGACCGACCTTCCTGCTGCGGAATGGGAGGGCGTTCTCGAGCCAGGAGATATGCTATTCGTGCCGCGCGGCGACGTGCATCGTGCGATGGTCGACGGCCCGACGTCGTTGCACCTGACCGTCACGCTGGCGCCGCCCACCGGGGCCGATGTCATGGACTGGCTTGGACGGAGGTTGCTCGACGACGATGTGGGGCGCCAATATCTGCCTGTCCTGGGCAGCCACGAGCAGCGCAGCGCGCATCAGGCGGCTTTGCGGGCTGCCCTTCACCAGCTGGTCGACTCGTTCGAGATCGATGCCTTTCTCGCGCGGGCCGATGGCGATCGTCGGCCCTTTCGTCCCTTCACGCTTGGTCTCGGTCAGCAGATCCAGCCCGACATGATGGTGCAGCCGGCATTCCGCCGCCGGGTCTCGCTTGACGTCGTTCAGGCCCGATATGGCGCACTTGCCGAAGCGGAATGCGCCGTCCTGGCGCTGCTGCTCGCCGAGGATATGCTGAGTGTAGGCGACATTGGGCACAGGCTCGCAGCCATCGACACGCGTGCCGCCATCAAGGAGTTGACGCGCAAGGCATTGATTTTTCTCTCCTCACCGGACTGACGCGGTTGTCCGAGATTGTCTTGAGGTCGTTACGGTGCTATCGGCTGTCCTATGGGCGCATCGCCACAAGGGGACCCGTAATGGAAGCGTTGATCAACCAGGACCGCGAGCCTTCGGAAGACAGCCGGCTCGCTTATGTGAAACCCGAGCTGATCGACGCCGGCAAGATTGCGGACGTCACGCTGAGCAACGGCAACGATAGCGGCAGCGACGCCGCCTATTCCTGACCTGTCGTCGTGGCCGGATGCGCTGCTCATGATCCCATGAGCGGCATCCGCTCGACACACGGCTAGAATCTGATTTCCAGGGGGCGCATGGTTCACCCCTGTCAGGACATTGGCCAAGCTTTTCCCGACCCTGCTTTTCACAAGGTGCTCTTATGTTCGTGAGAAGCCAAAGCGCTCTCTGGACTGAACTTGACGGTCAGTTCATGCTCATGAACATCGAGGACGGCTCCTATTATGAGATGGCGGGCATTGGCTCCGTCATCTGGCACATGCTCGAAAGCCCCCGATCGGAGGCGGAGATCGTCGACGCCGTCGTCGCGACCTATCGCGTGGATCGTGCGCAATGCGCAGATGACGTGCGGGCTTTCCTCGAAAAGCTCGTCGCCTCGCATGTGGTAATCGAGCAGTCTGAAGCCACCGGCGCTCCGCTCCCTACCGCCGAATGAGCTTCATCGCAGGGATCGTCCGACTCGACGCCCTGACGATCCCGGAAGACTGGATCGCTTCGCTTGCCTGTTCCGCAGGGGAGCGGCTGGAGGTCATCCGGCCCGACGCCGATGCGGTCTTCCTGGCGGCGACGGATGACATGGTCCTGCAAGACAGCGGCAGGCTTCTCCTCTGCGACGGGCGTGTCGGCGCTGGTGCGCCAGGCGGCGAGGCAGAGCTGGCTTGGCGGGATATCGCAGCAGGCCCCTTGACCGGTGATTTCGCGCTTGCAAGCTGGACTTCTCCAGATCGGTGCCTTGTCCTTCGCCGATCGCATTTGGGCACACGACCGCTCTTCTACGTCCGGCGGGATGACGTCTTTGCCTTCGCATCGTCGCTGCCGGCGCTGCTGGCGCTTCCCTGCATTTCGCAAGCACTGAACGAAGATGCGATCTGTCGCATGCTCTGCTTCGATGGGACCGGGCCGGCCGATCACAGCTTTCACGCCGACGTCCGGCGGATTCCCGCCGGCCATTGCCTGACGCTGGACGGCGGCGCCTTCTCGCAGCGCGCCCTGCCGCCGCCCTGGAAGGGAACCGCGTCATTGCCCGGCGGGCCATCGGATGCCGCCGCAGCCGTGCGGGCAATGCTTATCGACGTCGTGGAGTCCAATCTGCTCGGCGGCACCACAATCGCGGTGCACCTGAGCGGCGGTTTGGATTCGGCCACCATCGCCTGCATCGCCGCCCAGCGGCTCAAGCAGCAGGGGCGTCGGCTTCTGGCCCTGTGCTCGGTGCTCCCGACAGACCATGTCGGCCCGGAGTCGGACGAGCGGCATTTCATCGAGGCGGTGCTCGATCAGGAAGACAATATCGACCCCGTCTGGATCACGCTTCCCGCCGACGCGGACCCGTTCGGTGCGCAGCCCCGCTGGTTCGAATGCCTGGGCGAACCGCAATATAGTACCGTCAGCCACGTCGAAGAAATGCTGGGCGCTATCGGACAGGAGCATGGCGTGGATATCGTCCTGAGCGGCTTTGGGGGCGATTTCTTCGTTTCTGCGCGGGGCATGCCGGCCACGGAATTGCACCTGCGGCGCGGACAGTTCGGCGCGGCCCTGTCCGAGTTGAGGCGTTTACGGCGCGCGGATGGTACAGCCTGGTGGAGGCTTCTGCGCGATCAGGTCGCGCGGCCACTGGCTGGCTGGCGGCACAGGTGGCGGCGCACGGCTCTGCGCGATGCGGGCTGCGCGGCTCAGGCTCTAATCCGCAGGGTCGCAGAGCGAACCGGGCGTGCCCCGACGACATCGCTGACCAAGTTCCGCCGGCTTCCGCACCAGGACATGGATTTCATTCTGGAACCGGGAAGGCTCGAACGCGTGCTGCCGGAGATGCACCAGGTCTTCGCCAAGGCCTTTGGGCAGGATGTGCGCTTTCCCCTGCTCGACAGCCGTCTGATCGCTCTGGTCCGCGGGCTTCCGGAAGAAGAGCTGCATCGCGATGCCGTGCCCCGCAGCCTGATGCGCCGGGCCACGCTCGGCATCATCCCCGAGGTCGTGCGCTTGCGGCCCGACAAGGGACCCGCCTTCGACCCTGCACTCGCCGCGCATTGTGTCGCCGCCCGGCCGGCTCTCCAGTATTGGGCCGAGAAGGAAGCGGCGCCGCTATGCTGGGACTATGTCGACCGTGCACGTTTTCTCGAGGCGCTCGACCGGATCGTTCCGAGCGATCGGGACGGATGGCAGCGCGAGATGTTCTCGGTCGTCCTGACCGGGGGGCGGTTCGCCAAGTTCATCGACTGGCATATGCGCCGGCAGGCTGTGCAGCCATGACGACCTATCGCAGCACCCTCTATGGGCTGACTATAGAAAGCCCGTTCCCGCTACCGGGGGCTTTCCCGCTCGCAGATGGGACGGCAGCCGACGTTACCATCACATGGGAAGCCGAGACCGCGTGGCGCACCGCTGCACGGGCCCTGCCCGCGTCTTCGGACGGTCCAGGGAGCGCCCTGCTTGGCGAGACCGAAGACGGTGGGCTGTGCATCGAATGGCGACGCGAACTGCAACTCGTGATCGCTCCGTCGAACGATCACATGACCGTCATCTGCACGGCGGCCAAGCTGGAATTTGTGCCGACTGTACTCGTCGGCATAGGGCTGGGCCTGTTACTGCACCGGCGCGGCATCACCTGCCTGCACGGATCGGTGGTATCGGTCCACGGTCGCACCATCGCCCTGCTCGGCGACAGCGGGGCGGGCAAGTCCACGACGGCGGCCGCGCTGGTAGCGCAGGGCGGAATTCTTGTTTCCGACGACATCGCCGCGCTGCGCGCGAACGGAGACCGATTCATCGTTGCGCGGGGCTGCGCCAATGTGCGGCTGGATCCCGAGGCCAGTGCCAGAATCGTGCGAACCGGACAGCGGCTCGCGACGGCTCCTTGGGTCGACAAGCTTCTCTGGGACGTTTCCGGCGATAGCGCCGCCTCGTTGCGCCCGGATCCCCATCTGGATGGGCTCTACCTGCTGAAGCAGGCAAGGGATGGCGATGCCGTCACGATCAGCCCCCCGCTTCCGGCAGCGCAGGCGCTGCCGAAACTGGTCGATTGCTGGTATCCTCAAGGGTTTATCCGGCTGCTGACGCAGGCACGGTTCGACGGATTGCGGACGATCGCCGAACGGGTGCCGATGTTCGAACTCAGCTTTCCGCGCCGATGGGACATATTGCCCCAGATTACCGTCGCGCTGGGCATAGGATGACGCAGAATCTGGCTCCGATATTGCGCTTCGTCCTGGCCGAACGCGGATGGCCCGGTTCGGAAAGGCTCGCGCGCATGGCAGCGTACCTGCCCGCAGTGGCAACGGCGGGGCTCGAAGTCTCGCTCGCGGACGACGCAACCGTCGACCTGCAGCAACGGATAAAAAGCGATACCGAGATCGATCGCCTGCGGCGCTGGATCGATCAGACCAGGCCGCAGGGCGAAGCATGGTATCGTCTCAATTCCGCGCTCGCGAAGATCGCGAGCGATATCGAGGAATATTGGCTGGAACTGGACACGCCCTCCGAGGTCACCTCGGCGGATCCGCCCTTGTCTGTCTTTGTGCGACTTCGCGAACGGCACGACAACGCGGTTCCGCAGATCCTCGAGGCTTTCGGCATGGATCTGGCGCATGCCGGGCTGGATGTCCTTCTTGGCTGCCTTGCGGAATGTGGGGCGGATGTACGCCTTTCTCATTTGGGGCTCATGCTCGGGCGCCCGGGAGCCCCATTGAGGCTGATTGTCGAGGGCGTTCCTCCCGCCGAAGTCGCTGCCCTGCTCGCCCGGTTGGGCTGGCCAGGCTCGCGCGAACAGGCCCTACGCTGGATCGATCGACTGTTCGTCCATGCGGATCGTATCCGCCTGGCCCTGACCCTTGCCGATGGACTTAGTCCGGACCTGGGGCTGGAATGCTTCGTCGGCGAGCCCGCCGCCAATGATCCGCGCTGGCGCTGCCTGTTCGACCTGCTGGTACAAGAAGGGTTATGCACGCCCGACCGGCGCGACCAGTTGCTCGCCTGGCCAGCCAAGCTCACACCAATTTCATCCTCCCAATGGCCTGAAACGCTGATCACCGATGCATTGCTGCGTACGGATCCCGCGGTTCACTGGCTCGACTGTCGCATCAGCCACGTGAAGGTCGTGCTAGCTCCCCGTCAACCGCCAAAGGCGAAAGGATATTTCGGGTTCGTCGAGGTTAGAAACCTGCCTGACCCCGCCGCGAAAGCTCAGCCCCGAAATGCCGGGGGCGGGATTGATGCGGCGCTTGAGGCCGCCACCGCCTTCCTGATCGCTGCACGGAACCAGGCAGGCTGGTGGCTCGACTTCGATGGCTTTTCCGAAGGGCCAGCCGATGAATGGGTGACGGCCTATATCGGACGCACGCTATATCGGGGCAGCAATCTCGATGGCCGCGCGGCCGCTTCGCGTGCATGGCATCTGCTGAAGGCCAGGGCCCGGCATGGCTGGGGATGGAACTTCCTCCAGCCAGCCGATGCCGATAGCACGCTTTGGGGGCTGCACCTGGCCTCGGCCCTGGAACAGGACGATACGCAGGAAGCGCGCGAGGCCACCGCCTTTCTCCGCCAGCACATGCAGGATGATGGCGGGTTCGCAACCTATCGCCGAGACGTCTATGCAAGCTGGACCGAAGGCAAGGCGGTCAATCCAGCCTGGTATGACGCCCATGGCTGCGTCACCGCAGCAGCCGCGCACCTGCCC
>NZ_JAGMXV010000174.1 GCF_018006725.1 Rhizorhabdus sp.
CGGCCTCGGCGAAGCCGCAGAAAGCGGCCGACAGGGCGCATTCAACGCGATGGTCGGCAGGACCACTCCCGCCGCCGCGAGCGCCGGCGACGACGTATCGAGCATGCCCCGCTGGGCGCGGGCCATGAAGAACCAGGCGTCGGCCCGATACCACCGCCAGGCCGCAATCCACGCTGTTGGCCAAGGCGACCGGGGCGGCGCCGGCGCCACCCCCGATATCAAGGAAAGGGACGACTGATGCTCTTCAAACGTGCCGTGCAACGCTATGGTCGATCGCCCATTCCCGAGACGCCCTTCCAGCGCGCCGGGCAACTCTGGGACGATCGCATCGGATCCGCGCGCGTCCAGGCCCGCAACTGGCGGCTGATAGCGTTCGGATGCCTCGGGCTCACTACCGCACTGTCGGGTGGGCTGCTCTGGCAATCCCTGCAGAGCCGCGTCGTGCCCTACGTCGTCGAGGTCGACAAGCTGGGCGAGCCCCGCGCCGTGGCCGCAGCCGAGGCGGGCTTTCATCCGACCGATCCGCAGATCGCCTGGTTCCTCGGTCGCTTCATCACCAGCGTGCGGTCGGTCTCGCTCGATCCGGTGCTGATGCGGCAAGACTGGTTGTCAGCCTACGACTTCACCACAAAGCGTGGCGCGGTCTTTCTTGGCGACTACGCCCGCGCGGCCGATCCGTTCGGTCGGGTCGGCGAGCGAACCGTTTCGGTGCAGGTCACGAGCGTCGTCCGCGCGTCCGATCGGTCCTTCCAGGTGAAATGGATCGAGACCAGCTACGAGCGCGGAGCGCAGGCCGGGACCGCGCACTGGACCGGTATCCTGACCGTCGTCCTCAAGGCTCCGGCGAGCGCCGATGCGCTGCGCCGCAACCCGCTCGGGCTCTATGTCGATGCCGTCGACTGGAGCCGGGAACTGGAACCGGGGGTGACGGCGCCCGCAGCGCCATCGCCCTCCGCGCGGCCGGCCATCGCCCCGGCTCCAAACCTTCCGTTCGGATCGCCGCTCGATCCGAACCTCGCTCAGCCCCAGCAACCGCAAACGGAGACCCGCCAATGAAAGCCCTTGTCGTCACCGGCCTGGTCGCCAGCGCCAGCATCGCGGCGGCGCAGACCGCGCCCCTCCTGCCGTCTCAGCCGCCCGTGTCCTCAACGGAGGTGGCCGCACCGGTCGTCGCCCAGCCTATCCCGGCGGCGAGGCCGCGGACGAAACCGCACCGGCGGATGCCACCTTCGCCGGCGGAACTGCGCGTTCGCGCCGCCAACCGCGCGGCGACGCTGGAGCCCGTCGCGGCCGGATATGTCAACGCGGTCCAGGTCTACCCGTTCAGCGATGGCGCGGTTTTCCGCGTTCTCACGGCACCCGGGCAAGTGACCGACATTGCGCTGCAGCCGGGAGAAGCGCTGGGCGCGGTCGCCGCCGGCGATACCGTTCGGTGGGTGATCGGCGACACGACCAGCGGCAGCGGCGAAGGCAAACGGACGCACGTCCTGGTGAAGCCATTTGCCGCCGGGCTCGCCACGAACATAATCATCACTACCGACCGGCGGACCTACCATCTGGCGCTTTCGAGCGCCGAACGCTCGGCGATGGTGGCCCTGTCATGGACCTATCCGCAGGACCAGCTCATCGCGCTGAAGGCGGCGGAGGATCGAACCCGCGCCGCTCAGCCAGTCGCAACCGGCCTGTCTGTCGACCAGCTCCATTTCGACTATGTCATCTCCGGCGATCAGCCGGCGTGGCGGCCACTCCGCGCCTTCGATGATGGTCGTCAGACCTTTATCGAGTTCCCGGCCGGTCTGGGCACCGGCGAGGCGCCACCGCTCTTCCTCGTCGATGGCACGGGGACCGCGCAGCTGGTCAACTACCGAGTGCAGGGGCGCTATTATGTCGTCGATCGGCTGTTCGAGGCCGCCGAGCTGCGACTTGGATTGAAGCGTCAGGACGTCGTGCGGATCACCCGCTCCGGCGAGACCAATTCGCGGCGGAGGGCGTCGTGACCGAGGCCATTGCGCAGCCGAGC
Source organism: Rhizorhabdus sp. (assembly GCF_018006725.1). Lineage (GTDB taxonomy): Bacteria > Pseudomonadota > Alphaproteobacteria > Sphingomonadales > Sphingomonadaceae > Rhizorhabdus. The sequence continues at coordinate 2,021 of NZ_JAGMXV010000174.1, forward strand.
GTCAAGCTCGACCCGGAGACGCTGGCGATCCGGGCGCGGCCGCCCCGCGCGATCCGCTTCAAGCGCGGCGTGATCATCGCGATCGCGGCAATCGGCTCGGTCAGCCTCATTGCCGTGACCTGGATGGCATTGAAGCCGCGGTTGTTCCAACGCGGGGATGCCCAGCAGGAACTCTCCCAGCCGAATGTGCGGCCGACGAGCGATGGCTTGAGCGGTGCGCCGGCCACATACGGCGACGTGCCCCGTCTCGGCCCGCCGCTCCCGGGCGACCTTGGCAAGCCGATCCTCGAACGGCAGCAGCAGCTTGCGACGGCGGTCAATCCGAATGACCAGCAGTTTCAGCAGGCGGAAGCGGCCGAGCGGGAACGCCGGCTCGCCGAGCTGAAAGCGGCCCGCGAGTCCGGGGTGCTGGTGCAGAACCGTCAGACCCAGCCGACTGGCGAAGCGTCCATCGCCGCGCCAGCCGCAACGCCCGCGAGCGAGCCTGGTAAGGTTGCACTCGACCCGACAAGCGATCCCAATGCCCAGGGGCGCAAGACCGCGTTCGTGGCGGCGCTGGATCCGAAAGGCGACGTGAACCCGCATGCGCTCACGCCGCTGCCGTCGCCCTATACGCTGTCGGCGGGCAGCGTGATCTCGGCCAGTCTGATCACGGGCCTGCGGTCCGACCTGCCGGGACTGGTCACGGCACAGGTGATCGAGAACACCTATGACAGCGCCACTGGCCGATTGCTGCTCGTTCCGCAGGGCGCTCGGCTAGTGGGCTCCTATGACAGCGTCGTCGCCTTCGGCCAGAAGCGGGCGCTGATTGTCTGGCAGCGTATCATCATGCCGGACGGAAGCTCGCTACGCATCGACAACGTGCCGGCGACAGATCCCTCGGGCTATGCCGGCCTCGCTGACAAGGTCGACTTCCACACCTGGCAGCTTCTGAAGGGCGTGGCGCTCTCGACTCTGCTCGGCGTGAGTTCGGAGCTGGCGTTGTCCGGGCAGAGCGATCTCGTACAGGCGATACGGATGTCGACGCAGGACAATGTTGCGCGTGCTGGCGACCAGATCACCCAGCGCAATCTCGGAATTCAGCCGACAATCACGATCAGGCCCGGCGCGCCGGTTCGGCTGGTCGTCCACAAGGATCTTGTGCTGGCGCTCGCAGGAAAGGAGAGCTGACATGGCGGAATTAAAGCTGCCGCAGCTTCCTGATCGAAACCCGGTAAAGCTCAGCATATCGGTCTTGCCTGACCTTCATCAGTCGCTGGTGGAATATGCCGCAATCTATGCGCAGGCCTATGGGCGGGAAGAACCGGTGACCGAACTGATCCCGGCGATGCTCGCTGCCTTTCTCGAAAGTGATCGGGCATTCGTTCGCGGCCGAGGCAAAGCATGACGCGCCGCAAGACACCCGAAGAGCGCGATCGCGAAAAGGCAGCCGCTCTGGAGGAATTGCGGACCCTGCCTACGGAACCGATCAGCGTCCGCGTTTCGGCTGCCGTCAAACTCACCGGTATCCCGCGCACGACGCTTTACGAGCTAATGAAGTCTGGTGAGATCGAAGCCGTCAAGATCGGTCGATCGACGTTCATTCCGTATCGTTGTCTGCGACGACTAGTCGGGTGATTTTCGCCCGGATCGTCGGATTATCACGCCAAAATATACCATTGGCGTATTTCAGTCGCATAATCCGATGGGCACAAGTGCCTAGGGTCCAAACTCAATCAGCCTATTGAAAATCTGTTGGCACATTGATTCAGGGGGGCTTCGTTGAAGCAGGAGGCCCTTGGAGATGTCGCGTTCGTTATTCTGGCTGTCGGATGAAGCATGGGGCACAATCGAGCCCCACCTGCCGAAGAACCAACCCGGGGCGCGGCGGGTCGATGATCGCAGGGTAATCTCCGGCATCGTTCACATGCTCAAATGCGGCGGCCGCTGGGCTGATTGTCCGACCGAATACGGCCCGGCGACAACGATCTACAACCGCTGGAACAGGTGGAGCCGCCGGGGCATCTGGACCCGCATCCTGGCGGCGCTGACCGAGGAAGGCTGGATCGCGGAAACCGGACAGATCGACAGCAGCTACATCAAGGCCCACCGCAGTGCCGGTAGGGCAAAAGGGGGGCGCGAGCCAATGCCGTTGGCATCTCGCGTGGCGGCAGGACGACCAAAATCCACGCACTCGTCGATCTCCTCGGACGGCCACTTCGCTTCGTCCTGACACCGGGCAACACGTCGGACGTGAAAGGCGCTGACCTGCTGATCGGCGAAACCGTTGGAATGAAGCGAGTGATCGCCGACCGTGGCTACGACGCCAACCGCATCAGGGCTATCTTGCGCGAACAGGGCTCCATCCCCGTCATCCCCGGCCGACGCAACCGTAAGCGCCCCATCCAGTATGACAAACGACGCTACAAAGATCGCTGGAGGGTCGAGGCCATGTTCTGCCGCCTCAAGGACTTTCGCCGCATCGCTACCCGCTACGACAAGCTCGCAAGAAACTTCCTGTCAGCCGTAAGCCTCGCTGCCGCCGTCGCATTCTGGCTCTGAACGAGTCTCGACCCTAAAAGGCCACATCAGTCATCTGAGGCGAAGGCGCGTTGGGATTGGCGCCTGTCATAGCAGAAGTGATACATAATTGGATTCGAAAATCCGCTGTTCACTTTCGATCGCGAGACGCAAATGACAGTATAGCGCCCAGTATTTTCGCCATATATAATCAGTCGATGAAATATATTGGACGGTCAGCCCGATTTCGGTTGCCGCTTCCCAACCGATCATCTGGCCGTGCGACTGATATTTATCGATATCCATCAATTCGCTGGCAATCTTCGAGAAATTCTTTCCGCGGCGCTTGAGCAGGTTTTCCGCGAAGGACCGCGCTCGATCGCTAACCGACCGGAACTTCCGCACGATCGTCGGGTCAAACTTCTCGAAGGTGATGCGATTGGCAAGGTCGTCAGGCGCTTCCCCGAGCGCGCGCCGCGCCGCGTCATAGGCTTTCAAATAGGTCAGGACGGAATAAACCATGTCGGAACCATTACCGTCCTTGGACGAAACCTGTGGATCGATCGGTCCGAGCTCGGAGGAGTCGCTCATTACAATGGCGTTGGCACCCAGCGCCATGAGCGTGCCCGCGCTCTTGGCATAGTCCGGAACGATCACCCGCAGCTGCCCGTCTTCGCCGGCAGCGCTTCTGACCAGCGTGATGAGCTTTTCGGCGGCATCGACATCGCCGCCGGGCGTGTGGAGCAGTAGATCGATGGGATCGCCGGGTGTGATGTTGTGGAGCATGTCGACGAAACCCAGCGTGTCGATACGGTCCACAGGCGCCTTGTTGCCAGCGACGTAGCAGAGCAATTTGGGCTGGTCGGCCTCGATGTCGCGAATTAGAGTTTGGCGTTGATAGCGTGCCGCATTCATCGCTGTGAACATGGGCGTCTTCTCGATCGCCCTCGGCGGCTGCGGCGTGATCGGTTGCGGGTCGTCACCCGCATCTTCAACGTCGTTCATCGGTCGCTGTCCTTGGCCCAGAGAATCCGGCCGTTACGAATGAAGTAATGGCATCGACGTTGGGTGCCCCGCGAGTCGATACTTGGCGAGATGGTTAGTCGCGGTAGCTGATTCAACGTCCAGTTCGGGTGCCGCGCTTGGTCGGCATTGAGCATGATCCGATGCCCGGTGCGGCACGGACAATCAAAGACGATCCATTTTATCCGATCAGCATCACCAACAAGCGTCACCGCATTGCGCGGCAGACGGTCAGGAACTTCATCGGCAGACTCTGTCACACCGATTACACGCCAACGCCAGAATGGGAGCCATTGCCACCAGGATATCTTCATTCCGCACCCCATAACTGGCCGAGAAACGGCTCTTCGTCGCCTGCTCCCCATTTGCCCTGCGCCATATCGCAATAATGTCGGGGGCGTGGTGCTGCGCTGTTGGTCGAGATCTCGCGTTCATGGAGCCTGAGTAGGGTCTCGTTCGGGCGCTCCGGAGGTCCATAGCCGATCAGTCGGTCGAGGAGTTCATTGACCGCCGCTGCCGCGACAGCGGTCGTGAACGCCACGACCGCAGGCTCTACCTGGCCGAGCGCCGGTGCATAGCCCTCGTCGGCCAGCCGCTGCCGCTCCTCCGGCGTCCGCATTTCCGCAGCGGCCCGTGCCATGTCGACCCGATTGCGGCAGACGAGACATGCCGCGCCTGGCGTGAGCGTCGTGACCCGGCCATCAATGCCGATCAAGACGCCGGCGCTGTCGCTGCTTAGGAGCACACCTACATCGATCACCGGCGTCAGCAGGAATGTCGCCAATCGCGACAAGACCAATCGTCCTGCATTATCGTCCGTGCATCCGAAGACGATATCGGACGACCGCAACGCTTGGGCGACCGATTGCACCGTCACCATGCCCTGGATTGTCGAGCAGATGAGATCGGGAGCAATCCGCATCAGATGCGCCCGCAACACGTCAACTTTCGGTTGGCCGACCTCCCGCGGTGTCGAGCCGAAGACGCGGGTGACGTTACTCGCGGAGAGAATGTCGCTGTCGACTAGCAGGAGGTGCCGCACGCCGAGCCGGACAAGTTGCTCGGCAACAGCTGAACCGGTGCCGCCGGCGCCGACTATGGCGACGCGCAGATCGCCAAGCACATGCTGGATGTCCGGCCCGAACGCGCGCACATTCCGGTCGAAGATGGTGGCGGGCGCCGTCGTGTCGCGGGTAAAGTTCTGTAGAAGCCGCCAGCGTTCGCCGACTGACCACACGCGATCGATCGGTACCGCCTGACCGCCTTCCGGCGCAATCTCGCCGGTGAAGATAAAGCCGTCGCTCTGCGGCGATGCGATCAGCGTCGCGTAGAAGGCCGAACCGCTGCGCAGTTGGAAAAGGTCGGAAATGTCACGATCGACCTGCCGGTCATATTTGCTCGGGATCGGCACAGCTCCGTCACCAGGGTGGGTGTGAAACCAAATAGGAATGGCTCTGTCGGTTTCGGCTGCTCCAAGCGCTCCGACATAACCTTCGGAGCCGATCAGCATGTGATATTGGCTCTGCTCCGTATACGCCGACGAAGGCACCCAATGCAGCGCCCGGCTCAGGAGACGGACATCCTTACCGGTCTCGACCCGGCGAGCGAGAAGAACACCCGCACTTTCAAGCGGATTGTGCGTCGCGGCCGTGATTTCATCCGCGATAGGGCCAGGGATTACAAGCGTCGTAGTCATGCAGCACGCGCCATCGCGGCGGCATCGAGTTCCTTGCGCACCAGCGCAAGATAGCTCTCGATCGAGTCGATGCCCGACCGCCACTGGCCGGGCTGAAGATGGCGAGACCAGCGCTGCCAAGTGCGACCGAGATACGCCTCTTGAGATTCAGTCGCCGCGATGGTTTGCCCATCTACGCGCCTGACTGCGGGCTCGAACCACCACATGTCGGGCGGCACGTCCGGATAGCCCGCTGACAGCCGCAGCAGCAGATCGGACGCGCCAAGTGTGAACCCGGCCGGCAGCGGAAAGGAAGGGATAACGACGTTGATCATGCCGCCGTCGAGCGACACCATGTGGCTCGGCGCCCTTGCTTGCAAGTAGTCATGGTCGTCTGGCGGCAACACTGTCTTCCCCCTCAGTGAGCGCCCGGGTTGATCTGCGCTGGCGCGGTGAAGAAGCGCAGACCATTGCGCATCTCGACCTTCGTGTCGGCTTCGATCTTTAGGTCGGAGCCTCCCGGAACCACTTCGAAAAGGTCGCGCTCTGGACCGATGTCGGGCTCGGGCAAGCGCCGCAAATCCGCGCCGGTCAGCACCGGCTCAGACACCTTGTAGTTCGTCCGGTCGATCTTGATTTCGAACTTTTCCGGCCGATCGGGATGTTCATGCTGCTTGTCGTCGTTGTCGGGACTCATTGCCACCTCCATAATTTGATACCGTGATACCACACCACCAATAGGATTGACAAGCGGCAAGTTTTGGTGCAAAACAGCGCCATGAAACAGGCTAAGGCAATGACGGTTCGCCTTTCCGAGGAGCAGGCGCTCGCGTTGGAAACGGTTGCGAGCGTGGAAAACCGTCCAGTCTCCGACATCATCCGGGCTGCGATCTCGACGCACATCGAGACTTTGCGGCGTGATCCGAGTTTTCAGGCTGGACTCAAGGACCGGATTTCGCAGGCGCGTAAACTGCTCGACCGCTAGAGCGTGGGTCGGCGCATATCCGGAACGGTTGGAGACATATGAAAAAGATCAACAGGGGATTGAAGGCGAGCGACTCCGGCGTTGTGCTTGGCCAGCGAACCTTCGCCGCGATCACGGCGGTCGAGGGCATCGGACTGAGTGCGGCAAGCCGCAAGCGTCTCTCCGACTTGAAGAAGCGTAAGCTCTCCGCAGACGATCAGCGCTACGAGGTAATACGAGCCTACCAGGACGCCAATACGCGCAAGTGATGTCGGTCGGCTACGACGCCTTCGACGACCCTTACGCTTACAAGGGCAGTCCCACTCTCAAGAATAAGCTCGGGCTGCGCGATCCGGCACTACTCGAGGCGTTCGAACTTGAAATGACAACGCTGCGGGCTCGCGAGCCGCTGCCGCTTGGGCGCTATGATCCCAACCATTACCGTCGGGTTCATCACCATCTATTCCAGGACGTCTACAGCTGGGCCGGCAAATACCGCACCGTTCGGACGGCAAAAGGTGGTAATCCCTTCTGCTTTCCGGAATATATCGATGGGGAGATGAAGCGGCTTTTCGCCACGCTTCCGTCCGCCATGGCAGCAGCGAATGCAGAGGTCTTTGTCGCCGAGATGGCGCGGTTTCTTGGCGAGCTAAACGCGATCCATCCGTTCCGTGAAGGCAATGGGCGCTCCCAGCTCTCATTCGCGGCGATGCTCGGCGAGCGGGCTGGATATCCGTTGGATTTCTCGCGCGTCAAACGAGACACATTTCTGCCCGCGATGGTTGCAAGCTATGATGGCGATCTTGAACCGCTGGTTGCGGAGTTCAGAATCTTGCTCCGATGAGCCTGTCGGACATCATCCTTTCAGACCGACTGCGTAACCTGACCGCTCAAATCATGGCGCTGCGAATCGGCGGCGCGAAGTCCGCGATTTGCACCTTTGGGACTCGAACCTTCTCAGCAAAAAAGTGCGAGGGTATCGGTGAAGGTATCGGCCTATACCAGTTCTCGAAAACGGGAGATTTCTGGGGCTCCTGAACCCTTTTCGAGTCCTCTCCTGGCACCATTTTTCTAGCGACTTGGTTGCAGAATTAATGGTTTACGCCGCCGATCGGCGCTCTCACACATTGCGATACATGGGGCCTGAGCAAAGCCGCTGTTTTTCCGGCATTCCTATAGGAGCGGGCTTTCACCCGCCCCCCTCACCCCTCACTCCTCCAGCAGCGCGCGCAGCATCCAGGCGGTTTGTTCGTGGATGCCGATGCGCTGGGTCAGCAGGTCGGCGGTCGGCTCGTCGCTCGCCTTCTCGACGGCCGGATAGAGCGAGCGCGCGGTGCGGGCGGCTGCCTCGTGGCCCTTGGCGAGGATCGCGACCATCTCCAGCGCCTTGGGCGGCGTGGTCGGCGCGTCGGGAAGCGAGCTGAGTTCGGAGAATTGCGCATAGGAGCCGGGGGCCGGAAAGCCGAGCGAGCGGATGCGTTCGGCGATCGGGTCGACCGCAGTCCACAACTCGGTATATTGCGCCATGAACATCGCGTGCAGACTGTTGAACATCGGCCCGGTGACGTTCCAGTGGAAATTATGGGTCGTCAGATAGAGGGTGTAGGTGTCCGCCAGCAGGCGTCCGAGCCCGTCCGAGATCGTCTTCCGATCCTGCTCGTCGATACCGATATTGACCATGTCTTGCCTCCCGGATGCGGCCGCCAACGCCCGACGGGCAGAGGCAGCGGGTTCACGATGGTCATAACGGCCCCGTCATTACCGCCCAAGCGAAAGCGACGCAGGCGGTACATTTTCCGTCTCTACCAGAGGATGTTGCGACGGTCGGGCTCCAGCGGTTCGGGGGCCGGTTCGCCCAGCGCCTGCAGCAGGTCGATCTCGATCGTCCG
>NZ_JAGMXV010000015.1 GCF_018006725.1 Rhizorhabdus sp.
GTCGCTCCGGGCGCGAGGTTCAGGCGGCGGAAGAACTCCTGGCGCGGGCTCTCGACGGCCTTCTGCAGCGCCTTGAGCGCGGCGTCACCGGGGGACGCGATATAGGCCCCCGCCGCCTGCTCGACCCGCATCATCCTCGCGACGGTCGACATGCGGATCATCGCGCTCGACGCGCGCAGCGGGCGGCCCTGCGCCGGCTTCGGCGACAAGGGCACGGTGCGCGTCGACCCCGGCAAGCTCCACCATCGCGGCGAGGTCAAGCTCGCCGCCCCCGCCGCGATCGTCCGCGACAGCATCGTCATCGGCACGTCGGTGCTCGACAATGTCCGCGCCAATGCGCCGCGCGGCATCATCCGCGCCTTCGACGCGCGCAGCGGGCGGCAGATCTGGACCTTCGACCCGATCCCGCAGGAGGGCGGCCCCGACCGCGACTGGATGGGCGACAGCCGCCACACCACCGGCGCCGCCAATGTCTGGTCGGTGATCGCGGGCGACCCGGCCCTCAACATGGTCTATCTGCCGACGTCGAGCGCCTCGCCCGATTATTATGGCGGGCTGCGGCCCGGCGACAATCGCCACGCCAACAGCACGGTCGCGCTCGATGCCGCGACCGGCAAACTCGTCTGGGCCCGCCAGCTGATCCACCACGACATCTGGGACTATGACACCCCCGCCCAGCCGACGCTGGTCGACATCACGCGCGGCGGGCGGCGCATTCCCGCGCTCGTCCAGCCGACCAAGCAGGGCTATGTCTTCGTCCTCGACCGGCGCACCGGCGCGCCGCTCTTCCCGATCGACGAGGTGCCCGTGCCGCAGGGCGGCGTGCCCGGCGAATGGCTCTCCCCCACCCAGCCGCGCCCGCGCCTGCCCAAACCGATCGTCCCGCAGAGCATCACCCCCGACCAGGCCTGGGGCTTCACCCCCTGGGACCGGGGCAAGTGTCGCGACCTGATCGCGCACTATCGCTCCGAAGGCCTGTTCACCCCGATCACGACGCGCGGCACGATCACCTATCCAGCGGCGTCGGGCGGTGCCAACTGGGGCGGCGGCGCGATCGATCCGGTGCGGCAGATCTTCTACGTCAACAGCAGCCGGGTCGCCTCGGTCATCAAGCTGCGCCCGCGCAAGCCGGGGGGCAGCGGCACCGTCCAGCTGTCGGCGCATGAAGACGTGTCGCCGATGGCCGGCACCCCTTATGACGTAAAGCGCGAGTGGCTCCTTTCCCCGCTCGGCGCCCCCTGCACGCCGCCGCCCTGGGGCGGCCTCACCGCGATCGATCTGCGCAGCGGCCGCATCCTGTGGGATGTTCCGCTGGGCACGATCAACGACCGCCTGCCGATCCCTCTCCCCGTGGACATCACGCTGGGGACCCCGAATATCGGCGGGCCGGTCGCAACGGGCGGCGGCGTGCTCTTCATCGCCGCGACGATGGACCGCAACCTGCGCGCGATCGACATGCGCAGCGGCAAGCTGCTGTGGCAGGACCGTCTGCCCGGCGGCAGCCAGACCACGCCGATGAGCTATGTCACCGGCGGCCGCCAGTTCGTGGTCGTGTCATCGGGGCAGCATATGTGGTTCCAGACGCCCCGCTCGGACGAGCTGATCGCCTACGCCCTGCCGGCGAAGTGAAGCCCGGCATCGCGCTCGGCGCGGTTGGTCGACGCCGCCGCGCCGATCTCGCTCATCCCCAGCTCGCGATGCTTTTCGGCGAGCAGCGCGACATAATGGCGGCGCACCTCGCCCTCCAGTGACAGGATCGCGCTCTTCAGGAAATTGGCGTGGAGCTCGATGCAGCAGGTCGGCCCGTCGATCGTCCCTACCGCCCAGCGATGATAGATGACGAACTCGGTCGCGACGAGCTCCTGCGCGATCCGCTCCAGGTCCAGATCGGTGCAGGCATGGCCCGCCTCGATCTCCCGGTCGAGCCAGTTGCGGAAGCGGTTATAGGCGACCGAGCCGAGCTCGCGGATCGCGGCGGGGCGCGGCACCGACGAGAAGAAGAAGTCGATCACCGTCCGCGCATAGAGCGAGTCCCGGTACATTTCGGCCACCATCCAGTCGAGTTCCTTGAACACGACCTCGATGGTGTACTCCTTCTTCTTGCGCGCGATGTGCCGGCGAACCTCGCGCAGCCGGTCGGCCACCGTCGCGAAGATGACGCCTTCCTTGTCGCCATAGAGGCGGTAGAGCGTCCGCGGCGCGACATCGGCCTCGCGGCTCAGCCGCTCGATGGTGAGGCCCTGCACCCCGCCCTCGCCGAGGATATTGTGCGCGGCATTGATGATGCGCGCGCGGCGCTCGGTCATCCCCTGGCTGGCATAGCGCTTGCGGGCGCGCGGCTTGCCCGGCGCAGCGTCGGCGTCGATGTCCCCGGCCTCGATGTCAGCGGGGTCGATGTCGCCAGAGTCGATGTCGGTCATTGCGGACAGGCTAATCCCTAAAGCGCCTGTCGTCACGCTCCGGAGACGTCCTGCCAACTGGCCTTAGTGCGCAAAGCGGCGATCGCCGCGCCATATTCGCGCTCCAGCGTCGCCACCCGATCGGCGACGCTCTCGACCGCCTTGACCGCGCCCACGCCCTGGCCCGAGCCCCAGATGTCGCGCCACGCCTTCGCATCGGTGCCGGAGGCCGATCCGAAATCCATCGCGGTCGGGTCGCGCTCGGGCAGGGCATCGGGGTCCATCCCCGCCGTCACGATCGACGAGCGCAGATAATTGCCGTGCACGCCCGTAAAATAGCTCGAATAGACGATGTCCGACGCGCCCGCCTCGACGATCGCCTGCTTATAGCCGTCGACTGCGTTCGCCTCCTTCGTCGCGATCCAGGGCGAGCCGATATAGGCGAAGTCCGCGCCCAGCGCCTGCGCCGCCAGGATCGACCGGCCATTGGCGATCGCCCCCGACAGCGCGACGAGGCCGTCGAACCACTCGCGCACCTCCTGCACCAGCGCAAAGGGCGACAGCGTCCCCGCATGCCCGCCCGCGCCCGCCGCGACGAGGATCAGCCCGTCGGCGCCGCGCTCGACCGCCTTGCGCGCAAAGCGGTCGTTGATGACGTCGTGCAGCACGATCCCGCCCCAGCCATGCACCCCGGCATTGACGTCCTCGCGCACGCCGAGCGAGGTGATCACCAGCGGCACCTTCCACTTGGCGCAGACCTGCAGGTCATGCTCGAGCCGGTCGTTCGAGCGGTGGACGATCTGGTTGACCGCGAAGGGCGCGGCCGGCCGGTCGGGATGCGCGCGATCATGCGCCGCCAGTTCCTCGGTGATCCGGTGCAGCCACTCGTCGAGCTGACTCGCCGGCCGCGCATTGAGCGCGGGAAAGCTCCCGACGATCCCCGCTTTGCACTGGGCGATGACCAGCTCGGGCCCGGACACGATGAACATCGGCGAACCGATGACCGGCAGGCGCAGCGTGTCGAAGATCGGATATCGGGAGGCAGACATGACTCACTTTCCGCATGGGGCAAGGGGTTTACGGTAATGCCATGGGGGAAGTTGGGGTGGATGCCAAGGGGGGCCATCCAAGGCCGTTGCACGCTTATGACGGCAAATGGGACAAACCTACTGATCGCCGTCGCTTGTGGCCGCGCCTGGTTGCGTCGTAACGAGTCATTCGTGAAGTCGAGTGAGCCCTCTGATCTATGTTCGGGCTGAGGATCCTGCGGACGGAGGATTCCATCACCGAATCTGATAAGCGGCCGTTCGTTCAGGCACCGCGAGCGCGGGTCGCCTGCTTGGACCTTGGCGACTGTCTCGCCTTGGGCTCGATTTGCGATCTGTGGCGCCTTCGTTGGAGCACTAGATCAGTCGTTAGCCGGCGGCGTTGTTACGAGGAGTGGCGAAGGCGCGCGTGCAATGTTCAAGGAAGGCCAGAAAGCGGGGTTTATGATGTACATCGCGTGATCATCCCGCCCTTCGCGGATCTTGAGAATTTTGAGGTCATATCCAACAGTGTATATGTAAAAGTCATTACCAGCTGTTCGTATCCCCAATATACCGTAATATAGGAGAAAATCTAATACGGCCGCATGCTCATTTTTATCTATACCAGCATCTCGAAAAATTACCAGCAATTCAGGCTTTGTTAGGCTGCTTTTGGCGTCTAGGAAATGGTATAAAAGATCTCTGGCGTCCGGATAAACGTCGCTCAACTCACGATCAAGCTCCTGAAGGAGGTCTTTAGAGTAAGCATTAATGCCTTTCTCAATATCTTCCTCCTCAATTCTCTCATGTCGGAAATTAGTAGCAAATCCCTTGCAGTGATTGAAAATTTTAAGAAGATTACGCGGTCGCATCAGTGACTGCTCAATCATGAAAGCTGACGTTTCCTCTCCTTTGAAATGTGGCGCGCAAATCTGACGCCATAAAACGTCAAACTCAACGTTCCGCTTCCCATCAAAAGAAGACACAAGGCGCAAACGCAGCAATTCCCGCAAAAGATCGGAGTCAGACCAATCCAGAGTTGCACGCAATTCTTTGCCGTAGTCAGCGCTATGCTTCATTAAATGATCGTAGACATCATTCCGGACAAAAACTATGCAATGGAAGTCGTGGCCATCTCTTCTCATATCCCGCTCTAGACGCCGACCGGCATCAACTAGACAACGGAGAACGATGATATCGAGAACGTCGATTCCGTGGAGATTCCATCCTCTATCCAAGTTATCAAAGAGGATCCAGACGGACTCTTTATGCTCAAGATAATCGGAGATGCGTTGCCGCAATATTTTGATATCGTGCGAGTATAGAAGCTCAGTGACCTGCGCAGCCGTCAATCTCTGGCCATCATCTTGGCTAAACTTGGATCGATATTCATTGATGATTTTCTCGGAGAGCCTTGAAAGTCTTTCGGCGAAATCGCCTTCAGACGAAAAATCGGGTGTACGATAGGAACGCTCGAGATCTGAGTACAGCTGATAAATCGTATGGTTTTGCCTGTAGGTAGAAGCATCTTTCTCCAGAAGCTTATACGCCACTTCTAACAGGATTAAGTACTCCCAGAATGCAGTCACGAGATGCTCCCGCGCGCCTTCGGTTAGATGATCTAAAATGTCTTCTTTGAGCTTTATAAGCTGATAGCCCTCAGGCTTTAGATCGACGACAATATTCCGCTTATCAGAGCGCGTTTTATTGCGAACGCTGATCCACAGTGCAGTCTTTCCAGACCCCTTGCGGCCCACAACAAGATTTACTTCACCTCGTAGGGCGCGTTCATACTCGGGAGTGCGGAGATAATATCGACCCAACGTTGTCATCTCATTCTCAGCGCGGGGATCGCCAACGTCCAACGCTTGGAGCTTCGTGAGGAACTCCTCTCCATCGGAGTCAGATTGCGAACTGTATTCTACAATCTCTGGGCAAAAGCCCGCGACGGCATCGATAATATCCTCTTCCCGCTTATAGGGTTTGACTATGTCACGTATATCAAGCGGAGCGCTAAACGTGACTGGCGCCACTACCAACCGCGGCTTCCCCATGCCGTCAGCCAGACCAAGTACGAACATCGCGCGGATGTTCTGCAGAACGGACCCTTCAATGGTATCGTCTTGAAGCGGTACAGCGATGCCGGAAGATTCCGCGACCTGGCGGACGGCCTCGGTTGCAGAAAGGCGCAGGTCCTCATCGGGGTTGAATGTGCGATGGTATCGGTAGCCAGCCTTCTTCAGTCGTGATAGGAGCAGCTTCACCGCCTGATTTCGCATCGGCGGCTCGACGACATAGACCAACGCCTTTCTGTTTAACGGAAATGCGATTGGCAGCGGAGTTGGATCGATGTGAGCTGACAGTCTTTGCTGTAGATCTTCGACACCTTCGTACTCATGGTAGCCGAGGGTGTCGAAGATGCCGGCAGCATTGGCGAGAGTCTTGTCTCCCTTGGTATGGCGATGCCTTATAAGGAAGACACGCTTAGACCGACCTATCGCGAAGCCGATTTCATAGATAACATTCAGATTCAGATAGGTTATGTCGGCCACTATGAACGGTGATTCATCGATGCGTTCAAGGATCGGCGAAACCAGCGGGGTCCCAGGCACGTCGTTAAACTGCCACGGCTCGTAGATCACCGGCAGAGGTTTTGCGTTCGCTCGCTGCACAGCGCTGAAAATTGCCTGACTGACATGCTCATCGGCTGACGAATAGGCTACAAACACCACGCTCTTTTGATTTCCCATAGTTTGTGCCTACCTTTTTTATGAAATTATGGCACGGCTAGCCGTCGAAGAGAACGCCTATTATCGCTGCATCCGCTGCATCCGCTGCATCGAGCCCTCTACTCATCCAACCCACCTTAAACGGCTGCTTTTTTGGGGCGATGATCCATGCCGTCGAACGTCCGCGTTGTCACAGCGGCAGCGAACGACGGGGAGCAGCCTATGGAACGACCGGCTTCGGGGTGAACGGACGTTCCGTTACCTGCATCGAAACGGCGTGAGCTGGTCGTGAGCCGCCCCCCCCTAATCCAAATTCTCATACAACCGGTTCAGCAACGTCAGCAGCCGCGAAAAATCCGCTGCGCTGAAGCCCTTCGTCACCCGCTCGTAGATCGGCGCCGTCACGCCGCGCGCGGCGGCCAGTTTTTCGCGGCCCACGTCGGTCAGCAGCAATTCGGTGATGCGGCCGTCCTGCACGCTCGGCTGGGTTTCGACGAGGCCGGCCTTCGCCATGCGCTCGACGATGCGCATCATCGTCGACAGGTTGATCACCGCCGATCGGGCGACCTGGCCGATGGCGAGGGGGGATTGTTCGCCGAGGATCATCAGCACGCGCCAGGTGGGGATGTCGATTCCCAGCCCGCGCAGTTCCGCCTCGATCACGACATTGTAGCGGCTGACCGCGCGGTTCAGCAGATAGAAGGGATAGGCATCGACGCGGAAGTCTTCCGACCCCGGATTTCCCAGCGGACGCAGATCCTTAGCCACGCTTGTCTTCCCATCAGGATTTTACTTGCATCTGCAAGTTTTTCGAGTCAGCTTGATGACTGCTCATTGCTTGGGAGGAAGCACGATGTCCAGCACGCAGACGCTTATGGATTTCGCTACGGCGATCGGTCAGGACCGGATCCGGGTCGTCGACCTGACGCAGACGCTGTCGGAGGACACGCCGGTCCTCGTCCTACCCCCCGAATTCGGCCAGTGCGCGCCCTTCTCGCGCGAGGAAATCTCGCGCTATGACGAGCGCGGCGTCGCCTGGTACTGGAGCAACTTCACCGTCAGCGAACATACCGGCACGCATTTCGATGCGCCGGTCCACTGGATCTCGGGCGCGGAGCTCGAGAATAACAGCGTCGACAAGGTGCCGCCGCAGAAGCTGATCGCGCCCGCCGTCGTGATCGACTGTTCGGCCGAGGCCGCCGCCGATGCCGACTTCCTGCTGAAGGTCGAGCATATCGCGGCGTGGGAAGCGCAGCATGGCACGATCCCGGCTGGCAGCTGGGTGCTGTTCCGCACCGACTGGTCGAAGCGCGACGTCGACGCCTACACCAACCGCCGCGAGGATGGCGCCCACACGCCGGGGCCGAGCACCGAGGCCATCCGCTTCCTGATCGACGAGCGCAGGATATTGGGCTTCGGGGTCGAGACGATCGGCACCGACGCAGGGCAAGCGCATCTGCTCGAGCCGCCCTATCCCGCGCACACGCTGCTCCACGCCGCCGGCCTCTATGGCCTGCAGTGCCTGGAGAATCTCGACCAGCTGCCGCCGACCGGCGCGGTCGTCGTCGCGCCGCCGCTGAAGATCCGCGACGGTTCGGGCAGCCCGCTGCGCGTGCTCGCGCTCGTCGCGGCCTGATCGGGGAGCAGGGGCATGGCGGAGCGGTCGTTCAAGGCTGAGGTCAAGAAGCTGGAAGCCGGCGCCGGCGAGGAGTTCGTCGGCGAAGGCATCCTTGCCGTCACCAAGGCGCTGCTCCAGTCGGGCGTCGCCTATGTCGGCGGCTATCAGGGCTCGCCGATCAGCCATCTGATGGACGTGTTCGCCGATGCGAACGACCTGCTCGAAAGCCTGGGCGTGCATTTCGAGGCGAGCGCCAGCGAGGCGACCGCCGCCGCGATGCTCGCCGCCTCGGTCAACTATCCCTTGCGCGGCGCGGTCGCGTGGAAATCGGTCGTCGGTACCAATGTCGCGTCGGACGCGCTGTCCAACGTCGCCTCGGGCGGGGTGAAGGGCGGCGCGCTGATCATCGTCGGCGAGGATTATGGCGAAGGCTCCTCGATCATGCAGGAGCGCACCCACGCCTTCGCGATGAAGTCGCAGATGTGGCTGCTCGATCCGCGCCCCAACCTGCCCAGCATCGTCAATTCGGTCGAGCAGGCCTTCCAGCTGTCCGAGGCGTCGAACACGCCGGTGATGCTCGAACTGCGCGTCCGCTCCTGCCACATGACGGGCAGCTTCATCGCCAAGGACAATGTCCGCCCCGCGATGACGGTCGACCAGGCCGCCGCCTCGCCGGTGCGCGACACCAACCGCATCGTGCTGCCGCCGGCCAATTTCCTCCACGAGGTCGAGAAGGTCGAGCAGCGCTGGCCGGCGGGCATCGCCTTCGTGCGCGACAACAAGCTCAACGAATGGTTCGGCCCGGCGCAGGACGATATCGGCATCATCGTGCAGGGCGGCCTCTACAACAATCTCAACCGCGCGATGGAGCTGCTGGGGCTGGCCGATGCGTTCGGCACGGCGCAGCTGCCGATCTACTGCCTCAACGTCACCTATCCGCTGATCCCCGAGGAAGTCGCGGCCTTCTGCCAGGGCAAGAAGGCGGTGATGATCATCGAGGAAGGCCAGCCCGAGTTCATCGAGCATGAGCTGAACACGCTCGTCCGCCGTGCCGACCTGCAGACGCGCGTCGTGGGCAAGGACGTGCTGCCGCGCGCGGGCGACTATACCGCGCATGTCGTGCTCGAAGGGCTGCGCAAGTTCCTCGCCGAGTGGAAACCCGCGATGACCCTGCCCGAGCAGGCGATCGAGCCGCTGCCGGCCCCTGTCGCCGCGCAGATCCCCGCCCGACCGGCCGGCTTCTGCACCGGCTGCCCCGAGCGCCCCGTCTTCACCTCGATGAAGCTGATCGAGCGCGAGCTCGGCCCGGCGCATGTCTCGGCCGATATCGGCTGCCACCTCTTCTCGATCCTGCCGCCGTTCAACATCGGCAACACGACGATGGGCTATGGCCTGGGCACGGCTGGCGCCTCGGCGTTCAAGCCCAAGGACAAGCGCGCGATCGCGGTGATGGGCGATGGCGGCTTCTGGCATAACGGCCTGACCTCGGGGATCGGCAATGCGGTGTTCAACAAGGACGACACCGTCACCCTGATCATCGACAATGGCTATTCGGCAGCCACGGGGGGCCAGGACATCCTGTCCTCGCGCGCCGACAACAAGGAGCGCGCGACGCGCCACCCGATCGAGCGCGCGGTGCGCGGCATCGGCGCGAAATGGGTGCGCACGATCGACCGCACCTATGACCTGAAGCGCATGACGGCCGCGCTGCGCGAGGCGCTGACCAGCCCCGAAAAGGGCCCGAAGATCATCGTCGCCCAGTCCGAGTGCATGCTCAACAAGCAGCGGCGCGAAAAGCCGGCAGTGCGCAAGGCGATCAAGGAGGGCAAGCGCGTCGTGCGCGAGCGTTTCGGCGTCGATTCCGACACCTGCACCGGCGATCACAGCTGCGTCCGCCTGTCGGGCTGCCCGTCGCTGACGATCAAGCCGAACCCCGATCCGTTGCGGCGCGATCCGGTGGCGCATGTCGAGAACAGCTGCGTCGGCTGCGGCCTGTGCGGCGAGGTCAGCCATGCCGCCGTGCTGTGCCCCAGCTTCTACCGCGCGAGCATCGTCTCCAACCCGACCGGCTGGGAACGCTTCCGCAAGCGGATCGGCGACGCCGTGATCGGCTTCCTGCAACAGCGCGACAACCGCGCGCGCGCCGCGAGGGCCTTCTGATGAACGCTGTGACTACTGCGGACCGCAACCGCATCTGCATCGCCATTCTCGCCATGGGCGGCCAGGGCGGCGGCGTGCTCGCCGACTGGATCCAGGAAATGGCGCGCCACCATGGCTGGCTCGCGCAGGGCACCTCGGTCCCCGGCGTCGCCCAGCGGACCGGCTCGACCGTCTATTATATCGAGCTGGCCCGGGTGGTGGACGGCCGCGTGCCGATCATGGCGCAGATGCCCGTGCCCGGCGACGTCGACATCGTCATCGCCTCCGAACTGATGGAGGCGGGCCGCGCCATGCTGCGCAACTTCTCCACCGGCGACCGCACCACGCTGATCAGCTCCACCCACCGCGTCTATTCGATCGCCGAAAAGTCGGCGATGGGCGACGGGCGCGGCAACAGCGACAAGATCATCGAGGCGGCAGGACGTCGCGCCAAGCGCTTCATCGGCTTCGACATGGAAGCCGCGACCGAGCGGTCGGGCAGCGTGATCAGCGCGGTGATGTTCGGCGCGCTCGCCGGCAGCGGCACCCTGCCCTTCGGCCGCGACGCCTTCGAGGAGGCGATCCGCCAGAGCGGCATCGCGGTTCCCTCCAACCTCAAGGGCTTCGACGAGGGCCTGCGCGCGGCGCAGGGCGCGGTGACGCTGCCCGAAGCGCCGCAGCATGACGCGCCGCAGCCGACCAGCGAGGCTGGCCGTGCGCTGGCAGCGCGGATCGCGGCGAAGCTTCCGGCCGCCGCCCATGCCAATGCGCTTCACGGGGTGCAGCGCCTGATGGACTATCAGGACGCGGCCTATGCCGAGCTTTATCTCGACCGGCTCGAGGCTGTCGCCGCCGTCGATGCCGCGCCCTTCCTGCTGAGCGAGGAGACCGCGCGGCATCTGGCGCTCTGGATGAGCTACGAGGACACGATCCGCGTCGCCGACCTCAAGGTGCGCGAAAGCCGCATGGAGCGCGTCCGCAAGGAGGTCCATGCCGGTTCGGACCAGCTGCTGACCGTCACCGAGTTCATGCATCCGCGCCTGCAGGAAGTGTGCGAAACGCTGCCGGAATCGATCGGCGGCAGGATCCTTGCCTCCGACCGGCTCAAGCGCTGGCTCGACCCCTTCTTCCAGAAGGGCCGCCATGTCGAGACGACCAGCGCCCGCTGGTTCGCGGTGCTGTGGCTGCTGTCGCGGATGCGCGGCATGCGGCGCCGGACGCTGCGCTATCGCGAGGAACAGCACCGCATCGAGCAATGGCTGCAGGACATCCGCGAGGCCGCCCCGGCGGACAATGCCCTCGCGGTCGAGATCGCGCGCTGCCAGCGGCTGATCAAGGGCTATAGCGACACATTCGAGCGCGGCCTGCGCAACTATGCCGCGATCCGCGCGCGCCTCCACGCGCTGCCCGCCTCCGAACGTACGGCCGGCTGGCTCGCCCAAGCGCGCGAGACGGCGCTGGCCGACGAGAAGGGCCAGCATCTGCAGGAGCTGCTGGCGGCCTGACCGGCCATCCCCCCGACCTATGCTGCGCACAAAAAAGGGGCCCGTCCAAGCGACGGGCCCCTTTTTGCTGCACCTATGCTGCGATGTTTTGGGAAGGGGCCGGCCGCTCCTGCAGCGGTGACGGCCAGCCCCTTCCCGCCCCTCCCCCGTCGCCGGGGGAAGGGTGGGCCTCGTCAGAAGGCGGCGATGTCGGTGATGCCGCGGCCCAGGATCAGGGCGTGGACGTCATGCGCGCCTTCATAGGTGTTGACGGTCTCCAGATTCACCATGTGGCGGATCACCTGATACTCCTCGGAGATGCCGTTGCCGCCGTGCATGTCGCGGGCCATGCGCGCGATGTCGAGCGCCTTGCCGACATTGTTGCGCTTGACGATCGAGACCATCTCCGGCGCGAAGCGGCCTTCGTCCATCAGGCGGCCGACGCGCAGGCTGGCCTGCAGGCCGAGCGCGATGTCGGTGAGCATGTCGGCCAGCTTCTTCTGGTAGAGCTGGGTCGCGGCCAGCGGGCGGCCGAACTGCTTGCGGTCGAGGCCGTAGGAACGCGCCGCGTCGAAGCAGAACTCCGCCGCGCCGAGCGAACCCCAGGAAATGCCGTAGCGCGCACGGTTGAGGCAGCCGAACGGCCCCTTCAGGCCCTGCACGTTCGGCAGCAGCGCATCTTCGCCCACTTCGACGTCGTCGAGGTTGATCATGCCGGTGATCGACGCGCGCAGCGAGAATTTGCCTTCGATCTTCGGCGCGGACAGGCCCTTGGCGCCCTTCTCGACGACGAAGCCGCGGATCTGACCGTCATGCGCGTCCGACTTCGCCCAGATCACGAACACGTCGGCGATCGGCGAGTTGGAGATCCAGGTCTTGTTGCCGTTGAGGCGATAGCCGCCGTCGATCTTGGTCGCGCGGGTGCGCATGCCGCCCGGATCCGAACCGGCATCCGGCTCGGTGAGGCCGAAGCAGCCGATCCATTCGCCCGAGGCCAGCTTCGGCAGATAGCGCTGCTTCTGCTCTTCCGAGCCGTAGCTGTAGATCGGGTACATGACGAGGCTCGACTGCACCGACATCATCGAGCGATAGCCGGAATCAACCCGCTCGACCTCGCGTGCGACCAGGCCATAAGCGACATAGGAGGCGCCCGCGCCGCCATAGGCTTCGGGGATCGTCACGCCGAGCAGGCCCTGCGCGCCCATCTCGCGGAAGATTTCCGGATCGGTATGCTCGCGCGCGAAGGCGTCGATCACGCGCGGCTGGAGGCGATCCTGCGCATAGGCGCGCGCGGCATCGCGGATCATCCGCTCGTCATCGGTCAGCTGGTCGTCGAGCAGGAAGGGATCGGACCAGTCGAACCGGCTCATCTGGCTCATGTCATGTTCCTCTTTGCGGGGCCGTCGCGCACCAGACGGTCGGGCCGGAATGATGAAAGTATATGTCAGTCGGGGATGACCGCGGTCGTCTCGATCTCGATCAGCGCTTCGTCTTCCATAAGCGCGACGACCTGCACCACCGCCATCGTCGGGAAGACACGCCCCATTATCGCACGGTAGATTTCGCCGATGCGGCGCACCTCGGCGAGATAGGCCTGCTTGTCGGTGACGTACCAGGTCATCCGCACGACATGCTCGGGCTTGGCGCCCGCCTCGGCGAGGAGCGCGACGAGGTTGCGCAGCAGCTGCTCGAACTGGCCGGGCAGGTCCTTCGCGACGAACTTCTCTTCCTCGTTCCAGCCGACCAGGCCGGCGGTGTAGATGGTGCGGCCGCGCGTCTCGATCGCGTTCGCATAGCCCTTCGGGCGCGGCCAGCCGGCCGGTTGCAATGTCTTCACTGTGCCTGTTCCTGCGCTTCGGCGATCGTCGCACGCGCGATCACCACCTTCTGTACTTCGCTGGCGCCCTCATAGATGCGCAGCGCGCGGATCTCGCGATAGAGCCGCTCGACCATCTTGCCGCTGACGACGCCCTCGCCGCCGAACAGCTGGACCGCCTTGTCGATCGTCACCTGCGCGGTGTCGGTCGCATAGAGCTTCGCCATCGCCGCCTCGCGCGTGATGCGCGGCTGGCCGCTGTCCTTGGCCCAGGCCGCGCGATAGATCAGCAGCGCGCTGGCGTCGTTGCCGAGCGCCATGTCGGCCAGCGCCGCCTGCGTCAGCTGCAGGTCCGACAGCGGCGCCCCGAACAGCTTGCGCGTCGTCGCGCGGGCGAGCGCCTCGTCGGTGGCGCGGCGCGCGAAGCCGAGGGCTGCGGCGCCCACGGTCGAGCGCAGCATATCGAGCGTCGCCATCGCGACCATGAAGCCCCGGCCCGGCTC
Organism: Rhizorhabdus sp.; assembly: GCF_018006725.1. GTDB lineage: Bacteria > Pseudomonadota > Alphaproteobacteria > Sphingomonadales > Sphingomonadaceae > Rhizorhabdus. The sequence continues at coordinate 13,717 of NZ_JAGMXV010000015.1, forward strand.
ACCGAGCAGATGATCGTCGGGCACGAAGCAATTGTCGAAGCGGATCGTCGCCAGCGGATGCGGCGCGATCACGTCGATCTTCTCGGTGACCGAGAAGCCCTCGGTCGCGGTCGGGAAGACGAAGGCGGAGAGGCCGCGCGCGCCGGGCGCCTCGCCGCTGCGGGCGAAGATCGTGAGGATATCGGCGATGCTGCCGTTGGAGATCCAGGTCTTCTCGCCGTTGATGATCCAGCCCCCGTCGACCTTGGTCGCGCTGGTCGCCATCGCCGCGACGTCGGAGCCCGCTTCCTTCTCGGACAGGGCAAAGCCCGCGATCATCTCGCCGCGCGCTACCTTGGGCAGATAGGCGGCCTTGACCGCATCGCTGCCGAACAGGCCGATCGCGCCGGTGCCGAGCCCCTGCATCGCGAAGGCGAAGTCGGCCAGCCCATGATGATAGCCCAATATCTGCCGGGTCAGGCATAGGGTGCGGACGTCGACCGGGCTGTTCAGACCACCGAAATCGGCCGGAACCGCCGCGCGCAGGAAACCCGCCTCGCCGAGCAGCCGCACGAGCGCGCGGCAGTCGGCGTCCACGTCGCCCGTCTCATGATGAAGCGCGTCGGCGTTCTTGCGGCACCAGGCTTCCAGGTCCTGGGCGTAGCTGCGGTGGCGATCCTCGAAGAAGGGCCAGGACAGGAAGCTCTGGTCCGCCATCTCAATTGCCCTCGAACACGGGCTTCGACTTGGCGACGAAGGCGTTGTAGGCACGCTCGAAATCGCGCGTCTGCATGCAGATCGACTGCGCCTGCGCCTCGGCCTCGATCGCCACGTCGAGCGACATCGCCCACTCGATGTTGAGCTGATTCTTGGTGATGCCATGCGCGAAGGTCGGCCCCGAGGCGAGCATGGCGGCATAGGCCTGCGCCTCGTTCAGCACCTCCTCGGACGCGACGATGCGGTTGTAGAAGCCCCAGCGTTCGCCTTCCTCGGCGCCGAGCGACCGGCCCGAGAAGAGCAGGTCCGACGCGCGGCCCTGGCCGATGATCCGCGGCAGGATCGCACAGGCGCCCATATCGGCGCCGGCCAGGCCGACGCGGGTGAACAGGAAGGCGGTCTTGGTCGCCGGGGTCGCGAACCGGATGTCCGACGCCATCGCCATGATCGCGCCCGCGCCCGCGCAGATGCCGTCGATCGCCGCGATCACCGGCTGCGGACAGGCGCGCATCGCCTTGACCAGATCGCCGGTCATGCGGGTGAAGGCGAGAAGCTCGGGCATCTCCATCTTCGTCAGCGGGCCGATGATCTCGTGCACGTCGCCGCCCGAACAGAAATTGCCGCCGGCACCGGTGACGACCACGGCCTTGACCTCGGTCGCATAGACGAGGTCGCGGAAGAAATCGCGCAGCTCGGCATAGGATTCGAAGGTCAGCGGGTTCTTCCGCTCGGGTCGGTTCAGCGTGACCGTCGCGACCTTGCCGTCAAACGCATAGGCAAAGTGCTTCGGCGAATAATCTGCCGGGTTCAACATCCCATCCTCCTCACATGACTTCTCCGCCGGCGACGACGATCGCCTGGCCCGTGACGGAGCGGGCGAGATCGGACATCAGCCAGTGCACCGCGCCCGCCACCTCGTCGGGCTGGATCAGCCGGCCCTGGGGGTTGGTGCCGGTGAAGGTCGTCATCGCCTCGGCCTCGCTCCGCCCCGTCTTGGCGACGATCGTGGCGACGGCATCGCGAACGATGTCGGTGTCGGCATAGCCCGGGCAGATCGCGTTGACGGTGATCGCCGTCCCCGCCAGCTCGGTCGCCAGCGCGCGGGTCATCCCGAGCAACGCATGCTTGGTCGCGGTATAGGCGCTGACATAGGCATAGCCCTTGAGCGACGCCGTGCTGGCGATGTTGATGATCCGCCCCGCCGGCAGTTCGCGCATCGCCGGCAGCACCGCGCGGGTCGCGTTGACCGCCCCCATGACGTTGGTCCGCCACAGCGCTTCCCAGACGTCGTTGCCCGTCTTCAGGAAGGGCGCGGTCTTCACCGAACCGGCGCAGTTGACCAGCGTGTCGACCGAACCGCGCTCCTGGGTAGCGCGCGCAAAGGCCGCGTCCACAGCGGCAGCATCGCCCACGTCGCAGGCAATCGCCAGCAGGTCGGGATGCTCGGCGCGCACCGCTTCCAGCCGCTCGGCATTCCGGCCCATGATGGTGACGCGGTGGCCGGCGCGGGCGATGTCGAGCGCGATGGCCCGGCCGATCCCGCTGCCGCCGCCGGTCACCACGACATGGCGGAATGCGCTCACTTCAGCGGCACCATCTGCGCGGCGCGCTGCGCGTTGAGCTGGGCCTGGAAGAAGCCGCTCTTATACTGGTCGGGTACGGGCGCCTTCTTGTACTGCTGGCTCGCGGCGGCATGCAGCGTCCAGTTCGGGTCCATCTGATGCGGGCGCCCCATCGCGCACAGGTCGGCACGACCGGCGGCGATGATCGAGTTGACGTGGTCGACCTCATAGATGTTGCCGACCGCCATCGTGCTGACGTCGAGCTCGTTGCGGATCTGGTCGGAGAAGGGCGTCTGGAACATGCGGCCGTAGACCGGCTTCTCCTTCTTGCTGACCTGACCCGAGGACACGTCGACCAGATCGACGCCGGCTTCCTTGAAGGCCCGGCTGATCTCTACCGCCTCGTCCGGGGTGATGCCACCCTCGACCCAGTCATGCGCCGAGATACGCACCGACATCGGCTTGTCGGCCGGCCAGACGGCGCGCATCGCGTGGAAGATCTCCAGCGGGTAGCGCAGGCGGTTCTCCAGGCTGCCACCATATTCGTCGGTGCGCTTGTTCTGCGTCGGGCTGATGAAGCCGGACAGCAGATAGCCATGGGCGCAGTGCAGCTCGACCATGTCGAAACCGGCATCGAGCGCACGGCGGGTCGCGTTGACGAAATCGTCGCGGATCGCGTCCATGCCCTCGCGCGTCAGCGGGACGGGGACCTGATTGTCGGGACCGTAGGGGACGTCGGACGGCGCCACGACCTGCCAGTTGCCCTCTTCGAGCGGCTTGTCGATGCCCTGCCAGGCGAGGCGGGTAGAGCCCTTCGAACCGCTATGGCCGAGCTGGACGCAGATCTTGGCGCCCGGCACGCTGTGCACGAAGTCGGTCAGGCGCTTCCAGGCGGCGGTCTGCTCGTCGTTCCACAGGCCCGTGCAGCCCGGAGTGATGCGCGCCTCGGGCGAGATGCAGGTCATTTCGGTCAGGATCAGACCCGCGCCGCCCAGCGCACGCGCGCCATAGTGGACGAGGTGGAAGTCGTTGGGCACGCCGTCGGTCGCCGAATACATCGCCATGGGCGACATCACGATCCGGTTGCGCAGCTCCATGTCGCGCAGGCGGAAGGGCAGGAACATCGGCGGGACGGGCTCATTCACGACCTCGCCGAACGCCTTGGCGGCGAGCTCCCGCTCGAGCTGGGCGAGCCAGGCCGGATCGCGCAGGCGCAGATTCTCATGGCTCACCCGCTGGCTGCGGGTCAGCAGCGTGTAGGTGAACTGCATCGGATCCATCTTCAGATAGCGGTCGAGATGCTCGAACCATTCGGTCGAGTTGCGCGCCGCATTCTGGATCTTGAGCACCTCCAGGTGGCGCTCCTCGCGATATTCGTCGAGCGCTGCGACGACGCCTTCCTTGCTCTTGAAGTCGGGGCGGCTGACGACCTCGGCCAGCTTGATCGCGTCCTCGAGCGCAAGCTTGGTGCCTGAGCCGATCGAGAAATGCGCGGTGTGAGCGGCGTCGCCCAGCAGGATGATGTTCTTGTAGCTCCACTTGCCGCAGATCAAGCGCGGGAAGTTGATCCAGGCCGAGCCGCGAACATGGCTGGCATTGGTCATCAGCGCGTGCCCGCCGAGATGGTCGGCGAAGATTTTCTCGCAGAAGCGGCAGCTCTCTTCCTGCGTCATGCGGTCGAAGCCGACCTTCTCGTAGACCTCGGGCGTGGTCTCGACGATGAAGGTCGCCGTGTCCTTGTCGAACTGGTAGGCGTGGGCCCAAATCCAGCCATATTCGGTGTTCACGAAGATGAAGTTGAATGCGTCGAAGCGCTGGTGCGTCCCGAGCCAGACGAACTTATTGCGCTTGACGTCGATGTCGACGTCGAAATGCTCCTCATAGGCGCGGCGCAGCTTGCTGTTGACGCCATCGGACGCGATCACGAGGTCGTAGCTCGAGAGGAAATCCTCGTTCGGATCGATATCGACCTCGAACTCCAGCTTCACGCCGAGTTCGCGGGCGCGGTCCTGCAGGATGTTGAGCAGGCGCTTGCGGCCGATGCCGATGAAGCCGTGGCCGGTCGAGCTGTTCTTCACCTTCTTGTCGCCATCGACGACGTGCACGTCGATATCGTCCCAATGGGCGAGTTCGTCGATCATCGTCCTGGCGCTGATCGGGTCGTTGCCGTTCAGATGCTCCATCGTCTGGTCGGAGAAGACCACGCCCCAGCCGAAGGTGTCGCCGGGCCGGTTGCGCTCGAACACGGTGATGTCGTGCGAAGGATCGCGCAGCATCATCGAGATGGCGAAATAGAGACCGGCCGGGCCACCGCCCACGCATGCAATCTTCATCGGGGAGTCTCCGAAATCATTTTATGTCTAAAACATATCCGAGCCCGGAGATATTTCAAGCGTAAAGTAAATGATCTGGATCAACGCTCGTGCCAGCGAAGCGTCAGGACGTGAAACGTCCGTTCTCCTGTGCGAGCCGTTCGAGCAGGGGGCTGGTCTCCATTCCGTGCCGATGGAGCGACTCGACGATCGTCGCTGCCCCCACCTGATCGGCCCAGTGCATCGGCCCGCCACGGTAGCGCGGCCAGCCATAGCCGTGGATCCACACCACATCGATATCGGATGCGCGCTGCGCAATCCGCTCCTCGATGATCCGCGCGCCCTCGTTGACCATAACGTACAAGGTCCGCTCGCGGATCTCGTCGTCCGTGATCACGCGCCGTTCGGCGCCCGACGCTCTGGCGAACTCTTCGATGATCGCCAGCGCCTCGGGCGAGGGCGACCTGCGGCGGTCGGCGTCATAATCATAATAGCCCTTGCCCGCCTTCTGGCCGAAGCGGCCTGCGGCGCACAGCGCATCCTGCAGCGTCTCGATCCGTGTCGGATCGCGGTGCCAGCCAATATCCACTCCGGCGAGATCGGACATCTGGAACGGGCCCATCGGCATGCCGAAGCCGGTGTGGACGCGGTCGATCTGCTCGGGCGTCGCGCCCTCCATCAGCAGCGCGATGGCCTGCTTGCGCCGCTGCGCCAGCATCCGGTTGCCGATGAAGCCATAGCAATTGCCCGCGACGACGGCGGTCTTGCCGATCCTGCGACCGAGCTGCATCGCGGTCTTGAGCACCTCCGGTGCCGTCCGCGCGCCGCGCACGATCTCCAGCAGCTTCATGATGTTCGCGGGCGAGAAGAAATGCATGCCCAGGAAGCGCTCGGGATGCGACACCGAACCCGCTATCTCGTCGATGTCGAGATAGCTCGTGTTCGTCGCAAGGATAGCATCGGGCCGGACGACCTTGTCGAGCGCACCGAAAACGTCCTTCTTGACGCTCATCAGCTCGAACACCGCCTCGATCACCAGGTCGCAGCCGGCCAGTTCCTCATAGCGGAGCGATGGCGACAGCAACGCCTTCGCCCGCGCCGCAGCCTCCGCGCTCAGACGCCCCTTGGCGACCGAGCCGTCGAGCGTCTTGCCGATGCTGGCGACGCCACGATCGAGCGCCGTCGCGTCTAGTTCGAGCAGCGACACGCGCAGCCCCGCGAGCAGGAAGTTGATCGCGATGCCCGTGCCCATCGTGCCCGCGCCGATGATGCCGACATGCTCGACGGACCGCACAGCGACGTCGTCCCCGATACCGTCGATCCGGCTCGCCTGCCGCTCGGCGCCGAAGAGATAGCGCAGCGCGCGCGACTGCTCGCCCTTCTCAAGCGCAAGGAACAGCCGGCGTTCGAGCGCCTGACCATCCGACATCGACAGCGCAGTGGCACCGATAACCGCCTCGATCGCCGCGTCGGGTGCGGTCTGGCCGGCGATCTTGCGGCCGTTTTCGGCCTTGAAGCGTACGACGAGCGCTTCGTCGGCTGCAACCGAACGCTCTCCCGTCCGCGGCAAGGGGCGCGCGTCCACAACCTCCCGCGCAAAGGCGATCGCCGCCTCGCGCAGGTCGACATCCTCGACGATCCGGTCGATGAGCCCATGCTCGGCCGCCGCAGCCGTGCCCAGCTGCTCGCCCAGCACGATCATTCGCAGCGCCATGTCGAGACCGACCAGGCGCGGCAGCCGTTGCGTCCCGCCCGAGCCGGGGATCAGGCCCAGCTTGACCTCGGGCATGCCGAACTTCGCGCTGCTCACGGCCAGACGATAGTGGGCAGCCAGCGCCACTTCGAGGCCGCCGCCAAGCGCCGTGCCGTGGATCGCCGCGACGACCGGCTTGGGGCTGGCCTCGATCGCGTCGCACAGGGCGGGCAGGACCGGGTCGAGGCGGGGCTTGCCGAACTCGGCAATGTCGGCGCCTGCAAAGAAGGTCTTGCCGGCGCAGAGGATGACGACAGCCGACACGTCCGGGTCCGCCGCAGCGGCCGCGATCCCCTCAGCGAGACCAGCACGGACCGCGTGGCCGAGCGCATTGACCGGAGGATAATCGGCCGTGAGGACCAAGATCCCGTCGAGCTTTTCCTGCGTCACAACCATCGTCCCACCCTCCAAGGCGATTTTCCAGTGCATCGGTGCCATGCACTAGTGACAGATTATTTTAAGTCTATACTATTTCTGCAGCCCGCCCCAGCGCCGGGATGCGACGATGGGATCAGGCGGTGAGGAGGTAAGGCGTCATCGCCGCGCGCATGTCGTCGGGCCAGGGCACCGACTTGCGCGCCGACAAATCCATGCAGACCAGTACGCCATTGCCCAGGATGCGCTGCTGACCACCGGCCGACATCCGGAAATCATAAGCGCAACTCGATCCACCGATACGGCGCGGTTCGATGTCGATGTCGAGAATGTCGCCCAGCTCGCTCGGCGCCTGGAATTCGCATTGCAGGCTGACGGTCGGCACGCCGAGCTGGCGGCGGACGTGAAGCCCGTGAAAGTCATGCCCCATCGCGGCAAACCAGTCTTCGACCGCGCCGTTGAGAAACTCGAAATAGCGCGGGTAGAAGACGATCGCCGCCGCATCGATATGCGCGAAGCGGACCTGCGCGGTCGTACGGAAGCCCATCAGGAGCGCCCGATCGAGACTTTGAGGTCGGCGAGCAGGTCGTAGAGCTGCTGCTGCTTGTCGCGCGGAAAGTCCTTCATCGCATCGCGCACCCAGCCCTGATGATCGCGCGCCATGCGCTTGAACAGCGTCTTGCCTTCGGGGGTCAGGGTCACGATCGCCGAACGCCGGTCGTTGGGATCGACATTGGTCTCGACCAGCTTCTGAGCCTCCAGCTGGCGCACGATCGAGGTGACGTTGCCGTTGGAGACGAGCAGCGCCCGCGAAAGATCCCCCATCGTCTGCCCATCGGGATAGCGATCGAGCGACGCCATGACATCGAAGCGCGGCAGTGTCGTGTCGAACTGCTCGGCGAAGTTGCGCCGCAGCCGCTTCTCGATCCGCATGGCGCAGCTCAGCAGGCGCACCCAGACCCGCAGGTCCATCGGCGCCTCAAGAGAGCCGTCGTGCTTTTCCTCCATCCATCCCTCGCCACAGCGCATGCCCCCGCGATCGACGGGCAAGAGACCATCTGACGGGGGCAAGGGCTTGGTTCAATCTTAAAATAGTAGGCCCGCGCCTAATTTTCCTTTCGCGGTGCGCCGCACAATTTGCTTTAAGGCTAAACTAATAGCGGCGGTCGCCCTCCGTGGCGATCGCGTCGACAGCGGAGTGACGACCATGACCGAAACCTATATCTGCGACGCCCTGCGCACGCCCATCGGCCGCCATGGCGGCGCGCTGTCGATGGTGCGCACCGATGACCTCGCCGCGATACCGATCCGCGCACTGGTCGAGCGGAGCGGCATCGATCCGGCGGCGGTCGACGATGTCTTCCTCGGCTGTGCCAACCAGGCGGGCGAGGACAATCGCAATGTGGCGCGCATGGCGGGGCTCCTCGCCGGGCTGCCGGTCGGCGTCGGCGGGGTGACGCTGAACCGGCTCTGCGCCAGCGGTGCCGATGCGGTGGGCACGGCGGCGCGCGCGATCCGCTTGGGCGAGATCGACGTCGCGATCGCCGGCGGGGTCGAAAGCATGACGCGCGCGCCCTTCGTCCTCGCCAAGTCGGACAAACCGTTCGGGCGCGACGCGGAGATCGCCGACACGACGATCGGCTGGCGCTTCGTCAACCGCCGGATGCAGAGCCTGTACGGCACCGATTCGATGCCCGAGACCGCCGAGAATGTCGCCGACGCCCATGGCATCGAGCGCGCCGCTCAGGACGCCTACGCGCTCCGCAGCCAGCAGCGCGCCGCAGCCGCGCACGCCGCAGGCTTTTTCGCCGAGGAGATCGTGCCGGTGACGATCAAGGGCCGGAAGGGCGACATCACCGTCGACCGCGACGAACATCCGCGTGCCGATACAACGCTGGAAGCGCTTGGCGCGCTCAAGCCGATCGTGCGTCCCGGCGGTACCGTCACGGCCGGCAATGCCTCGGGCGTGAACGACGGCGCTGCCGCCCTGCTTCTGGCGAGCGAGACCGCCGCGAAACGTCATGGCCTCACGCCCCGCGCACGGGTGCTGGGCATGGCGACCGCCGGGGTCGAACCGCGCCTCATGGGCATCGGTCCCGTCCCGGCGACGCGCAAGCTGCTCGACCGGCTGGGGCTCTCCATCAGCGACTTCGATGTCATCGAACTCAACGAAGCCTTTGCCTCGCAGGTGCTGGCCTCGCTGGCCGATTTCGGCATTCCCGGCGATGCGGAGCATGTGAACCCGCATGGCGGCGGCATCGCGCTCGGCCATCCGCTCGGCATGACGGGCGCTCGTCTGGTTCAGACGGCGGTCCATGCACTGGAAACACGCGACGGTCGGCGGGCGCTGGTGACGATGTGCATCGGTGTCGGTCAGGGCCTCGCCCTCGCGGTCGAACGGGTCTGACAGCCGCTTATCGGCTAACCTCAGATTACTCCCCGTTCGCCAGACGATCGCGATTCTGCCGATAGGCGCCGGCCGCGCGCCGGATGTGGCTGGTCGCGATCGACCCGGCCCATTCGGCGTCGTGCGCCTCGAGCGCAGTGATCAGATCGAAATGGTCGCTTTGGCTGCGGGCCATGTCCAACGCCGAATAGCGTTCGGCCGTACGATGGATGACGATCTGGTTCACCACCAGCTGCATCAGCTGGTTAAGCCGCTCGGATTGAGCCGCCCGCATAAGCACCCGGTGGAAGCGCCGGTTCCCCTCGACGAAGTCGGATACGCTGGCATCGGGCCGCAGCGTTATGGCGCGCTCGATGAAGGCGTAATGGCTTTTGAGTTCTTCGATCTGTTCGGCCGTGATGAAGCGCGCGGCGCGTTGCGCGCAATGGCTTTCCAGATAGGCACGCAGCGTGAACAGCTCTTCATAGTCCTCGTCGGACCAGACCGGCACGAACACACGATTGGTATCCGAGCGTTGCAGCAGCATTTCGGCGACCAGCTGCGCGATCGCTTCCCGCACCGGCGTTCGCGACATCCCGCAATAGTGCGCAAATTCGTCCTCGGGCACGAACTGGCCGGCGGGAAAATGGCCTTGCAGGATCGCGCCGCGGATCAGTCGATAGGCCTGTTCGGATGATTTCGACATCTGTCCCCGCGGCAAATTGTATACTAATCGAGACAGGGCCCTTACCAAGGCGCTTCCACGCTTGCCACCCGTTCCAGCCTAGAGAAACTGATCTCCGCCATTGGGGCTGATGCACTGTCCCTGGAAATGGTCACCGTCGCTTGAAGCCAGAAAGACATAGGCTGGTGCGATATCCTCCACCGTGGCGATCCGGCCCGTCGGAATGGCGGCGCGCACGGCCTCCAGCACCGAAGGCGGCACCGCCTCGAGGATCGGCGTCCGCGTCGCGCCGGGCGCCACGCAGTTCACCCGCACCCCGCGTTCGCCGATCTCCAGCGCGAGCGACCGGGTGAAGGACAGGATGCCCCCTTTGGCGGCCGTATAGGCCGACAGACCCGGTGCGCCCTTATAGGCGAGTTGCGATGCGGTGTTGATGACCCGCCCGCTGTTGCGCGCATACATGCCGGGCAGGACGGCCCTGGTGACGAGGAAGGTCCCGCGCAGGTGGATGCCGATCACGCGGTCCCATGTCTCGACCGACAGACTTTCGACCGGATCGGCATGGCCGATGCCGGCATTGTTCACGAGGATGTCGATCTTGCCGGCAAAGGCTTCGGCCTGCTCGACCAGCGCAGCAACGGCATCGGCGTCGCTGACGTCGGCTCGCAGGGCGATCGCCTTGGCGCCGAGTTCCGACGCGCGCTGCGCGACTGCCTCGGCCCGCTCACGTTCGCGTTCGTCGGGATAGTTGACGATCAGGTGGGAAGCGCCTTCGCGGGCGAAGGCCAGGATGACCGCCTCGCCGATACCGGAACTGCTGCCGGTCACGAGTGCGCTCTTGTCCTGCAATCTCATGCCGTCGCCTCCTGAAAGATGTGGCCGGGGCAAGCCCGGCCACCCTTGTCGCGTCAGAAGTTGAAGCCGGCTTCGACGCCGATCGTGCGCAGCTGGCCCGGAGTCGAGAAGGAGCCGCCGAACTCGGGAGCCGGGATGACTTCTTCGAGATAGCGCTTCTTGAACACATTGTTCACGAAGGCGGTCAGACGCCAGTTCTGCGACTTCACACCCGCACGCAGGTTGAGGATGCCATAGGCATCGCGCTGCGACTTCGAATAATCGCCCGTGCCGAGGCCCGGGAAGAACACGTCGAAGATCGTCCGGCGCTTCTGGTTCTGCACAACGTGGAACCAGGTCGGGCCGGTCAGGCGGTAATCGGCCTTGAAGGTCAGGTCGAGCGTATCCGAAACGGGCTGTTCGAGCTGCAGACCGGCGTTAAGGGTGTAGTCGGCCGTGTAGGGCGACTTGTTGCCGACCGTGTCCGGACGGACCGAGTTGCGCAGAATCTTGCTGTCGAGGACGTTGCCGCCCACCGTCAGCGTCACACCGCGAACCGGACGATAGAGGACGCCGAGTTCAGCGCCCTGCAGGCGGACCTTGTCGATGTTCGACACGACGCGCAGCAGGCCGAAAGTGCCCGTGTAGAACTCGAAGAACTGCATGTCGCGAACGATGTTGCGATAGACCGCGCCATCGATCTGCAGCTTGCCATCCGCGAGGCGGAGCTTGAAGCCGGCCTCGATCGCGTTCGACTTTTCCTTCTTGTAGTCGTCGGCCACGCCGAGATTCGATCCGAGCAGCTGGTTGAAGAACTGGTCGATGATCGCGCCAGAGCCCTGGCTGTTGAAGCCGCCGGCCTTGAAGCCCACGCCATAGTCGACATAGAGATTGACGTCCGGCGTGACCTCATAGCGCGCGGTGAACTTGGGCTGCGCCAGCTGGTAGGTCTTCTTCTTCGGCACCAGCGATCCGACCGAAAAGCCCGGGTTGATCGGGCCGCCGGTGACCGGGTCGAGCACGTTCGGGACCAGCGGCTCGACCTTGCGCTCTTCCCGGTCATAGCGCAGCGCGCCCGACACGGTGAGCTTGTCGGTCGGCTTGTACTGCAGCGAGCCGAAGGCCGCATAAGCGTCGGTAAGCAGCTTGTCGTCGAACAGCTGCGAGGTCGGATTGATCGAGCCCGGCGGGTTGTACAGCGTGTCGAGAGAACCCTGGCCGGTATCCTCGTTCACCGCCACGCCATAATGGCGGTTGATGTGCAGATAATAAGCGCCGACCGACCAGGACAGCGGACCGTCGGTGGTCGAGACGAGCCGGACTTCGGCGCTGATGTCCTTCTGGTCGCGGACGGTGACCTGAATGCCGTCGCAGGTCGTCGGACCAAATGGGCCGAACAGCGAGGCGGCGGGCGTCGGCCCGAGGGCGAGCGGCGCCGGCAGCGTCACGCCGGCGGCGAACAGCGCGGCCGTGCTGGCGATACAGGAAGGCTGGTTGTTGAAGCGCCCGAGCGAGGCAGCCGACGCGTCACCGACGAGCGTCTCGTCGATGTCCGAATAGGACACCCAGCCGGTCAGCTTCGCCGTATCGAACTCGTAATCGGCCTTGATCGAGGCTTCGACCGTCCGCTGATTGTCGCGGTTCTTGATGTTCCGCTGATAGTTGAAGCGGGTGTGATCGTTGACGTCCTCGAAGAATTTCGGGCTGTTCAGGCCGGTCGCGAAATCGGGCAGAGCGAAAATAGCCTCGAAGTTCAGCGCAGCAGCCTTCACCTCGCCATAGCGTGCCTTCATGTCGATCGACAGGCGGTCGGTCGGGTCATAGACGAGCCGCCCGCCGAGGCTCCAGCCCCGGTAGTTGTCGACGATCTTGCCCTGAACGTCCCTGGTCGGGCCGTTGTTGCGGTAGAAGCCGTCGGTGTGGCGATACTGGCCGAACAGGACGAAGCCGAGCGTGTCGCTGAGCGGACCGGAGACCGAGCCTTCGGCGAGTTGCCCATTCTGCGTCGCAAGATAGCCACGACCGCTTGCTTCGAGCGTCTTGCCGGGCTTCTTGGTGGTGAGCACGAAAGCACCCGCGGTCGCGCCTCGACCATAATAGGCGCCCTGCGGTCCCTTCAGCACTTCGAACTGCTGCAGGTCGCCCTGATACTGGTTGATGGCGGCCGTGTTGGTCTTGAGAATGCCGTCGACGACCAGCGCGACGTTGCTCTCCGCGTCGCGGGCGCCGTTGACGCCGCGAATGTTGATCTGCGCGTCGCCGACCTGCGCGGCGTTCGACACGATCGTCACGCCGGGCGTGAAGGCGATCGCCTGTTCCGTCGTGACGATACCGGAGGAGCGGAGATTTTCGGCAGTGAGCACCGAAACCGAGGCCGGAACGTCGACAAGGCGTTCGCTCTGACGACGAGCGGTAACGGTGATTTCCTGCTGTCCGTCGACCGCCCCGGACGGGGTTTCCTGCGCTTGAACACCCTGACCCCCGAAGGCCAGCATCGCGACACTACCGAGCAAAACCGAGCGAATCTTCAGCATAAACGGCTCCCCTTTTGAGCTTCCCCCTGCGCGGCATCTCTTTTCGTTACGCAGATAGTGCCGCGAATCGGGATGTTCGTACACAAAAAAGTTGTGACTGTATAAAATCTCTTTGCAAGCCCTTTGTTTTGCGCCTCGTTTTTCCGCCTGAAGCGGTGTTTTTGCGCCACAGGCAGAAAATTAGTGCACAACGCTGAATTTTTGGTACACAAAATCCAACTGGTCGGCCAAGGTCGGCACATCAAGCCCTGCCACTGACCCAGTCCCGAGGGAGGCTTCATGAAATACGGTGTGTTTCTGCCCAGCGCGCGCAACGGCTTCACTATTTCCGAGGCCGCACCGCTCTACGATCCCAGCTTCGAGCATAATCTCGAAGCAACGCTGGAAGCCGAACGTCAGGGATTTGATTTCGCTCTCGCGATGATGAAGTGGAAGGGCTTCGGCGGCACCACCGGCTATTGGGACGGCTGCCTCGAGACCTTCACGCTGTGCGCCGGCATGGCCGCCCGCACCTCGAAGATCCAGCTGATCCCCAGCACCACCCTTCTCACCACCCACCCCGCCGTGTGCGCCCGGATGATCGCCACGATCAACGACATCTCGGGCGGACGCTGCGGCCTGAACATCGTCACCGGCTGGAACCACATCGAATATGAATCGATGGGAATCTGGCCGGGCAGCGACTATTATGAGCGGCGCTACGATTATGCCGCCGAATATATCCATGTGGTCAAGCGCCTGTGGACCGAGGACGAAGTCACGCACGACGGCGAGTTCTTCAAGCTGAACCGCGCGACCGTCTCCCCGAAGCCTGCCAAGATGCCCACCATCGTCAGCGCCGGCCAGTCGCCCAAGGGGCTCGATTTCACCGTCAACAATGCCGACTACAGCTTCGTCATGACGGGGACGGAAAATCTCAAGAAATTCACGTCAACCATGAACGAAAAGGCCGCTGCCGTGGGCCGGCAGGTCGGCACGCTGCCACTCTACGCAGTTATCACCGGTCGCACCGACGCCGAAGCGCAGAGGCTGGCCGACGATGTGATCGCCAAGGCGGATCGCTCGGCAATCGGCAACATCCTCGGCAGCGCCGCGCTCGACACCAATGAGGGCGGCTCGAGTTCGCACCTCCAGGCCGCGCTCGACCTGCCCGCCGAGCAGGGCAACATGGCGTTCATGAGCTTCCCGCTGCTGTGCGGCACACCTGAAACGGTGGCCAGCAAGATCAACGACATCGTCGCGGAAACCGGCGTACCCGGCGTGATGATGAGCTGGCTCGACTTCACCGCCGGCATTCGCGAGTTCGGCGAGAAGATCGCTCCCAAGGTCAAATATTGAACGGATAGCAACAGTGACGATCGACAGGATCAGCTTCGTCGAGGTCGGACCTCGCGACGGGCTGCAGAATGAAAAGCAGGTCATCGAGACCGCCGACAAGGTCGAACTGGTTCGCCGGTCGATCGACGCCGGCGCGCGCCGTATCGAGGTAACCAGCTTCGTGAACCCGCGCCGGGTGCCGCAGATGGCGGATGCGGATGAGGTGTGCGCGCTCCTGCCCGAAGCCGACGGCGTCAGCTATATCGGCCTGGTCATGAACATGCGCGGCGCCGAACGTGCCATCGCCACGGGCCGCCTCCACGAACTTGGTGCGGTCTGCGTCTCGACCGACAGTTTCGCCATGGCGAACCAGGGCCAGACGAGCGACGAGTCGGTCGAAGCCGCGAAGGCCATCATCCGTGCGGCGCAAAATGCCGGCCTGAAGGGGCAGGTGACGATCGGCGCCTCGTTCGGATGCCCGTTCGAAGGTGAGGTCGATCCGGACCGCGTCGTCGCTATGGCCCGCTCGCTGGCCGAGGCGAACCCGATCGAAATCGGCCTGGCCGACACGATCGGCGTCGCGGATCCGGCGAGCGTGTCCCGGCTGGTGAACAAAGTCGTCGAAGCGGTTGCGCCGATTCCGGTGCGCGTTCACTTCCACAACACGCGCGGCACCGGCATCGCCAATGTCTGGGCTGCGGTCCAGTCGGGTGCGACAATCGTCGACGCGGCCCTCGGCGGACTGGGCGGCTGCCCCTTCGCGCCGGGTGCGGCCGGCAACGTCGCCAGCGAGGATGTCGTCTATATGCTGCATCGGGCTGGCGTGGACACGGGCATGGACCTGGGCCGCCTCATCGAGGCCAACGCCTGGTTCAGCGAGATCATGCAACGCAAACTTCCCGGGATGGTGGCGCTGGCGCCGCTCTTCCCCAAGACCGTACAGGAGTAGAAGCGAATGGGTTATCGCCTGGGCGTGGACGTCGGAGGAACCTTCACCGACCTCCTCCTATTCGACGTCGAAAGCGGCGCCTTCTGGCGTCACAAGACGCCGTCGACCCCGCACGACAGTTCGGAGGGCATCCTCAACGGCGTCGTCGCCATCTGCGAGAAGGCCGGCGTCACGCCGGCTGACGTGGAGTTCTTCCTGCACGGCACCACCGTCGCCACCAATGCGGTGCTGGAAGGCAAGGGCTCGCGCGTCGGCCTGGTGACGACCGAGGGCTATCGCCACATCATGCAGATCGCGCGCAGCTATGTGCCGGGCGGTCTTGCCGGCTGGATCGTGTGGCCGAAGCCGCAGCCGCTCGCCGCGCTCGAAGACACTGTCACGATCAAAGGCCGGATGAACGCCGACGGCCAGGAAGTCCGTCCGATCGACGACGACGACATCCGCGCCCAGCTCGAATTCCTGAAGGCGCAGGGCGTCGAGGCGATCACGGTCAGCCTGATCAACGCCTATCTCAACGGTGCGCATGAGAAACGCGTCGGCGAACTGGCGGCCGAGGTTCTGCCTGGCGTTCCGGTATCGCTGAGCCACGAAGTCCTGCCCGAAATGCAGGAATATGAGCGCACCCTGACGACCGTCGCCAACGCCTCGGTCCGTCCGGTGGTGGGCAAATATGTTTCCAATCTGCGCAACAAGCTCGCCTCGGCGGGCATGGCCGGCAAGCTGTCGCTGCTCCGCTCGGACGGCGGCCTCATGTCCGCGCAGAAGGCCGAGGAGCATCCGGTCAACATCCTGATGTCGGGCCCTGCGGGCGGCGTCACCGGGGCGATCTGGGTCGGCCGCAATGCCGGCATCAAGAACATCCTGACCCTCGACGTCGGCGGCACCTCGACCGACGTGGCGCTGATCGAAAATCTCGAGGCGCGCCGCGTCCGTACCACCGAAGTCGGCCACCTCTCGGTCCGCGCCTCGGCGCTCGACGTGAAGACCGTCGGCGCCGGCGGCGGATCGATCGCCTATGTGCCCGAACTGACCAAGGCGCTGCGCGTCGGTCCGCAGTCGGCGGGCGCGGTCCCCGGCCCGGTCGCCTATGGCAAGGGCGGCACGCTGCCGACCGTCACCGACGCCAATGTCGTGCTCGGTTATCTGCCCGAAGCGCTGCTCGGCGGCACCTTCAAGCTCGACCGCGAGGGCGCGAAGAAGGCGGTGCAGACGATCGCGGACGCACTCGGCATCGGCCTGATGGAAGCCGCACGAGGCATCATCGACATCGTCAACGAGAATATGTTCGGTGCGCTGCGCATGATCTCGGTCCAGCAGGGCTATGATCCGCGCGACTTCGCCCTGATGGGCTTTGGCGGCGCCGGTCCGCTCCATGTCAACGCGGTCGCCCGGCTGATGGGCAGCTGGCCTGCCGTCTCCCCGGTCAGCCCCGGCGTGCTCTGCGCGCTGGGCGATGCGACCACGCAGATGCGCACCGAAACCGCGCGCAGCTTCTCGCGCCTCGCCACCAACACCAAGGCCGAGGAACTGATCGCCATTCTCGACGAAATGGCCGAACAGACCCGCGCCGAGCTGAAGTCGGACGGCGTGCCCGATTCCGAGATCACGAGCCTGTTCGAAGTCGACGTTCGCTATGCGGGCCAGGCCTTCGAAGTGCCGCTGACGATCAGCTCGGACCTGCTGCGTCAGGACGGCATCGCCGGCGTGCTCAAGCGCTTTGACGAGGAGCATCACCGGCTCTTCACCTTCAACATGGATACACCGCACGAGATCGTGAACCTGCGCGCCGTCGCGCTGGGCCGCGCGCTCGACCTGCCTGCAGCCGAATTGCCCAAGGGCGACGGCAATCCGATTGCCGCCAAGATGCGCGACCACAGCCTGTGGATGGACGGCAAGGAGCAGCCGGCGGTCATCTATGACCGGTCGAAGCTGCGCCAGGGCGACATCATCCCCGGCCCGGCGATCGTCATCGAAATGGACTCGACCACGCTGATCGAGAGCGGCTGCGTCGCCACCGTCGACCATGTCGGCAACATCCTGATCAACCTGGCCTGAGGGAGGGGACAGTCATGCCCGCAACGATCGTCCAGACCAACCAGACCCCGTTCAACCGGGTCGAGATCGACCCCGTCACGCTCGAGGTGATCGAAAACGCGCTGCGCAACGCCCGGATCGAGATGGATGCCACCCTTGTGCGCACCGCCATGTCGCCCGGCATTCGCGAACAGGGCGACGCATTTCCGCTGATCGCAGACCATACCGGCAAGATGATCGTCGGCCAGTTCGGCTCGTTCATCGGCGGCTTCCTCAAGAGCTTCGACGGCACGCTCGAGGAAGGCGACATGATCTTCCTGTCGGACCCCTATAGCTGCGAGGGCGCGATCAGCCACTCGAACGACTGGCTCGTGCTGCTGCCGGTGTTCAAGGACGGCCGCCTGCTGGCCTATACCGCTATGTTCGGCCACCAGTCGGATATCGGCGGCAAGGTCGTGGGCTCGATGCCGATCAACGCCCATTCGATCTTCGAGGAAGGCGTCCGCATCCCGCCGGTCAAGATCTGGCGCAAGGGCGAATATAATTCGGACCTGATGAAGCTCGTCATGCACCAGACCCGCAAGCCCGACTGGTGCCAGGCCGACCTCAACGCGCTGATCGCCTCCTGCCGCGTGGCTGCTCGCCGCGTTGCCGAGATCGCCGAACGCTTCGGCGAAGACGTTTACGTCTCCGCCACGCAGGAGCTGCTCGCGCGCAACCATCGCGCGATGAAGCAGCTGCTCGGCCAGGCCGTGTCCGAAGAGCCGGTCAGCTTTGAGGATTATATCTGCGACGACGGCATGGGCTACGGCCCGTACAAGATCAAATGCACGATGCGCCGCGAGGGCGAGAAGGTCGTCCTCGACTTCGACGGCACCGATCCGCAGAGCAGTGCGTCGATCAACTTCTATCTGAACGAAAACATGTTCAAGATGTTCTTCGGCATCTACATGATCATGGTCTTCGACCCGCAGATCCTGTTCAACGACGGGTTTTACGACCTGATCGAGGTGCGGATTCCCGAAGGCTCGCTGCTCAAGCCGAAATTCCCGGCGGCATTGTCGGGACGCACCCATGCGCTGGGTCGCATCTTCGACATTCTGGGCGGTCTGCTGGGTCAGAAGACGCCGGAGTTCCTCAATGCGGCCGGCTTCTCCTCCTCGCCGCACTTGTTCTACTCGGGCAACGACACCCGCCCGGGCAAAGGCAATCAGTGGTTCCAGCTGTTCCAGATCGGCTTCGGCGGCATTCCCGGCCGTCCGATGGGCGACGGGCCCGACGGCCACTCGCTGTGGCCGGGCTTCACCAACGTGCCCAACGAGTTCCTCGAACGCTATTTCCCGATGATGATCGAGCGCTACGAGACCGAGCCCGACAGCGGCGGGGCCGGTCTGAACCGCGGCGGCAACGGCATTCGCATGAGCTATCGCTTCCTCGCCGAGGGCACGATCAGCATCCATGACGACCGCTGGTTCGTGCCGCCCTGGGGCGTCAACGGCGGCGAACCGGGCGCCCGCGCGCGCAAGATCCTGGAAAAGGCCGACGGCACCGAGATCATCGTCGGCAACAAGGTCGAAGATGTCACGGTCGAGGCGGGCGACATCCTCCACTTCATCACCTGGGGCGGCGGCGGCTGGGGCGACCCGCTCGAACGCGACCCGGCGCTGGTGGCCAAGGAGATCACCCAGGGCCTGGTCACGATCGAGGGCGCCCGCGCCTATGGCGTGGTCATCGCCGAGGACGGTTCGATCGACATCGCCGGGACCACCGCGCTGCGCGACCGGATGCGGTCGGAGCGCGGCCCGACGACGGTGTTCAATTTCGGTCCGGGCATCGACGCCCTGCGTGCCGGCTGCGAGGCGGAGACGGGCCTGCCCGCGCCGATCCAGCCGACCTGGCCCCATCTCGAAGCTGCGGAGTAAATCGTGGACAACACAGGTGCTTTGAAGGACATCCGGGTGGTGGAGCTGGGTCAGCTCCTCGCCGGCCCCTTCTGCGGACAGCTGCTCGGCGACATGGGCGCCGACATCATCAAGGTCGAGCCGCCGGGCGCGGGCGACCCGATGCGGCAATGGGGCCAGGGCGACCGCAAGGTCAATTGGGAGGTCATCGCGCGCAACAAGCGCTCGGTAACGGCCAATCTGCGCGTTCCCGAGGGCCAGAAGCTGGTCCGCGAGCTCATCCGCCACGCCGATGTGGTGGTCGAGAATTTCAAGCCCGGCACGCTGGAGAAGTGGGGTCTGGGCCCCGACGTCCTGCTCGCCGAACAGCCCGGCCTGATCATCGCCCGCATGTCGGGCTATGGCCAGACCGGCCCCTATGCCGACCGCGCCGGCTTCGGCGGGATCGGCGAGGCGATGGGCGGCTGGCGCTATGTCGTCGGCGAGCCCGATCGGCCGCCGAGCCGCATGGGCATCTCGATCGGCGACACGCTGACCGCGACCTATGGCTGCATGGGCGTGCTCGCCGCGCTCCACGCACGCGAAAAGACCGGCCAGGGCCAGGTGATCGACGCCGCACTCTATGAGTCGGTGCTGCAGGTCATGGAGAGCCTTGTTCCCGAATATGATCTGATGGGGATCATTCGTGAACGCTCGGGCTCGATCCTTCCGGGCATCGCGCCGTCGAACGTCTATCGCTGCAAGGACGGCGAGTTCATGATCGGTGCGAACAAGGACGAGATCTTCAAGCGCCTGGCGATCGCCATGGGCCGCGCCGAACTGGGCGAGGACGAGCGTTATGCGACGCATATCGCCCGCGGCATCAACCAGACCGAACTCGACAATCTGATCGACGACTGGACGCAGACGCTGACCGTCGACGAGCTGGAAGAGCTCACCGTCCGCTATTCGATCCCGGCGGGCCGGGTCTATCGCGCGCCGGAGATGCTCGCCGATCCGCACTTCCAGGCGCGAGAGGCGATCATCGAGGTCGAAACCGAGAAGTTCGGCAAGCTCAAGATGCAGAATGCCTTCCCCAAGCTGTCGAAGACTCCCAGCGGCGTGCGCCGCGCGGCGCCGTCGGCACCGGGCCAGCACAATGCCGAGATCTACGGCGAGTTGCTGGGCCTCGACGAGGCGAAGCTGGCAGAGCTCAAGGAAGCAGGAATCCTCTGACGATGGGACGCCCGGAGAAGGATCTTTCCGACAATTATGCGGGAGCCTTTGACGGGCATCTCCGTCCGGGGCGCAAGGCGGCGCTGATCATCATCGATTTCGTCGTCGCCTATCTGGAGGAGGGCTCGCCGCTTTACGCGGGCGTCGAGCCCGCCCTCCACAGCTGCGAAAGACTGGCCGCCGCCGCCCGCGAAGCCGGCGTGCCGGTCATCTTCACCAATGTGGAATATCAGCCGGGCGGCGCCGATGGCGGCGTCTTCTACCGCAAGGTCCCGGCGCTCAAGGTGTTCGAGCGCGGCAATCCGCTGGCGCGCTTTCCTGACAGCCTCAAGCCCGAAGGCGACGATCTGCTGATCACCAAGCGCTACGCTTCCTCCTTTTTCGGTACGCATCTGGCGGCCACGCTCTCCGCTCACGGGATCGACACGCTGCTGATCACCGGGGTCTCGACCTCGGGTTGCGTCCGCGCGACTGCCCTCGACGCCTGCCAGCACGGCTTCATCCCGATCGTGATCCGCGACGCCTGCGGCGACCGCCACTCCGGACCGCACGAAGCCAATCTGTTCGACCTCCAGGCCAAATATGCCGAGGTGGTCGGCGAAGCCGAGGCCCTGCAGATCATCGCGGACATGCGAGACCGCTGAGCGCCCGCGCGCCGGATCGGCTTGCCTGCACCGGTCTTGCGCCTATATTTGGGGCATGGCCCTTTCCGCCGCCTTCCTCCGCTTTCGCGCCCATGGGAGCAGCCTGATGACGCGCCCGCGCGCCTCGGAGCCCTGCGGCCTGCAGAGGGCCTGACGGGCACCGAGGCACGGTAGCGGAGCCCTTCTCGGCTTCCCTCTCGTCCACCAGCCTGCCGAAGCGCCCTATCAGCAGAGGCCGGCAGTCGCGCGATCGGAACAGCCATGCCCCCAGACATTCCGTCCAGCCGTCTTCTGACGTCCAGGGACCTCGCCCTTCTCCACAATCGACAGTCCATGATCGAATCGGCGCTCGATCGCTGCATGCGCCGGGACGGCCTCTGCAGCGAGGCTCGTGACCGGCCCGCACGGGCCTTGTTCCGCCACCTCTTGTCCCATCTCGCGACCGGCACGCCGCCGCAGCCCGACGCGATCCTGCCACACCGGCGCCAAGCAAGCCGCTTCGGCGATGCGTTGCGTACGGTTCTCGATGACATTGTCGGCGCGGACGGCTCGCCCGACCTGGCCCTGCGCTGCGTCGATGCTTTCTGGGATTGTCTGCGCCTCGCCGCCCGCCCCCCGTCGCAGGTCCCATACGGCAACATTACCGCCAATTCATGATCCGGGCACGTCCCCGACAGGTGCCGGGGTCCAGAAGGAGCGGGCACACCGGTTCGCTCCTTCCCGGTTGCACCGAAGCGCGGCGTCCGGCCCTCCCCCCTCGGCCGGACGCCGCGCACCCCGTTCATGACGTGATCCCTTTTCGGTAACCCCCGTGCGGCGGGGGTGAACTTCGCTTCTGATCCCGCTATGAATTGCGCCGAAAGGGCCGACGGCCAGAGCGGACGACGGGGGAGAGCGAGATGTCGATCACATTGAAGGTCAACGGCAAGGAGCGCAGCTATGCGGGCGATCCCGACATGCCGCTGCTCTGGTATCTGCGCGACGAGATCGGCCTGCCCGGCACCAAGTTCGGCTGCGGGAAGGCGCTCTGCGGCGCCTGCACGGTCCATCTCGACGGCAATGCCGTCCGCTCCTGCCAGACGCCGATGTCGGCCGCCGAAGGCTTCTCGGTCACGACGATCGAAGGCCTGTCGGACAGCGGCGATCATCCGGTCCAGAAGGCGTGGCGCGAGATCGGCGTGGCCCAGTGCGGCTATTGCCAGCCCGGTCAGATCATGCAGGCCGCCGCCCTGCTCAAGATGACCCCCAAGCCGACCGACGCCGATATCGACAGTGCCATGTCGGGCAATATCTGCCGGTGCGGCACCTATGACCGTATCCGCGCCGCCATCAAGCGGGCGGCGTCGCAGGAGGCCGGCCGATGAACGCGCCCCTGCACGCCGAAGACACCGCCGAGGTCTTCGTCCCCTCGCCCGAGCTCAGCCGACGGATGCTGCTCGGTAGCGGTGCCGGCCTGGTCCTCGCGCTCTCGCTTCCCGGCACTGCGTCGGCGGCGGACGAGCCGAAATATGGTGCGGATTCGCAGCCCGGCGGCGCGCGGGACGATCCCCGGCTGTTCGTTCAACTCGCGCCCGATGGCCGCATCACCATCATCTGCCATCGCGCGGAGATGGGCCAAGGCATCCGCAGCAGCATGGCGATGATCATCCTCGATGAGATGGGCGCCGACTGGAACCGCCTGTCTATCCGACAGGCCGAGGGCGACGAGGCGCGCTACGGGAATCAGAACACCGACGGATCACGCAGCATCCGGCACTGGCTGACGCCGCTCCGCCGCTGCGGTGCCGCGATGCGGATGATGCTCGTGCAGGCGGCCTCGACCCGCCTCGGCGCGCCGCTCGCCGAACTGGAGGCCCGCGATCATAAGGTCGTCCACGCTCGCAGCGGCCGTTCGATCGCATTCGGCGATCTGGCCGACGATGCCGCCAAGCTGTCGGTGCCGCCGCGCGACATCGTGCGGCTCAAGGACGCATCGGCTCTGACGATGGTCGGCAAGGATCGCGTCTTCGCGCATGACGGACAAGCGATGACCACCGGCACCGCCACCTATGGCATCGACGCGACCATGCCCGGCATGCTGTTCGCGGCAGTCGCCCGGCCGCCGGTGATGGGATCGAAGGTCGCGTCTTTCGATGCCACGGCGGCGCGCGCGGTTACGGGCGTGGTCGACGTGATCGAACTGCCGGCGCCCGCAGGGCCGCCGCTGTTCCAGCCGCTCGGCGGCATCGCCGTCGTCGCAAAGAATAGCTGGGCAGCGATGAAGGGCCGCGACGCGCTGAAGATCGACTGGGCGGCATCGCCCCACGACAGCTACGACTCGCGCGCCTATCGCGACCTTTCGCTCGAAAATGCGCGCAAGCCGGGCCAGCCGGTGCGCAACGAAGGAGACGTGGACGCGGCTCTGTCCAAGGCGAAGAAGCGCGTCGTCGCCGAATATTATCTGCCGCACATCGCCCATGCCACCATGGAGCCGCCGGCGGCTGTGGTTCGCTGCGACGGCGAGAGCTGCGAGGCGCTCGCCTGCGTACAGGACCCGAGCGGCACGCGCGACACGCTCGCTGCGATGCTGAAGCTCGACAAGGCGAAGGTGGTCGTCCGGCAGACCTTCCTTGGCGGAGGCTTCGGCCGCAAGTCGAAGCCCGACTTCGTGGTCGAGGCAGCGATGCTCAGCCGGGCGATGAAGGGCACCCCGATCAAGATCGTGTGGAGCCGCGAGGACGACGTCCGCCATGATTATTATCATACGGTCGCGGTTCAGCGGCTTGAGGCGGCGATGGACGGCGACCTGCCGTCCGCCTGGCTCCATCGTGTCGTATCGCCCTCGATCATCTCGATCTTCGCCGACGGCATCGATCGCGAGCAGGGGCTGGAGACCGGCCTGGGGCTGTTGAGCATGCCCTTCGCCATTCCCAATGTCCGCATCGAAACGGGCGAGGCACTGGCGCACACCCGGATCGGCTGGTTCCGATCGGTGGCCAACATCCCCCATGCCTTCGCCATCCAGTGCTTCGCCGCCGAACTGGCCGAAGCTGCCGGGCAGGATCCAAAGGACTATCTGCTGCGGCTTCTCGGCCCCGATCGCCTGATCGACCCGCGTTCGATCAAGGACGCCAATTATGGCGAAGATCCGGCGCTGTATCCGATCGATACCGGGCGTCTGCGCCGCGTCGTCGAGGTGGCTGCCAAGGGCGTGGGCTGGAACGGCAAGCGGCCCAAGGGCTGGGGCTATGGAATCGCCTGCCACCGCAGCTTCGTGAGCTATACCGCCTGCGCTTTCGCCGTATCGGTGACCGACGGGCAGCTGACCATCCACAAGGCCGACATCGCGATCGACTGCGGCGCGCAGGTCAACCCCGACCGCATCCGTGCGCAGATGGAAGGGTCGGTGATGATGGGGCTGAGCCTGGCGCTCAGCGGCGAGATCAGTTTCGCCAAGGGCGCGGTCCAGCAAGGCAGCTTCGACGATTATCCCGTGCTGCGCATCGACGCCGCGCCGCGGAAGCTCGACGTCCATCTGGTCGGCGGCGGTCTCGACACACCGCCGAGCGGGGTGGGCGAACCTGGCGTTCCCCCGGTCGCGCCTGCGCTGTGCAATGCGATCCATGCCGCGACGGGCCGCCGCATCCGCGTGTTGCCGATCGGGGATCAGCTGACGGGGAAGGTCCAGACACTCTGACCGGATCGCCGGCTCAGCGCCAGCGGACCAGCCCCTTGTCGAGCACGGTGACGTCGCGGGTGCGCACCCGGAAGCGCGCCTCGCGCTCGCCCGTGCGCCAGAGCTCGGTCACCAGCGTGTCGCCGGGCAGGACGGGTGCGGAGAAGCGGACGTCGAGCCGGGCGAGCCGTTCGCATGCACCGTCGAGTAGCATCGTCGAGAGAGCTCGCGCGGCGATGCCATAGCTGCACAGCCCATGCAGGATCGGACGGTCGAAGCCCGCACGCCGCGCAGCGTCGGGATCGATATGCAGCGGGTTGAAATCGCCCGACAGACGATAGATCGCCGCAAGATCGGGCCGGGTCGGAAGAGCAAGACTGTCGTCGGGCGAGGTCGCCGGCAGTTCGGCGGGCATGTCGAGCGATCCGAAGGAGAAGCCACCGCCGCCGTCGCCCCGAGCGAACAGGGTGAAGCGAAGCGTCGCGAGCGGCTGGCCGTCCTGAGCATCGGATAGGTGCCGCGCGAGCTGGATCAGCGCACCTCGACCTGCGCCCCGATCGACGATCGCCTCGACCTCGGACCGTGCGACGACGCGCCCGGTCGGCGGCAGCGGCCGATGCCACTCGACGCTCTGGGCCGCATGCAGGACCTGACTCCAGTCGAGTTCGCCATGGCGCTCGCCGCGCAGGAAATTCTCGGCACCCAGCGTGACCGCCAAGGTCGGAAAGGCCCGAAGCCGCGCTTCATAGACGAAATCGAGATCGGGGCCATCCGGAGTCAGGCCTATGCCCAGCCCATAGAGGATGGTTCGCTGCGCGTCATAGACGTCAGTCGCCGGTTCCGCCCCCCACGCTCTTATCCTGTCGATATCCACCGCGTCCCGTTCCCATAGCAGCCGGCCGATGCCGCTTCACCCGCCGGGCATAGCGATTGAGATCGAGGACCGGAACCGCCATAGCGGCCGCGCAGGCATGGGAGGCGGACGGCAATGACGGCAACGGGACGGCTGGCAGGGCGCATCGCGCTGGTGACGGGGGCAGGGTCTGGTATCGGGCTCGGCATCGGGCGCCGTTTCGCAGCAGAGGGCGCGACGGTCCTGTTCACCGACATCGATGGCAACAAGGCGCGGACCGCTGCAGCGGAAACCGGCAGCCATGCCGCTACGCTCGACGTCACCAGCGAAGCCAGCTGGATAGAAGCGGCGGCGGTCGTAGAGCACACACTCGGTGGCATCCACATCCTCGTCAACAATGCCGGCATTTGCGTGCCCGGATCGGTCGAGGACACCGATTTCTCCGCCTGGCGCCGCAGCCATGCGATCAACCTCGACGGCGTATTCCTCGGCTGCCACAGCCTGTTGCCGCTGATGGCGAAGACGACCGAAGCCACCGGCCTTGGCGGCGCGATCCTCAACATATCCTCGGTGTCCGCAATGGTCGCCTCGGCCAATTTCGCGAGCTATAATTCCTCCAAGGCGGCGGTGCGCCACCTGACCAAGTCGATCGCGCTCCATTGCGCGAAGCAGCGCTATGCGGTCCGCTGCAACTCGATCCACCCGACCTTCATCGACACGCCGCTGATCGATACGCTCGCCAAGGGCGCCGACCATGCAGCGATGATCGAGAAGCTCGCCCGTCAGGTCCCGATCGGCCGGGTCGGCGACACCGACGACGTCGCCTGGGCGGCGGTCTATCTGTGCTCGGACGAGGCCAAGTTCGTGACGGGGGCCGAGCTGCTGATCGACGGCGGGCTGGCCGCCCAATAATATCTACTTCACCTCGGCGAACAGGCGTTCGGCCGCCTCGCGCAGCCTGCGCGCATGGCCGACGGGGCCCAGCCGGGCGACACGCTGCGCATCGGGGACCTCCACGCTGAACGCGCAACCTTCGGGCATGGCGCGGATCAGCGACACGAGGTCGATCTCCCCTTCGCCCGGCACCAGCCGGAAATCGCGGGCCTCGCGCAGCCGGTCGGCAGGATCTTCCGGTGCGACAAGCGGGGCGTCGCACAGCTGGAGGAGGCGGAGCGGAGCCTCGCACGCAGCGGCGACGTCGGCCGCACGGCCGCCCGACCGGGTCAGATGGAGCGCATCGACGACCACGGAGACATTGCTTTCACCGGCCTGCGCCCGCAGCGCGACCGCTTCGCCCAGTGAACGCATTCGGGTGGATGGCGCGAACTCCAGCCCGATCTCGATCCTGTAGCCACCCGCCAGCCGCGCGAGTGTGCCTATACGGTCGGTCGCCCGGCCGATATCCTCGTCCACGACACAAACGGTCAGCACCCTTGCGCCGATCGCGGCGCCCGCAGCCAGCATCGGCTCGCAGGAGGCGATGTCGCTGTTGCGGCCGATCATCAGCACCTCGATCTCGGTAATGGCGACCCCCTCCCCGTCAGCGATCCGACCGAGCTCGACCGCCATGACCGGATCATCGACGAGCGTAGGGGACAGCAGGCGGGGTCGAACCGCATCCCCACCGAAGAGGCGCAGGCAAACGCGACGATAGCCCGCGTCCGCCGCCGTGCGCAGGAAGACGTCGGGCGTCAGGTCCGGCAGCGAAAGCGGGGCGAGCGACAGGCGGGAGATCATCCTCCTCTCCTGCCACCCGGCCCCGCTCCTGTCACCCAGCCGGCCTCGCCAGCGGTGGCGCTAGCGCTCGCTGTTGAGGCTGTCGTTCAGGCCATCGGCACCCGGCCACAGGCTGGCATTGCCGCCCGACGTAATCGGCGTATCGATCTCGACCGATGTCGAACCGATCGTGCTGGTATCGATCAGCACGTTAGGTCCCGCCATCTGGCTGGAACCGCCCGAGCTGCTGCTATCGCTGCTCTCCTCGTCGCCGCCCTCGTCGGCCGCCGAGGAATCGCCGCTGTCGCCCGATCCGCTGGCAGACGAGGTCGCGGCCGCCGTCGCAGATCCTCCGGCGTCGCCCGTGCCGTTCCCGGTCGCATCGGTTGCAACCGAGCCGCCGGCCACGCGTGTCCCGGTCAACGACGCCTGTACGTTGGAGACGATGTTGGCCGTCTCGCGCGTCACCGCTTGCACCACCTGCGGCTGTTGCAGCGGCGGCGGGGGCGACACCGGTGGCGGTGGCGGCGGAGAAACCGGCGGCGGAGGCGGGGGTGGAACCTCGGGCGGGGGCGGCGGTGAAACCGGCGGCGGCGGCGGCGGCGGCGGCACCTCGGGCGGTGGCGGCGGAGACACCGGCGGCGGGGGCGGCGGCACTTCGGGCGGCGGCGGCGGCGATACCGGTGGCGGTGGCGGTGGCGGCGACACCGGCGGAGGTGGAGGCGGCGGCGAGACCGGCCCGCTGACGCCGATCGAAAAGGCCATCGTCTGCTGCTGGTTGTTGGCGTCCGTCACCGTGACCTCGAAATTATAGGTTCCGGATGCGGTCGGAGTGCCGCTGAGGCTGCCATCGGATCCCAGCGTCACGCCGGGGGGAAGCTCGCCGCTCGCGAGCGCGAAGCCGTAAGGCGGCGTGCCGCCCGAAGCAGCGATGCTCGCCGAATAGGCGGTTCCGCTGGTGGCAGCAGGCAATTCGGACGTCTCGAAAACCGGTGGCTCGGGATTGCGCAGAACTGGCGGGGTGCAGGGCTGCCCGTTCACCGTGCAGGCGGCAGCGAACTGAAGCGTGCCGCCCGGGTCGAGAAAAAAGTCGACCGGTCCCGTTACATTGGCGGTGAAGGCCCCTTCGAACAGCACCGTTCCACCACCGGCGGAAACCTCATTCCGCACCGATGACGCCACGTCACCGAGCGCGGTCACGTCGGTAGCGCCGGCGACGGTCAGCGAACCACCCGCGCTGCTCCCGCCGGAGTTGCTGATCTTGAACGACCCGGCGGTCGTGGTGCCGCCGCTCATCGCCTGACCGCGCGAGCCGGACGCGTCGATTGTCAGGCTGGCGAGGGTCAGCGTTCCCAATTGGCTCGGCACGTCGAAGCGCGGCGAGACCAGCACCGCGACACTGCCCCCGAGGGCATTGCCGATCGCTCCGTCTGCACCAGGCTGGCCGGTCGGCGCTTCGCCGCCCTGCCCACCCTGGCCCGACTGCCCGAAGGCGTAAAGGCTGGTCGCTCCGGCATCGACCTGTGCGCCATAGGCGGTCAGCGCGATATCACCGCCCTGCCCGATGCCGCCGTCGCCACCATTGCCGCCGTTGCTTTCGAACGCGCCGTCATTGCCGCGCCCGCCCTCGCCGCCGATACCGGTCGCATAGACGGTCAGCGGGCCGAGCGACGCCTGGCCGTCCCCTTGCGTGGTGACCGCGCCGCTGATGCCGCCGACCTGCACGAAGCCACCGGTGCCATTGCCACCGGCGCCGGCGGTGGGAATGGCTTCGGACGCGGGCAGACCTTCGCCCGTGTCCCCGCCCGCACCGCCCGTACCGGTCGCGGTAAGAAAGCTGTTCGTGGAACTGATATTGCCGACACCGGCAGTGGCCGCGACGAGGATCCGCCCACCTTGTCCGTCGCCGCCGGCAACTCCGCCGCCGCCGAGAGAAAAGGATGACTGTCCGGCGCCGCCAGTGCCCGAGGCGCTGGCGATCAACGCGGTGGCGGTGATCGTGGATGCAAGAGGATTGGACTCGTTGGCGGTGGGAATTGCCACGACCTCGACATATCCGCCGACGCCATTGCCGGCGCGATTCTCGTCGAAAGGACCACCGGTCGCAGCGCCGCCATTTCCGTTGGCGCTCAGCGCTAGCTGTCCGCTGACGGCGATGGTTCCCGATATGGCTGTCGCTGCCGCGCCACGGAACGGGTCTAGGCCACCCGAATCGATGTTGGGCGGCAGCCCGCCGCGGCCGGTGCCGCCCGAGGCACCCTCGCCGCCTTCGCCATTGGCCGTCAAGACGGCATTGGACGCGGTTTCGATCGTGCCGCCGTCAACGGCGTGCAGCCAGGCGAGCCCGCCCGTGCCATTGCCTCCGTCGCCACTAAAGCCGCCACCTCCGCGCCCGTCGGAACTGATCTCCACCGCCCCGGTGCTGACGAGCGACCCGGCACCCCGCGATGTGAGTTCGACCGTTCCCGCCGTCCCGCTGCCGCCGAGGAAATCGCCGAAGCCGCCCGTAGCGTCGGCGGTCATGAACAGGCTGCCCATCTCCATCGACTGGCCCCCGTTCACCGTCCCCAGCAGGATGGTGCCGCCGACGGCATTGCCGCCCTCGCCGGTTTCAGCGCTGCCACCTTCTGCATAGACATCGGC
>NZ_JAGMXV010000175.1 GCF_018006725.1 Rhizorhabdus sp.
TCCCGGTCGACAAGGTGCCGGTCGCAGATGCCGCAGCGGCACGCGCCAAGCCCGATGCAGTCGACGCGGAAAGCCGGGTTTTTGCTGGTACGATCAACGGCGGCGGCGCGATCGAGATCGAGGTGACGCGCCGATCCAACGAGTCCGCGCTCGCCAAGGTGGTGAAGATGGTGAGCGAGGCGGAGACGCAGAAGTCGCCGACGCAGCGCTTCACCGATCGGTTCGAGCGCATCTTCGTGCCCGCCGTCCTGATCCTGTCGGTGCTGCTGCTGTTCGCCTGGGTGGTCATCGACGAGCCGTTCCGCGACAGCTTCTATCGCGCGATGGCGGTACTGGTCGCAGCGAGCCCTTGCGCGCTCGCGATCGCGACGCCGAGCGCGGTCCTGTCCGGCGTCGCGCGCGCGGCACGTGGCGGTGTGCTGGTGAAGGGCGGTGCGCCGCTCGAAAACCTCGGATCGCTCAAGGCGATCGCCTTCGACAAGACCGGCACGCTGACCGAAGGGCGCCCGCGCATCACCGATGTCGTGCCCGTCGACGGCACCGACGAAGGCGAGCTGCTGTCGCTGGCCGTCGCTGTCGAGGCGCTGAGCGATCACCCGCTGGCCCAAGCGATCGTCAACGACGGCCGCGAACGCCTGAATGGGCGCCCGTTGCCCACCGCTGGCGACCTCAAGAGCCTGACCGGTCGTGGCGTCACCGCGAGCGTGGATGGCGAGACGGTGTGGATCGGCAAGGCCGAGATGTTTGGGGGCGAGGGCATACCGGCGCTGGGGCAGGGGGCGCAGGACGCGATCGCGAAGCTGCGCGAGAACGGCCGCACGACGATGGTCGTCCGCAAGGGAGACCGCGACCTAGGCGCGATCGGCCTGATGGACACGCCCCGCGAAGCGGCCAAGACCGCGCTGCGCCGGCTGCACGAGATGGGTGTGTCGCGGATGATAATGATCTCCGGCGATCACCAGAAGGTCGCCGAAGCGATCGCCAACGATGTCGGAATCGATGAGGCGTGGGGCGACCTCATGCCCGAAGACAAGGTGGCCGCAATCAAGAAGCTTGCCGGCGAGGACAAGGTCGCGATGGTCGGCGACGGCGTGAACGACGCGCCCGCGATGGCGAGCGCCACGGTCGGCATCGCAATGGGCGCGGCGGGGTCGGACGTAGCGCTCGAGACGGCCGACGTAGCGCTGATGGCCGACGACCTGGCGCACTTGCCGTTCGCGGTCGGCCTGAGCCGTCATACGCGCGGCATCATCCGTCAGAACGTGTTCGTCAGCCTGGGCGTCGTCGCCTTCCTCGTGCCTGCCACCATCCTCGGCCTCGGCATCGGGCCAGCGGTGGCGGTCCATGAGGGATCGACACTGCTCGTCGTCATCAACGCGCTCCGGCTGCTCGCCTACCGCGACCCGGCGGGGAACGCGGCATGAAGTGGCTGGTCGCTTTCGACCTCGACGGCACGCTCGCGGAGAGCAAACGCCCGTTATCGGAGGATATGGCCGCGATCATCGCCCGGTTGCTCGCCGTTACCGATGTGGCGGTGATCTCGGGCGGGGACTGGCCACAATTCGAAAAGCAGGTCGCGTCGCGCTTGCCTGCGGACGCAGCGCTCGACCGCCTCTGGTTGATGCCGACCACCGGCACCAAGCTCTATCGCTTCATCGATGGGGCTTGGTGCGTGGTCTATGCCGAGCTGTTCGACGATGCGGAGAAGGCGAAGATCCGCGCGGCCTTCGACCGGGCGCTGGCCGATGCCGGCCTCGCCGATGAACGCATATGGGGCGAGCGGATCGAGGATCGCGGCAGCCAGATTACCTTTTCGGGGCTGGGGCAGGCGGCGCCGCTGAAGGAAAAGGAGGGATGGGACCGGGATCGGAAAAAACGCACTGCATTGCAGGCGACCTTGCGCGCAGTGCTGCCGGGCCTCTCGATCAATCTTGGCGGTACGACATCGATCGACGTGACGAGGGCAGGGGTCGACAAAGGCTACGGCCTGAAGCGCCTGAGCGCCGAAAGCGGCGTGCCGCTCGACGGCATGTTGTTCATCGGCGATGCGATCTTCCCCGGTGGAAATGACTATCCCGCCGTCGAGATCGGCCTCGACACGGTCAGGGTGCGCGACGTTGCGGAAACCGCCGCCGTCGTGGCCGCCATCATCGCATGTCTGCACCGGTAGGTTCGCAGATGTTCACGATCCTCGCCTTAATCACGAGCGCCTTCAAGGCGCTCGGCCCAACATTCGTTTTTAACCTCCGATTTGGAGCGATCGCGTAGAACAGGCAGGCCGGCATGTTTCAAAGCTCATGGTGGGAGATAACCACCCATATCATCAGTCTCGCCGTCGCCTACGCGCTTGCCCTTCCGGTTGGCTGGGATCGCGAGAAGGACGCCCGTAGCGCAGGCATCCGCACATTCCCGTTGGTTGCCATCGCCAGTTGCGGCTTCGTGCTGGTAGGCATCGCGATCCTCGGCCGCACGTCCCCGGCGCAGGCCAGGTTGCTCGAAGGTCTGATTACAGGCGTCGGTTTCATTGGGGGCGGCGCGATCCTGAAGAAGGGTAGCAAAGCCTCGGGTACGGCAACAGCGGCCAGCCTGTGGGCGACTGGCGCGCTCGGGGCGGCCGTCGGCTACGGCCTATACGATATCGCCTTCATCCTGAGCTGCACCACCTTCCTGACCCTGCGCTGTTCTCGTCCGCTCAAGCGCGCTACCAATGGCGACGCCTGTACTCCGGCAAGTCCATGACGACCTCTCAGGCGAGCCGATGGACACATCCAGTGCAAGCCCTCACCCGACGTTGGGCGCCGGCGCGGACTATCCCGGCGCGGGACCGCCAACACCGCTTGCTGCGCTGGGCGACGCTGTTGGAGCGCAATCCTCACCAGATCATCGGCCTGCTGCCTCCCTCTTGGGCAGGCGGTGACGCGCGCGGCCCGATGATCGATCGGCCGAGCGCGATCGATGTCGCATGGGACGATGTGGTGCTGCGTGTGATGGGGCTGGCGGGTCGATCGCGCCGTGAAGCCAAAGCATTCTTCGGGCTGTCGGACGCGGAATTGGATCGAATTGTCGCTGGGTCGTGGCGGTGTCCGATCCGCCCCGCTTGGCAGGTCGCCGCGCGGATCAGGAACGTCGAGTGCCCGCGACTGGAAAACGCGATCGTAGGATCGGTCCTCGCCCTCATCCTCGTGTTCTGCGCCATCTTCTATTGGATCATCTGACGAGGCTGTCTTGTGTTCGACATCATAACATCGATCCTATCGGCACTCGGCGGCTTTGGCGTCTTCCTGCTGATGCTGGCCGAGAACGTCTTTCCGCCGATTCCATCGGAAGTGATCCTGCCCCTTGCGGGCTACACGGCCGCGCAGGGGCGCGGCTCGCTGTGGGTGGTCGTTATCGCTGGCACCCTCGGATCGGCCGCAGGAGCGATCCTATGGTACTATGTCGGGCGCTGGATCGGCATCGATCGGTTGAAGCGCTTTGCTTCTCGCCACGGTCGATGGCTGACGTTGACGGCGGACGAGATCGATCATGTCGATCGCTGGTTCGACCGCTATGGCCGTTGGGCGGTTCTGTTCGGACGAATGGTCCCGGGAGTCCGGACGTTGATTTCGGTGCCAGCAGGGGTCAGCGGAATGCCCCTCGGTCCGTTCCTGCTTTCCACGCTTGCCGGCTCGGCAATATGGACCGTGATCCTCGTGCTAGCCGGCTACGAGCTGGGCGAACGCTATAATCAGGTGGCGAGCGTCATCGAACCGGTCAGCAACGCCGTGCTCTTGCTGGCCGTCATTTGGTATCTCTGGCGGGTCGCGACCTTCGGGCGATCCGGGGATCGCCATTGATGAATGTCAATGGCTCGTCTCCCGTTTTTCCCGCCGGACTTTGGCTTACGGCAGCTTCGATGCTGGTCTTCGTCACGCGCTACGCCAGTGCCCTTGGCCTGGTCCCGCGAGGAACCACGTTCATTCTCATCAAGTGGATCGGGAGGCTTTACCGCATCGGGTTTCGCGCATGGCGTCGCAACGGGGGGAAGTGGCGCTGGGCCGCATCATCAAGATCCACCGCCACAAGGTAAGCGAAGCATCCTATGTACTATCTTGCAGTCAAGGCCATCGTCTCGGGCATACTAATCGCGGCAGCGTCGGAAGTGGCGAAGCGCTATCCCGGGTTCGGAGCGCTGATTGCGTCGCTACCGGTCGTCTCGGTCCTTGGCATGATATGGCTGTGGCACGACCGGCCTGATGCGATGAACATGGCGGCCCATGCGCAGGCGACCTTCTGGTTCGTACTCCCCTCGCTGCCGCTATTCCTACTGATACCAGTCCTTTTTGCGTCACGGAATTGGCTTTTGGCCAGCCTTGGCCGCCGGATGCTGCCTGACCGTCCTGCTCTATATCGCGATGGTTCTCGCACTCCGGCGCTTTGGCATCGCTTTGTGATTTCCATGAACAACGAGCGGGTGAACAGAATGACAAACCTCAAGGAACGCGCGCTCATTGCCGCTGTCGCGACCATCGCTCTGACTGGATGCGGACTGATTAAACCACGGGATGCTGGCTATTTCCGTTTCCACGCGGAAGAGGCGAGGCTGGTTGTCACCCGCTGCGAGCGGGGCCAGGAAACCGGCAGCGACTGCGAGGCGGCGGCCCAGGCCGTGGCCGAGCTCGATGCGGCTGCGCGCCGGCAACCTCCGGCCAGAGCCGGACGCCAGCGCGGACATGATGCTACACTGGAGAAGGAACGTGATGATCGGAATTAACGGCACGCTCGCGCTGATGGTCGCAACGGCCGCTGGACTGACGCCACCTGCTGCGAGCGCACAGCACGCTCAACACGGTACGAGCGTGACCCGGGGAGCTGATGCGGGAAAGCGGGCCGACACGCCCGCAACCAGAGCCTACCGGGCCGCGAACGCCAAGATGCATGGCGCTATGGACGTGGTCTTCACTGGTGATGCCGACGCCGACTTCATGCGCGCGATGATCCCCCATCATGAAGGCGCGATCGCGATGGCCGAGATAGAATTGAGGTACGGGCGCGATCCCGCTGTTCGCCGGCTTGCAGCCGAAGTAGTGGCGACGCAGCGGCGCGAGATCGCCGAGATGCGGGCGTGGCTTGCCCGGCGCGAAACCCGCAAGTAGCGGCCCGAAGCCTTACCGCCGTCAATGATGGCGGCGGTAATGCCTCGGACGGGAATGACGATCATAGTGCCGATCGCGCACGTAGTGGCGAGACTGGTATCGCGGAGAGTCGGCATAATAGCCGCCACCATAATAGGGCTGCGCATAGCCATAGCCGTGATTTGACACGACCACACGTCCATGTCCGCCGTAGCTACCATGACCTGTGGAATGACGGCCACCATGATGCTGCGCCATCGCAGTACCAGGGACCAACGAAGCCAGCAGCCCCGCTGCAATCCAAAATGTCTTACGCATGTCTACTCTCCTACCATCGGACGATAGGATCGAACGACGGCGTATTTGATATTAGGGCTTCTACTTGAACCGACACTGAACTTGATGCCGGTCAACGATACCAGAACGTGCGCATGTAGACTCAAATCTGGGCCTTTGTGGTGCCGACAGTCGAACCTTGTGCCTTTGAGCCTCTCAATCGCATGGACAACGCTGTGATGGCTGGCAGGACAAGAAGGGTCAGGATTGTCGATGTTATAAGCCCCCCGATGACGACCGTTGCGAGTGGGCGTTGCACTTCTGCTCCTGTGCCGGTCGCAAGCGCCATCGGCACGAAGCCAAGAGACGCGACCAGCGCGGTCATCAGCACCGGACGGACGCGCTCCATTGCGCCGCCCACGATCGCATCGTCGTCGGCCGCACCGTCTTCGCGATACTTTCCGATCGCACTCATCATCACGAGGCCGTTGAGGACGGCAACGCCCGATAGGGCTATGAACCCGACCGCTGCGGTGATCGAGAAGGGGATACCGCGCAGCAGCAGCGCAAACACGCCCCCTGCGAGCGCCATCGGCACCGCCGAGAACACGATCGCCGCCGACACGAAGCTGCCGAGCGCCATGTAGAGCAGGGCATAGATCGCGATAAAGCAGATCGGCACGACGATCAGCAGGCGCAACCGAGCCGATTGCAGGCTCTCGAAGGTGCCGCCCCACTCAGTATACATGCCGGCGGGAAGCTGCATCTGGCCGATCCTCGCCTGTGCTTCGTCGACGAACCCGCCAAGATCGCGCCCGCGGACGTTGATCTGCACGACCACCATCCGCTTGCCATTCTCGCGACTAACCTGGTTCAACCCCTGCGTGTAGTTGAACCGGGCGACCTGGCTGAGCGGGATCGAGCGCGCCACCTGACCCTCGGCAGTGGGCAGCATCACCGGGATCGACCCCAGTGTCTCAAGGTCATCCCGTTGCGCATCGGGGAGGCGGACCACGACGTCGAACCGCCGGTCTCCCTCGAACAACAACCCGGCCTCGCGCCCGCCAAGCGCAGCCGAGACCGTGTTCGCCACCTCCTCAACCGACAGGCCATAACGGCCCGCCGCTTGCCGATCGATCTGCACGTCGAAGGTCGGCGCGCCGGACGTCTGTTCGGCACTCACGTCACCAGCGCCCGGGATGGTGCGCATGACGGAAGCGATGCGCCGCGCCTGTTCGCTCATCGCGTCGAGGTCATCGCCGTAGAGTTTGATCGCGACGTCGGCGCGAACGCCGGCGATCAGCTCGTTGAAGCGCATCTGGATCGGTTGCTGAATCTCTGTTCGGTTGCCGATCAGCGGTTTCATCCGCTCCTCGATGCGGCGAAGGATGTCCTCCTTGCTCTTAACCTCCGCCGGCCACTCGTCCTCTGGCTTTGGAATCACATAGGTATCCGACGCATTGGGCGGCATCGGATCGGTGCCGAGATCGGCGTTGCCGTTCTTAGAGAAGACCAGCGCCACCTCCGGCAGCGTCTTCAATGCATTCTCGATCTGAAGCTGCATCTGTGTCGACTGATCGATCGACGCCGATGGCACGCGGAAGTTGGTGACGGTTATGTCCTTCTCGTCGAGCTGCGGCATGAACTCCTCGCCGAGCAAGCCAAAGCTCAGCACTGCCGCGACGAACACGCCGACACCGCCCAGAATGAAGGGCATCGGCCGAGCTACGGCCCTGCCCAGCACGGGGGCGTAGCGTTCCTTGAACCAGCGGATCGGCTTCACTTCCGTCTCGCTGACCCGGCCCTTGACGACGATCGCGATCATCGCGGGAACGAAGGTCAGCGACAGGACGAAAGCGGAGGCGAGCGCCACCATCAACGTGATCGCCATCGGCGCGAACGTCTTGCCCTCAACGCCCTGGAAGGTGAGCAGCGGCACGAAGACGAGGAAGATGATGAGCTGACCATAAACGGTCGGCCGCACCATCTCCTTGGCCGCGAGTGTCGTTTCCTCCATCCGCTCGTCGCGGGTGAGAAGCCGGCCTTCATGCTCCTGGCGCTCGGCGAGGCGGCGAAGCGCATTCTCGACGATGATGACGGCGCCGTCGACGATCAGCCCGAAGTCGAGCGCTCCAAGGCTCATCAGGTTGCCCGATACGCCCAGCCCGTTCATGCCGGCGGCCGTCATCAGCATAGTGATCGGGATGACCGCAGCGGTGATGAGCGCGGCGCGGATGTTGCCGAGCAGCAGGAACAGCACGACGATGACGAGCAGCGCGCCTTCTGTGAGGTTCTTTTCGACCGTCGCGATCGTCGCGTTGACCAGCTTGGACCGGTTGTAGACCGGCTCGGCGAACACGTCGGGCGGCAGCGCCTTGTTGATCTGCGTCAGCTTCTCGGCGGCATCGGTCGCGACGATGCGGCTGTTGTCGCCCACCAGCATCAGCACGGTCGAGATGACCGCTTCCGATCCCATGCGACTGCCGGATCCGGTGCGGACCGCACCGCCGATCACGACCTGGCCCACGTCCTTGACGCGGATGGGAACGCCGTTCCGGGTTGCCACGACGGCTTCCTGAATGTCATCGATCGATTTGAGGCGAGCATCGGCGCGGACAAGGAAGCTCTCGCCGGCACGGCGGACGTAATTGGAGCCGGCAGAGAGATTGGCCCGCTCCATCGCGTCCGCCAACTCCGTCACCGACAGCCCATAGCTAACGAGCGCGTTCAGGTTTGGCTCGATCAGATATTGCTTCACATAGCCGCCGTTGGAATCAACCCCGGCGACGCCGCGCACGGCGCGCATCTGTGGGCGGATGATCCAATCCTGCACCGTGCGGAGATATGCCGCCTTCGCCAGCTCGGTGGTCAGGCGTTCGCCCTCGGGCGTGAGATAGCTGCCGTCCGACTGCCAGCCCGGCTTCCCATCGACCGTCTTCAAGCCCTTGCCGTCGGGGTGACGGAAGGCGACCGAATAGAAGAAAATCTCGCCGAGCCCGGTGCTGAGCGGTGCTAGGATCGGCTGCGCGTTGGAAGGCAGGCTGTCGCGCGATTGTGCGAGCCGTTCCGTCACCTGCTGGCGCGCGAAGTAAATGTCGGTGCGGTCGGTGAAGACCGCCGTTACCTGGCTGAAGCCGTTGCGCGAGATGGAGCGGGTCATCTCAAGCCCTGGGATTCCGGCCAGCGCCGTTTCCACCGGGAACGTCACCTGCTTTTCGATGTCGACCGGCCCAAGCGTCGGGGCGAATGTGCTGATCTGGACCTGTCGGTTGGTGACGTCGGGCACAGCGTCAATCGGCAGCTTGGTGATCTGCCATAAACCAAAGCCAATGACGACGAGGGTCAGGACGGCGACAAGCCATCGCATCCGGACCGAAAGGGAGAGGATGCGGCCGATCATTCCGCCGACTCCTTCTCGATCTCCGCTTTGAGGAGAAAAGCGTTGGTGGTGGCGATCTGCGTGCCGGCGGCGAGGCCGCCGGTGATCGCCACCATCCCGCCTGATCGGCTGCCGACCTGAACCGGCTGTGCGCGGAAGCCTTGGCCGGTGCGGACGAACACTACGGTATCGCTGCCAAGCGTCTGCACCGCGTCTTGCGGCACCATCACGCCACTCTTGGCGGCCCCGCCGCTGGCGAGGATACGAGCCTGCACAAGCTGGCCCGGGGCGAGTGTGCTGCCGCCAGAGGTCGGCGTGATGACGACGGTCGCGGTCCGCGATTGCGGATCGACGACGCCGGTCGACGAACGTACGCGGCCCTCGATCTTGCGGCCATCGGTGGTGGTCAACTCCACCCTGTCACCTTCTCGGACCCGGCCTGCATCGGCGGGGGGAACGCTAGCCGTGATCTGAAGCCGGCGCGGGTCGGCGACGCGGAACAGCTCGGTTTCAGCCGCGACGAACTGGCCGAGATTGGCACCAGCATTGGTGACGCGCCCCGAGACGGGGCTGACGACCGCAACCGATCGGCCGTCACCTGATACGCGGGCAGCGCCTGCGGCGGCGCTAGCGCGCCGGGCATCGGCCTGGGCGACCGCCAGATTGGCTTGTGCGGCTTCATAGTCAGCGCGGGGGGTGACGCCCTGGGCAAGCAAACCGCGTTCGCGTTCGAGCTGGCGAGCGGCGAGAGTGACGCGCGCGGACGCGGCCGAGCGATCGGCTGCGATCTGCGAAGCATCGCGGCTCTCGACCAGAGCGAGCGTCTGGCCGGCTCGCACGGGATCGCCGATGCGGACCATGATACGGCTGACCGTGCCCGGTGCGCGCGCGGTCAGCACCGCCTCGGCGTCGGGCGTCGCCTCGACCGTAGCGGAGGCAAGGATCGCGGCGTCCAGCTCGCCGGAGGCCGCCGGGGCTACAGTGATCTGCGATGCCGAAAGTGCCTGCTGCGTCATCGCGACCGTGTTCGACGGCTTGGCTGGCGCTGCGGCCTCCGTAGGAGCAGGGGCAGGGGCGGGCGATTGGGTGAGGCGCGCAGCGCCGAATCCAAGCGCGGCGGCAGCGACCAGGCCAATGGCGGCGCCGGTGTAGAGGCGAGTTTTATCGGTCATTGCAC
>NZ_JAGMXV010000439.1 GCF_018006725.1 Rhizorhabdus sp.
CTTTAGAAGTCTCCGAGTCCGTGTTGCTGAACAGCCAAGTCGTCATTCCTATTGGCAGCCCAGCAGTGGGGGAGATAACCTCCGTCCGCAACAAGGGAATGTGGGGAAAATCGGGAAATATCGAATCGAGATTGCTCTACGTTACAGCGAACGGACGTCGCATTCGCCTTGAAGGTGCGGCTGGTGCTGACAAGGGAGCAAAAGCTGGTGCGGGCGCTGTGGCCGTTTCAGCTATTGTTTTTCTCCCGACCGGCTTTTTCTGGACAGGAACGAGTGCCGTTATCCCTCCTGGCACTCGTGTGGATGGGCTGATTGCTGAGGACATTCCAGTCGCATTTGCGGGCTCATCCTCCGCGCCAATGACAGTCGGCGCTGCACCTCTCACGCCTCCCAACGCTGGAAGCACATCACCAAATTGAGGCTAGTTGTAAGAAGTACCACGGTGTATCCAAGCCTACGGAATGCCGATTTGGCTTAATCACACCTTCGGTATCGCGCCGCCATCGATCACATAATCGGTGCTGGCGAATGCGGCGGCGCGGTCGGAAACGAGGAAGGCGGTGAGGAAGGGTGAGGCTGGCGACCTCGTCGGGGTGCGCTGTCCTGCCCACGGGGATGCTGCCGAGCGATACCATGATCCGCCGCCGGCCGCCTTCGCGGCGGCATAGCAGATCATCGCCTCGGGCAGTGACAGCCTGTTCTGGATGGAGGTGGCGGAGATCACGACGGCTGGGCGGGATCGGCACCGGCTTATTCATGGAAGCCGATGTGGGCGACGACATCACTATCGGGGCGGCTGATCCCCCCGAACCGCTCAGGCCGCAGTCTCCAGAGCCTCATTGGCCTCGAGCCACTCTGCCTCGACCGCCTCCAATTCCCGTTCGACGTCGGCGCGGAGCTTCATCAGGTCGCCGGTCGTGCGCTTGGCATCGGCGGGGCTGGCCGACTTGGGGTCGAACATCGCACGGTCGATCTCGCTGCGGCGCGCAGTGAGCGTCGCGATCCGCTGCTCCATGTCGCGGACGCTCTTGCGCAGCGTGGCCAGCTGCTCGCGCGCTGCGGCGGCTGCCTTCTTGTCCTTCTTCCCGCCCTTGCCGCCGCCCGAAGCGCCATCGCCCTTAGGCTGATTCCGGCCGAGGATCAGGTCGGTATAGTCGTCGAGCGTGCCGCCGAACTCCTTGGCGGTACCACTGTCGACCAGCACCAAGCGGTCGGCGGCGAGTTCGATCATGTGGCGGTCGTGGCTGACGATCACGACCGCGCCTTCATAGGCGTTGAGCGCCTGGGCGAGCGCCTCGCGGGCGTCGACGTCCAGGTGGTTGGTCGGTTCGTCGAGGATCAGCATGTGCGGCGCGTCGCGGGTGATGAGCGCCAGCGCGAGCCGCGCGCGCTCGCCGCCCGACAACTTGCCCACCTTCTGCGTCGCCCGGTCGCCCGAGAAGCCGAAGCGGCCGAGCTGCGCGCGGACGGCGGCGGGCGTCTTGCCCGGCATGATCCGCGTCATATGTTCGAGCGGGGTATCGTCGACGTCGAGTTCCTCGACCTGATACTGCGTGAAATAGCCGACGCGCATCTTGCCGGCCGCGTTCATCGCGCCGTCCATCGGCTTGAGCTGCGAGGCGATCAGGCGGGCGAGCGTGGTCTTGCCGTTGCCGTTGCGGCCGAGCAGCGCGATGCGGTCATCGGGATCGAGGCGCAGGTTCAGCCGCTGCAGGATCGGCTTCTCGGCGACATAGCCGACGCTGGCCATGTCGAGCGTGACGAGCGGCGGCTTGAGACCGTCGGCCGGCGACGGGAAGTCCATCGACAGGCTCGGATCCTCGGCCATGGCGACGATGGGCTGCATCTTCGCCAGCGCCTTGGCGCGCGACTGCGCCTGCTTGGCGGTGGAGGCACGCGCGCTGTTGCGGGCGATATAGTCCTGCAGCTTGGCGCGCTGCGCATCCTGCGAGGCCTTGGCGGCAGCGATCTGCGCGGCGCGCTCGGCGCGCTGGCGTTCGAAACTGTCGTAGCCGCCGGTGTAGAGCGTGGTCTTGCCGCCCTCCAGATGGAGAATATGGTCGACGACATTATTGAGCAGATCGCGCTCGTGGCTGATGATGACGATCATCGCCGGGTAGCTCTTCAGGAAATTCTCGAGCCACAGCGTCGCTTCGAGGTCGAGGTGGTTCGACGGCTCGTCGAGCAGCAGCAGGTCGGGTTCGGAGAACAGCAGGGCGGCGAGCGCGACGCGCATCTTCCAGCCGCCCGAATAGCTGTCGAGCGGGCGCTGCTGCATCTCCTCGTCGAAGCCGAGGCCGACGAGGATCGTCGAGGCGCGGGCCGGCGCGGTATAAGCATCGATCGCCAGCAGCCGCTCATAGACTTCGCCCAGCCGGTCGGGATCCTCGCAGGTCTCGCTCTCGACGAGCAGCGCGGCGCGTTCCTTGTCGGCGGCGAGCACCGTCTCGATCGGGGTTGACGTTCCGCTCGGCGCCTCCTGCGCGATATAGCCGATACGGAGGTCGCGCGGCTTGTCGAGATCGCCGTCGTCGGCCTCGAGCGAGCCGATCATCACCTTCATCAGCGTCGACTTGCCGGCACCGTTGCGCCCGATCAGACCGACCCGCGCGCGGGGTGGCAGCGCGGCCGAGGCGCGGTCGAGGATGGTGCGGCCACCGAGACGGACGGTGAGATTCGAGAAGTTCAGCATCGCGCGCCGATAGAGGATTTCGCAGCGCAGCGAAACCGCGTGTTGCGCAGCCCGGGCC
>NZ_JAGMXV010000440.1 GCF_018006725.1 Rhizorhabdus sp.
GGTCTCGATAACCCTTGGTCAGATCATCGGCGGCGTCATCCCCGGCGGCAACTTTGCGGTTCCGATAGCCGGTGCGGCTGCTGGCGCGGCACGGGACCG
Organism: Rhizorhabdus sp.; assembly: GCF_018006725.1. GTDB lineage: Bacteria > Pseudomonadota > Alphaproteobacteria > Sphingomonadales > Sphingomonadaceae > Rhizorhabdus. Next base: position 100 of record NZ_JAGMXV010000440.1, read on the forward strand.
TGCGGCTGTCGAAGCATTGGATATCTTGCTGGAGAAGGTAAGTGGCGGACAAGTCGCGTCAACAAGCGCCGGCCGAGCGGCGACGGAGATTGCGGGCCGTCGCGCTATCCCCTCTGCATCAATCGGAGCGGTAGAAGCAAAAGAACAGTTGAAACAAAGACCAGAACGTAGCCGACAGCCATGATGAACGGGAGTGCTGCAAATCCTGCAACAAGTCCCCATCCGAGCCCGAGGCTCTCCGTCGTCCAAGTGAAAACGTAGCCGATCAACCAAAAAGCGGGGATCAAGGCTACAACCAGAACTAAGAAGTTCTCACCACCCTTGGTGAGAAGCGGCTCAGGCTTTCCCGCTCTGCTCCATTCGGAAGGGTGCAGGTCCACGACCTGACGCTCTTTTTTCTGCATCCGCTCCCATTACCACACCGCCCGCGCAGCGCATAGCCGGGCGCCTCACTCCGCTTTGTCGAAAGGAAGGGCGATGCTTGAGAACGTCGTGTGGACCGCGAGCGGAGGTCGCCTCGCTGCTGCCACTCCATCGACAATCAATTCGGCCGATTTGGAGATGACGGCGCATTGCCCAAATCCAAAAGGGCCTTCGCGATCTCGGTGGCCTGATCGATCGGAATGATGAGTGCCAATGGCGGGCGGTTCGTCCATTCCAGTTTGATCACAGCCGCTCCCATCGCGTTGTCGCGGCCAACCGACCATTTGCCGACGTTTATCGCCGCAATCTCTGTCATCGCATCCTCCCTCAACGCCGCCTGATCTCACCACAGCCCGGCATTTCTGTCGATTCTCCTGAAAGGAACCGTCATGTTTGACGATGCGACCGTGCGCGCGGTGGCGACCATCGCCGCGCGTCTGAAAGTGGAGTCCGCCGCCCTGCTTGCCGTGGCGGAGGTGGAGAGCGGCGGAAAGGCCTTCGCGCGCGTCGCCGGCCGAAACGAGCCGCTGATCCGCTTCGAGGGCCATTACTTCGACCGCCGCCTTACGCCGGAGCAGCGCAAGCAGGCCCGCGCGGCGGGGCTGGCGAGCCCGAAGGCCGGCGGCGTGCCGAATCCGGCGAAGCAGGAAGACCGCTGGAAGCTGCTCAACCGCGCCATTCTGATCAACTCCAACGCCGCCATGGAGAGTGTGTCGTGGGGCGTCGGGCAGGTCATGGGCGCGCACTGGAAGGCGCTCGGCTACGGCTCCGTGACCGAGATGGTCAACGCCTGCCGGGCCTCTGTCGCGGGGCAGGTGGAGGTGATGGCCCGGTTCATCGAGAAGAACGGGCTTGCCGGCGCGCTGCGTGGCAAGGACTGGCCGAAGTTCGCCCGCGCCTATAACGGCCCTGCCTACAAGCAGAACGCCTATGATACGAAGATGGCGCGCGCCTACGCGAAATGGGCGAAAGCCGGCGTGCCGGCTGCCTCGCCGAAGCCCGCGCCCGCGCCCGTGGAGCCTCCAAAGCCCGCCGCGCCCATTCCAGTGCCGCCGGATCCGAGTGTCACGCCTACGCCGCCCGCTGGCCGCGCCAAGGGCATCTGGGCGCTCATCATCGCCGCGCTGCTCGGCGCATGGCTCTGGCTGACGGATGTTTGGAATCATGCGTGGGCTTGGCTATTCTAGCCAGCCCCATGTTCTACGATCCTTAATCGCATAGACTATGTTCCAGCTGATTCCCAATCGCCGGGCAATTTCTCTGCAATTCATCGTTCCAAGAAGCGATCTGACACGAATAACCATCGCTTCGTCAATCTTGGCTGTAGGGGATCTCGTGCCGCGTATGTGAGTGTTGTGTTCAATTTTGTCCAGTTGGTTCTCGCTCGGGGTTTTCCACTGTAAATGGGAGGGGTTGACGCATCCGCGATGCCCTTGACCGCACACATGCGCCGCTTGGTGCGCTGTTGTTGGAGCAGGCCCATGACGGACTTCGCAGAGGTATCTTGTCACAACCTGTCGTTTACCGTGAATGGATATGCTTGGAGCCCACCCGCGTTTGCCGGGCGTGAACGGCCAATGCAGGCAATTGTCCCCCGTGAAAGGCGACGCAACTTCTAGTACGAAGTTTATCCTCTTCCCCTTGTTTTTGTTTGTAAGACGCACAGATGGATCGCCATGCTTTTTGAGGCGCGTGGCGTGCGTTTTGCAAAGTCCTCTAGCGGAATGAAGATTTAAGCACCCATCCATCGAACAGATGCCGCGCGGCCTCGCTCTGGCGATACTCGCGTCGCCGTGCCGCCATTTCCGCGCATAGTGCATGGAGCACATGCCCGCGCATTTGACGGGCTTGCCGCAGTCTGGAATTGCGCATATCGGATTCTCAGCCATTTCGACCTCCTTACAGGTTGGCTTGGTTAGAGCGCGCCGCGATGTGTCCAGCATCCGGCGCGTTCGTTTTTTATAGCAGAATCAACTGATTAAATCAAATGTGGAGGCTGACATGCTTGGACCGATCTCCCGCATCATCCTGCGCCTGATCGTCGGGTTTCTCGTCGGCAAAGCCGTGTTCTCGGCAGAGGATGGCAATGCGCTTTCGTCCGACCCGGAAATCGCGGCGCTGATCGAGATGGCCCTTGCCGGCGCGATCTGGGCCGGGACCGAAGGCTGGTACTGGCTCGCGAAGCGCCTTGGGTGGGCGACATGACCGCGCTCGTCCTCCTACTTC
>NZ_JAGMXV010000441.1 GCF_018006725.1 Rhizorhabdus sp.
CCGGGCATGTTTTCGCGGCTTGACCCGGCGCCGCCTCTGGCGGCCCGTTTCCCGTCGCGAGGAGTCCGGGTGAGCCGCCAGCGCGTGCTACAATTCCAGCCCTTTCAAGGCTTGTGAGGCACGCGATGTTTTCCGATAAAGACACCCTGGCGAAAGTTGATCCCAAGATCTGGCAGGTGATCGAGAACGAGAATCGGCGTCAGGAGGAGCATATCGAACTGATTGCCTCGGAGAATTATGTCAGCCACGCGGTGATGGCTGCGCAGGGCTCGCAACTGACCAACAAGTATGCCGAAGGCTATCCGGGCAAGCGCTATTATGGTGGCTGCGAGTACGTCGACGTCGCCGAGCAACTGGCGATCGATCGCCTGAAGAAGCTGTTTGGTGCTGAAGCCGCGAATGTCCAGGCGAACTCGGGCTCGCAGGCCAATCAGGCGGTGTTGCTGGCTTTTGCCAAGCCGGGTGACACGATCATGGGCATGAGTCTGGCCGAGGGCGGTCACCTCACGCATGGCATGCCGCTCAACATGTCCGGCAAGTGGTTCAAGGTCGTAGCCTACGGGCTTGATCAGCATGAAGCGATTGACTACCCGAGGATGGAAGCGTTGGCCCGCGAGCACAAGCCGCGCATCCTGATTGCCGGTGCCTCGGCTTACTCGCTGCGCATCGACTTCGAACGTTTTGCCAATGTGGCCAGGGAAATCGGCGCCATTTTCATGGTCGATATGGCGCATTACGCGGGCCTGATTGCCGCTGGTTGTTACCCGAACCCGGTGCCCTGCGCCGATGTCGTGACTTCGACCACGCACAAGACGCTGCGCGGCCCACGCGGCGGGGTTATCCTGATGAAGGCCGAGCACGAAAAGGCGATCAATTCGGCCATTTTCCCTGGCCTGCAGGGAGGGCCGCTGATGCATGTGATTGCAGCCAAGGCCGTGGCTTTCAAGGAGGCGCTGACGCCGGCCTTTCGTCATTACCAGGAGCAGGTGCTGGCCAACGCTCGTGTCCTGTCGCGCGTGCTGGCGGAAGAGCGTGGACTGCGCATCGTCTCTGGTCGGACCGAATCACACGTCTTCCTGGTCGATCTGCGCGCCAAGAACATCACGGGGAAGGAAGCCGAGGCTGTGCTGGGTGCGGCGCACATCACGGTCAACAAGAACGCCATTCCTAATGACCCGCAAAAGCCCTTCGTCACTTCCGGCATCCGCATCGGTTCGCCGGCGATGACGACGCGTGGTTTCACCGAGATCGAAGCCGAACTGGTCGCTCACCTGATTGCCGATGTGCTCGACGCGCCGGGCGAGGAAGGCGTTCTGCGGCGAGTGCGTGCGGATGTCTCGACGCTGTGCCGGAAATTTCCGGTCTATGGTGCCTAGTAGTTCGTTCCGCTAAAACATATAAAACTTAGGCCATGGCCAGATCGAACCTCTTCCAGCGAAAGACGACTGGGGCCGCGTTCATCTCATTGATCCCTTGGCGGATGCGTGTCTTGAGTTCGACCACAGAGGTGACCCGGATATGTCGCAGGAAGGAGCGAGCCATCTTCGAGAAGGCGCACTCGATGAGGTTGAGCCACGAGCCGTGTTTGGGGGTGTGGACATACTCGAAGCGCCCAGGGCGTGTCGCGAGGAAGGCCAGGGTTTCCTTCGAGATGTGTGCCGAATGATTGTCGAGAACGAGGCGAACAATCGCCTCTGGAGGATAGTGGGCGTCGATGTCCTTAAGCAGCTCAATGAACTCGGCGCTGCGGTGCCGATCTTCGACTCGCTCGAAGATGTGACCGGAGTGCAGATCGATGCCAGCCAGAATCGAGACGGTGCCATGGCGAACGTACTCGTAATCGCGCCCGAGGTTGGCCGCTTTGTCAGGCACCGGGGGCAGGTCCGGGGCTGTCAGACCAAGCGCCTGAACACCCGGCTTCTCGTCGACGCTCACGGTGAAGATCGGATTTGGACGCGCATCATGAACAGCCCCCTCCCGGTACAAAGCCACGTCCTGATAAACCATCAGAACCTCTTGCATCTTCCGATCGAAATCCGGGTCGCGCCGTTCCAGGTAATAGCTGATCTTGTGCGGCTTGATCCGCCGCTCGTTGAGAATCCGCCAGACGGTACTCTTGCCGGCTTGCGCCAAACGCGGGTGGCCGGCCTCCTCGGCATGGCTCGAAACAAATTCCGCCAACGCCGAAATCGACCACACTTCCGCTGCCCTTCCATGATCTTTCGGCTTTGTGCAAGCCAAACTGACTACCCACGCCTTGGCCTCCTCGGTAATCTCGGGCGCATGCGGGCGATGATAGGCATCCTTCAGCCCAGCGGCCACACCATGGGCCAGGGCCTTGTCGATACACTTGCACACCGTCAAACCTCCGACTCCCACTCGGCGCGTCACTTCAGTAATCGACCGCTTCTCCGCGTACGCCAGCAGAATCTTCGCCCTCTCGGCTTCCCGTACGGGCGCCGTTCTCGACCTGGCCAGACCCCCGAGCATCTCCTCTTCCGCCGCCGTCAATACCAGTGCCGCCCGACTCGTCTTTCCCGACATGACTACACCTCAACACAATTGTCATCCAATCATGCCATTATCGCTGAATGTTCATGTCAATTGTTGAAACGAACTACTAGAACGCGAGGTCCGGCGCGTCACGAACAGCCGGACGAGATTCTCTCGCTGAAATCGCCGCCCACAGCACCAGCCTCAGCGAGCGCAAAAAAGCCGCCTTCAGTCCCAGGC
>NZ_JAGMXV010000442.1 GCF_018006725.1 Rhizorhabdus sp.
GATCGGGCCGGACCAGACAGCCTCGATCGAACGCTGATCGCCGACCGCGAAGAAGGGGGCCAGATCATGTTGGAGCCGCGCGTCCCAGGCCTTGGCCACGATTTCGGGGCCAATGCCCGCCGGATCCCCGAGGGCGACGGCAAGGGGCGCAATGTCCATCGCGTCAGCGATACTCGATCACCGCATCGCGCCGCAGGTCGCGGAGATAGCGCTGGGCTCGCCGGTTGACCCGATCCTGCTCGATCTGCGACTGGATCTGTTCGAAGGACGGACCCGAGGTCGGTGCGGGGTCATCGCGGCCGCACAGGATGAGCGCACGGACGCCGTCTTTCAGCGAGCCGAAAGGCGGGGTCGCCTGTCCGACCTGCAGGTTGAGCATCAGATCCTGCAACTGGGGCGGCAGATCCCGGATGGTCATCTGGTCGTTGTTAACGACGTCGGCACCGACCGACTGCGCGACCTCATTGGCCTTGCCGCAGCCCTGGATGTCCTTGACCGCCTTGGCAAAGGCTTCCAGCTTCGGGGTGGCCTGCGCCTGCGTGATATTGGGCGGGAAGGTGACCGTCAGCTGCTTGAGCAGCAGCTGTGCGTCGCGCGGGTCGACGCCCAGCACCTGCCGCTTGTCGATCAGCAGCAGGATCGAATAGCCACCGGGAACGGCGATGGGCGTGCTGATCTGGCCGTTCTGCAGCTGCGTCACGACACCGGAAAGCTGCTCGGGCAGCTGCTCGGCGCGAACCCAGCCCAGATCGCCGCCGACCGCTGCGGTCGAGGCTTCCGAGAACTGGCGGGCATAAGCGGCGAAAGATGCACCGCGCTGGATCTGCTCGATGATGCGCTGCGCGTTGGCGCCAGCTTCGCCCATCGTCTCCGGCGTGGCCGAGAGGAAGATCTCGCCGACATGATATTCATTTTCGCCCTTGGAGGCCTTCAGGCGATTGATGATCGCATTGACCTCTTCCTCGCTGACTGCGACGAACGGCTCGATGCGGCGGCTGAGCACGCGACGCCAGGCGGCCTCGCCCTCGATCTGCCGCTTGATCGACAGTTCCGAAGATCCCTTCTCGCGCAGGAAAGCCGCGAAGTCCTTTGGCGTCTTCCGGAAATTCGATGCAACGCGGTCGTAGGTCTGCTGCACCTCTTCGGGCGCGACTTCGATCTTCTGCGCTTTTGCTTCCTGAATCTGCAAGGTTTCGTCGATCAGGTTGCGAAGAACCTGAAGCCGCAGCCGTTCGAGTTCTTCCTGCGGAATGCGGCCGCCATTGGCCGCGACGACGAGCGCCAGGCGCTGCTCGACATCGGTCTGGGTAATGATCGTGCCGTTGACGATCGCCGTGGCCGTCCGGACATTGGGATCGCGGTTGCCGAAGACGGTGATATCCTTCGGAATGTTGAGTGCACCCGAGAGGTCCTCATTGGGGTCGCCCGCCATCTGGCTGGACGCTGGCGGGGCCAACAGCGCGAGGGCTGTCACCGCATAGAATAGCTTTCCACCCCGACCCAGCTTCTTTCCGCGTACCAAGACCTAATCCTCGATGAGTGTCGAATGTGGTGATTATTTCACCGATCCGCTGAATGCACGCTTAGCGGCCCAAATTCTTGAGCGCCAGTCGCAACAAATATGTGTTGCCCCGCCGGGCGTCGCCGATCGCCGCATATTCGCGGCGCCAGGTCACTCCAACCTCGATGCAGTCGTCATCGTAGAGGATGCCCAGGCGATGACGGATGGGCTGATATCCGTCGGACAGGGTGGTCGGGTCTTCCTTCGGTCCGGTCAGATCGATGACAGTCGAACCGAAGATCGACCAGTAGCGCGCGATCTGGACCCGGCCACCGAGGCGGACCTCCTCGCGGTCGCGCAGATCCTCGATCGTCGAGGCAATGTCGCGGTTGAGCTTGAGATAGCCGATCAGGGCGTAGGTCTTGCGCGTTCCGATCGTCGCGTCGATCTCGTTCCGGCGGACGGCAAAATTGTCCTTGTCGAGCCGGAAACGGTGGGTCAGTTCGAGGAAGCGGCCATATTTCAGCGTCGTCCGCCCGACGATGTCGGACAGGCGATCGGACAGGCCGGTTCCGACCGGCAGCAGGCTGGGCTTGTTGGTCAGGCGGTAACTCTGCCCGACCACCGTATTGAAGGAAATTCCGGGCAGATCGACCGACCACTCCGCGCCATAGGTAACGCGGCTGCCATCCTCCCATCGATCATAGCCCGAGAAGCGGTTGAGCGCGAAGAGGTTCGAGTCCTCGAGATCGATTGCACGCGCATCCTCGTTCGGGATGCTCATATTCTTCGTCTTGGGACTACCGACAATCTGCACGCGCGGGGTGATCCGCTGCGTGCCGGCAAAGAAGTCGCCGATCAGCGGCCATTTGACGTCGATCGCCAGCGCACCGATTCCGCGCGGCGTCCAGCCCGGATCGCCACGATAGCTGATCGTCGCGGTCTGGCCGACCTGATCGGTATGATAGACGTCTCCGCGCAGATAGCCGGTCAGGGTGATCTCCTGACCCAGCGGGGTGTAGCGGCGCAGATTCCATTCGGCGGCGGCGAACGCGCGCTGGGTATCCTGTCCACTGGTTCGGATTAGGGCCAGGCTATTGAGCTGCAACTGGAGCACGCCGCCCACGAGCGGGTCGGTCATCCGCAGGCGATAGTCGATCGCCGGCAGCGCTATCGGCTGTTGCCCTTGCGGATCGTTGATCCGCAGCGTCTGGACCGCCCAGCCC
>NZ_JAGMXV010000176.1 GCF_018006725.1 Rhizorhabdus sp.
AATGGGGACGGATCGAAGCCGACGTCGCCGACCGCCTCAACGCCGTCCGCGCCGCCGGTGGCCGGGTGATCTCGGTCGGCACCACCAGCCTGCGGCTGCTGGAAAGCGCCACGGGCGAGGACAAGGTAATCCGCCCGTTCGCCGGCGACACGTCGATCTTCATCACGCCAGGCTATCGCTTCCGCGCGATCGACGGGCTGATGACCAATTTTCATCTGCCGAAGTCGACCCTGTTCATGCTGGTCAGTGCCCTGATGGGCCGGGAGCGGATGCAGGCGGCCTATGCCCATGCGATTGCCCAGGGCTATCGCTTCTACAGCTACGGGGACAGTTCGCTCCTTCTGCCTTAGGTCACGGGGGACGCTGGACGGGCAAGGAACGGGCATTCGGGGGATTGGGGGGCAGCGTGCAGAAGATCGACACGGGAAGTCCGTTCATCCACCGCTTTGACGAGGCGCTCGATCCGGCGCTCTGCCGGCAGCTCTGCTCCTTGCTGGAACAGCGGACGGCAGCGCATGGTCCTGCCGAGGGCGATCAGCGCCTGCCATGGCATGCGGGCGACACCTTCTCGTTCGATCATTGGGATATGGGCGAACTGCGCCGGGCGATCGGGGCCTATCGCATTATGGTCGCCCAGCTGATCTGCCTGTGCCAGCGCGAGGTGGTCTATCCGCATTTCACCGATCTCGTCCGCTGGCGGCCCGGCAAGGCGATGGCCGAACATAAGGATGACGGCTATCCCGGCGATGATCCGCTGCTGGCCTTCCGCCATTATTCGGCAGTCACTTATTGCAATGATGATTTCGAGGGTGGCGAGACCTTCATCCGCAATGGGCAGGGGGGGCATTATGTCTCACGCCCGAAAATGGGCAGCCTCGTCTTTTATCCGAGTGACGAGCGCGCGGCGCATGGCGTTCGGCCGGTGGTCGGGAGGGATCGCGTGACGCTCAGCACCTGGTATACGCGCGAGCCGGCCCACTATCGTGGCTGAGGCGCCGGATTTCGATCGGGGGTCCGTCAGTTGTAGGTTACCGTTACCGTGAGGTTGCCCGAATATTGGCCGCGCGCCGTGGTCGAAAGCACGCTGATCGTGCCGCCGACGCCCAGGGTCAGCGTGCCGGACGCCGGCATCGTCTGATTGCCGGTCGCGGTCTTCGACGTCGTGACGCTCAAGGTGCTGGCCCCGTTCGACATCACGATATTGCCTGTAGGCGAATAGCTTATCGCATAGGTCGTGCTGGGTTCGCCCGTGATGGTGAACTGCGCACGACTTGGAGCGGGGCTGGGCAGGCCGATGAGATTGGCGTTGCCGGTGATGGTCCGTGCGCCGGTGCTGTTGTTGACGACCACCGAGCCTGCCGTGCCCGATGGCTGCCGGACCAGCGTACCAAAGCTGAGGTCCGAAACCTTCGCCATCTGCAGTGGCCGTCTGATGGTGATGGTCGTCGCCACCGTCGACCCTGTCGTGGGGATTGTAGGATCCTTGGCGACATAGACATAATAAGTGCTGGTCTGGGCACCGGTCGCGCCGCCCGTATCATTCCCCGCGACCGGCAATTTGGTGTCGAGCAGGAAGGTCAGGTTCCCGGTCCCCGTCCAGCCGGTCATCGTGAAATCGAGCAGCGAACCTGTCGTCGTTCCGCTGATCGTCCCTGTTCCCGTGACGGCCGTGAACTCCTGAATCAGTCCGGCCCGCCCGGTGCTGCTCAACGCGCCGACGCGTATTCTGGCCCGGTTGCCCGCTACCGTGCAGCTGTTGGGGGAGCCGCTCCCGGCGCAGCGGATCGTCACCGTGGCGCGCCGGACGGTGCCCTTGATCCTTGCGCCGCCGCCGGACTGGACGGTCACCGTCGTGTTGGTCTGGGCGAAGACCGTGGTGCCCGATACGGCGGAAGCAACCTCGCCATAGGCAGTGATCGGGCTGATCCCGTTGACGGTGTAAGTCTGCGCAAATGCCGGCTGGCCCGTTGCCCCGACAAGCCCGAGCAACGCCAGCGGGATGGAACCGCGGCTCATTCGAAAACCACCATCGTCTGAATGTCGGGGGCTGGCCCACCCTGCGGGCCGATGGTGAAGCTGACCTGATCGACGAGCCGCATGTTCAGTCGGCGGGCCTGGGTTTCCTCGATCTCCAGCCGGTAGGTGCCCGGCCGCAATGAATCGAACAGCGCGCTGCCGTCGAACTCCGTCCGGCCCTCATGCGCTTCCCCATTCTCGTTCACGACACGCAGCATCACAGCCGAAAGCCCCACCTTTCGATCCCCGCGCCCGACGGTGATGGTGATCATCACCTCGCCCTTCGCCTGGACGGGATAAGGTATAACAGCAACGGTGCCGGCGCGAGGCGTGAATTCCGCCACCGGCGGCGGCCCGGCGACATTGTCGAGCTGGACATTGTCGAGACTCGTGCGGACCTGCGCGACCGTGCCATAGCCGAGGCCGGTGACAAGGGCGCGGCCCTTGTCGTCGGTGACGATCTCTTCTCCGCCCGAGCCGCTGGTCACCACGCCCGCGATCGGCTCTTCGCCCCGGTCGAAACGGCCATTGCCATTGTCGTCGAGAAACGCCTGGATCGCGGCGTTGCCGCCCGATGCCGCGCCGGGCCTGCGCGGCAGATAGCCCCCGCCGAGGGGATCGGGAACAAGGCTGAATGCGAGTTGGAGGCCCAGCCGCCAGTCATTGCGCGGTCGGCTATATTGTGCGTCGAGCGACAGATCCGCAAAAGGCAGGCGACGGATCGCCGAAATCTGGATCGTGCTGTCCCGGTCGCCCTGGAAACTCTGTCCCAGCCCGATGCGCACCGCCGTGCTCTCGCCGATATCGCGATCGGCGATCAGGGAGAGTGCGCCCAGGCGCAGATCGGGGAGCAGCTGATAATCGACCGCCGCGCGCAACTGCCACTGGAACAGCGCGAAGGAAGACAGGCTGACCAGACCCGACAGGCGGTTGACCGCACTGCCCATGACGGGCTCGGTCCGCTCGAAGTCGAAGCCGGTGGAGAGATAGAGGCCGCCGACCGGGGCAGAGGCGCGCAGCAGGCCCGCCCAGTTCCGGTCGCCATTGGCAAATTGGTCCCGCGTCAGGCGGAAGGAGAAGGGAATGGCAAAGCCGCGCGATGGCCGCAGCTGCCAGTCGAGGTTGAGCTCGCTTGACCGCCGCAGCGCTCGGCCGTCGCCCCCGCGAGGGATCGTCTCGTCGACGAAGCCGCCGCCATATTCGGAATGGCGGACGATCGTCGATACCTTCATCCACTCGCCGGCGAGGGCCAGCGCGACCGCCGTCCCGCCGCGTTCGTCGGCCGCGCCGTCGATCTGCGTCGCGACGCCGGCAATCGAGGTCCGCACCCCGGCGGTGGCCAATAGCCGTTCGCCGGCGCCGCTGGGCGAATAGCTGGCCAGGCCGCCGGCCAGCGTGACATTTTCGGTCAGGCCATAGGCCATGTTGGCGGTCACCCGCATGTCGCCGACGCCGGGACTGGCGATGACGTTGGAGTCGCGTGATGGAAAGCGGATCACGGTCCGTTCCTGTTGCGCGATGCCCAGATCGGCGATGAACTGGCCCGGTTCGAGCTGGCCGCCGCCGACATTGACGACGCGCACATCCTCGGTGCGTTCGCCGCGCGGGCCATAGGCGACGATCCGGATGATGTTGACGCCGCGTTGCAGCGGTACGTCTCGGAACTCGTAGCGCCCCTGGACCGGTGTCGACTGGCCGCTGCGCAGCACGTCGTTGACGTAGAGCTCGACATCATAGCCTAGCGGCAATTCGCCGCGCAGGTCGACGCGGCCGAATATGCTGGTCTGGGTCAGCGGCGCGGTGCTCAGCGACACGCCGCGTCCGGCAAGGCTGCGCGCGCCCAGCGGCAGGGCCGGAGTGAAGATGTCGCCGGCGGAAGCACGGGTGAAGCCGAGCGGTCCGAGCGCTTCGCCCTCGGCGTCGCGCCGTTCCAGCATCATGCGCGCGGTCACCGGGCGGCCCTTCTGGTCCGAGCCGACATAGCCCTGGAAATTGCTGTACAGAAGATCGCCGCCTGCCCGGACGTCGTACCGGTAGGGGTAGGGGGGCGGGCGCTCTTGCGCACCGGCCTCGACCAATATGTCGAAGCTGGGCAGGGTTACCAATGCCGGCGGGGAGTCGACATGATAGACGTCGTTGGGCGTGCTGGCTCCGTTCCGCAATCCGCGCAGCTTTGCCAGCCGGTCGAGCCGGGACTGGATCGGCAGCGGTTCGCGCGCGATAAGCTCGAGACGCAGCGCGGCTTCGTCCAGCCGGACGCGAACGGGCAGCAGCTTTTCCAGCAGCGACGTCCTGACGTAAATGTCGTTGGCGCCGACCACCATGTCGCCGGCGAGCAGCAGCTGCAGATTGCCGTCGACCCGCACCACTCCGGTGGGAAGATCCGCGACCACCGACCGCCGAGCCTCGCCTATCGTGCCGACGATCCGCTTCTCGCCCAGTTGCACGTTCAGATCGGCATCGAGCAGCCGCGACAATTCACCGACCGGAATCAGCAGTCCGACCTGCGAGGCATAGACCGGCAGTGAGTCGGTAATGTTGAGGCGATCGAGCACGACCTCGACCAGCAGCAGCTCATTCTCGTCGAGCGGATTTCCGGCGGGCTCTATATAGTCGACGAGCGTGGCCGAACCGGCGGGCTGCGCTTCCCCAGGCGCAGGAGCGAGCAACGAGACAGCCATCATGGAGAGGAACGCCGTGGTCGGCGGCCGCCTCACGGGGCGGCGACGGAGGCCTTACTGAGGATTTTACCCGGCGATGTGTCGTCGTCGCGAAACTCTATGTCGAGCCGTTCGCCGGGCGCTGGAAGGCGCGTCAGCTGAACCCGGACATATCGTCGCTCGATCTCCGGATAAACGCCGATCCCGCGCACCGCGCCGATCGGCTCCTCCCCCTGCGTCCTGCTCCCCTTTATCTCGAGATCGCCATATAGCGAATTGGCCCCCTGCCTCACGAGATCCAGTGTCAAAATAGCCGTACGGACCGCCGGCGCCTGCCCGTCGGGCGAGATATTCTCAAAGCCGATGCTTGCCTTCTCGATCGCGGCGCGGATGTCGACCGGGCCGACGCGAATGATCACGGGTATGGACAGGGCGAGCACCGAATTGATCCGGAAGGACAGTTCGCCCTCCTTGCGCCCGGCGGCCTCCTCAGCGGTCAGCCCGCTGTCTGCGGGCGGGATTCCGGTGACCGTCAGATGCGTGCGATATTCGCCCGGCGGAACCTCGCTGGTCGAAGCGGCGCGAATACGGATCGTCTGACCGGTGCCCTGCGCTACCCTGATTCGCCGGGGGGTCGCGACCAGATAGGCCTTCGCCGATTTGAGCCGTTCGAGTTCGGGCTTGCCCGCTGCGTCGCTCGCCGGGACGATCTGCCCATCGGGAAGCATCACGCGGTCGATCAATTCGACGTCGAATGATCCCGTGCCGCTGCTGCTGGCGACCGAAATCGTCGCCGACTTTCCCAGGCGGTCAAAGGTCACGCGTTTCGGATTGAGATTGACGCTGGCGACGCCGCCGGAAATCGCAGGCTCCGCGCCCTGGCTCCAGGCCGGAGCGGACTGGACCAGACAGGCCGACAGGAACAGTGCGGCGATCGGGTGCGACACCTTCTTTTGTCGCCTGGCCTGCATCCTGTTCAACTGCATCCCCGCTGCCCGTAGCCCATTCCCGGAGCTAGGTTTATACTAGTTATATTGGACCGCAACTACCAAGACGCCCGCATAATTGCCGGCTTCCGCAGAGGCATTGGGTTGCAGGGCACCACCCACGTCGAACGCCAGTGCGCCGCTGTCCTTGCCGAAGGCGACCAGCCGTGTGCCACCGCCACCGGCTATGCTGGTGGTGGTGGTGAATTCCACTTCCCCCTGGCCGTTCAGGCGCAGCAGCGACACAGTCTGGGGGACGCTGATAGATACCACCTGATCGGGGTCGCCGAGCAGGGTGAAACTTGCCTGGCTGGACAGCCCGGGGCTGATCCCCTGAGCGATCTGTTCTGCGGCTTCGGTGCCCAGGCTGATACGCGGGGCGGCGGAGAAGCCCGACGGAAGGGGGAGGGACGTCGATCCCACGCTGGTTCCGATATTGGTCAGTAGCGGTACCGTCACGGCACCGATGACCACCGACTGTTCGGCCGTGACGCCACCCGGCTGAATGATCGTCACTCCGGCATCGGTGGAGGCACCGGACTGGGATTGCCCGAATGCGGCTGGCGCCAGCGCCGCCGACAGGAGCAGCATCTCCGCGAAGATTGTCCCCGAGCGGATCATCATCGGTCCTCGACGCCTGTCCCACGGCCCGGCGGGTATCGCGCGGGCCGGGGCGGCGATCCGTCAGTTATAGGCGACGGTGGTCGAGAAGGTACCGCTGTAATTTCCGCTAACGGTCGTGTTGCTCACGCTGAAGCTGCCGCCGACATAGAGCGTACCGTCGCCGGAGAAGTTGCCGGTGGTGCCGAGCGTGCCCGACAGAGTGTCGGTCGTGGCTTCCGGAGTCAGCGTCACCGTGATGTTGTTGCTGCCGTCGGTCATGACCACGGTGGCGGGAACGGTGATGGCAACGGTCTGCGCGCCTTCGCCGGTCACGGTATAGGATGCGCGGGTCCGCGTGCCGCCGGCGACCAGAACGGCGGTGCCGCTGTCCACCGTCGGCGTGTCCGAGGAGGTCGCAATGGTGATCGTGCTGCTGCCCGAAGCGGGGCGGACGACCGTACCGAAGGCCAGATTGTTGACCTTGGTGAGCGCGATCGGCTGGATGATGCGAACCGAGCTGGTGGTCGATTCCGAATCACTTGCCTGAGCAAAAGCGGTTCCACCGACCGATGTCGTCAGGACTATCGCACTGAGCAGCTTCGCTATCGTCTTCATGATAACCCCCCAAATAATCGATGCAACTACAACCCCTTGGGAGACAAAGTCGGAGCCCCCGCCCCGATCTGATCCTTGCCCCTTCGGAAAATTACCGACTTGGCGCTGTGTACGGCTGCAAGACTTCCGTCGCGTCAACCGTGGTTAGCAATACACTAACCACGTTGCTTTCGATACGGGATTCTAACGATTGCCCGGTGCTGGCGGTCGATGAACCGTTTTGCTTTATGCGAAGGGCGGCCGCTCCTGCTGCGCACAGCGTGCAGGAACGGCCTATAAGCTGCCTATTTGCGCAGTGTCGCGCTCTCGTCGCGCTCGGCGCGGAACTCCGAGTCTGCGCTCCACTCCGGCCAGATCCGGCTGTCTGCGAGCGTCCGTCCGGTAGCGTACAGCAGCGTCAGGTCGGGTGCGACGTTGGACAGGTCCCAGTCGTCGCTCCATTCGTCGGCGGGCTGGTGATAGCGGTCCTTCACATAGGCTTCCGCCAGCGCATTGCCCCGCGCCACGCCGCCGTTGAGCAGGTCGATCCCGGGCTCGAACGAGACGGCGGGAA
This sequence comes from Rhizorhabdus sp., assembly GCF_018006725.1. Classification (GTDB taxonomy): domain Bacteria; phylum Pseudomonadota; class Alphaproteobacteria; order Sphingomonadales; family Sphingomonadaceae; genus Rhizorhabdus. The sequence goes on from NZ_JAGMXV010000176.1 coordinate 7,434, forward strand.
TGCCTGCCTTCGCCATCGGGAAATGATCCGAACGGAAGAAGGCCCCGGTCTGCGTGTTGGGATCGGGCACGAAGGTCCGGCCGAGCGCCTTGCCCTGCGCCACCAGCATGTCGAGCAGGCCCAGCTTCGCCACGCCCGAGATCGAGAAGTCGCGCGCCTGACCGCCGCCGACGATGCTGTCCATGTTGATCACGCCGGCGGTCTTCGCCGCAGGATAGACGGGATTGGCCGCATAGTAAGTCGAACCGAGCAGGCCCTTCTCCTCGGCGGTCACCGCCAGAAAGACGATCGACCGGTCGGTGCGCGGCGCCTTGGCGAAGGTCCGCGCCAGTTCGAGCAGCGCGGCGATCCCCGTCGCATTGTCGCGTGCGCCATTATAGATGCGGTCGCCGCGCGCGTCGGGCAGCCCCACGCCGAGATGGTCCCAATGGCCCGAATAGATCACCGTCTCGTCGGGATGGCCCTTGCCGGGCAGGCGCCCGAGCACATTGTAGCTGACGATCTTCTCCGGCTTAACCGCATAGTCGGCGTCGAGCGTCGCTTTCAGGGCGACCGGCTTGAAGTCCTTGCGCCGCGCCGCCGCCTTCATCGCCTCGAAGTCGAGCCCCGATGCCTTGAACAGCTCCGCCGCGATGTCGCGCTGGATCCAGCCCTCCATCGGGCTGTGGGCCGAGGCCGGATCCTGCCGGACGATGTCGAACATCGTGTTGGTGTTCGAGTTCTTGACGGTGGCCCAGCCATAGGACGCCGGGGCCGTCTCATGGATGACGAGGACGCCGGCCGCGCCCTGTCGCGCGCCTTCCTCATATTTGTAGGTCCAGCGGCCATAATAGGTCATCGTCTTGCCGCCGAAATCGCCTTCGCCGCCTTCGAAGTCGGGGTCGTTGACGAGCACGACCATGATCTTGCCCTTGAGGTCGGCGCCCTTGAAATCGTCCCAGCCGCGCTCGGGCGCTTTCACGCCATAGCCGACGAACACCAGCGGCGCGCCGGCGAGCCGGATCTCGGTCTGGCCGGTCATCGCGGCGCGCACCGCAATCTCCTCGCCCTGCGTCAGCGCGCGGGGCGCGGCATCGCCGATGCGCAGGCTCAGCTTCGGCGATCCGACGATGTCGGACTTGAGCAGCGGAACGTCCTGCGTCCAGCCGCCGCCGGTGCCGCCCGGCTGCAGCCCGGCCGCCTTCATCTGGGCGGTGATATAGGCGATCGTCTTCTTCTCGCCCTCGGTGGCCGGGGCGCGGCCCTCGAAGCTGTCGTCGGCGAGCGTCTTCACGTCCTGCGCATAGCGTTGCAGGTCGAAGGCGGGAGCGGGCGTCGCAGCGGCACAAACGACCGGCATGAGCGAGATCGAGCAGGCGAGGGCGGTGAGCATCTTGCGCATGAGCGGGGGCATCCTGTCTGGGGAGAGTATTTGTCTATACATTAAAGCTGGGAAGAGGCCCGCCTCAGCGGTTGCCGCCGATGATGTCGCCGAGGCCGCCGAGCACCGAGCCTTCGCCACGGTTCTGACCGCTGCCCATTGCGGCGGCCATCATCCGGCCGGCGAGGCGCGAGAAGGGGAGCGACTGGATCCACACCTTGCCGGGGCCGCGCAGCCGCGCGAAGAACAGGCCTTCGCCACCGAAGAAGATGCTCTTGACCCCGCCGGCGGTGATCAGGTCGAAATCGACGCTGGGGGTGAAGGCGGCGATGCAGCCGGTGTCGACATGGATTTCCTCGCCCGCCGCCAGTTCGCGCTCGACCACGGTGCCGCCCATCTGGACGAACACCCAGCCATCGCCTTCGAGCTTCTGCATGATGAAACCCTCTCCACCGAACAGGCCGGTCATCACGCGCTTCTGGAAATGGACGCCGATCGACACGCCGCGCGCCGCGGCGAGGAAGCTGTCCTTCTGGCAGATCAGCCGCCCGCCATAATCGGCCAGCCGTATCGGCAGGATCGCCCCCGGCGTCGGCGAGGCGAAGGCGACGCGCGCCTTGCCCTGGCCCTGATGGGTGAAGACCGTGGTGAACAGGCTTTCGCCGGTGACGAGCCGCTTGCCCGCGCCGAGCAGCTTGCCCATGAAGCCTTCATTGGCGCCGCCGCTGCCGTCGCCGAACACCGTCGTCATGCTGATGCTGCCGTCCTTCCAGACGAGCGCACCGGCTTCGGCGACCGCACTCTCGCCCGGATCGAGTTCAATCTCGACGAACTGAAGTTCCTGGCCCTTGATCTCGAAATCGATGTCGTCGGACACGCTCGCGCTGCGATGGTGCGACTGCGGCTGGCCCCAGGGGCTATCGAAAGACATTGAAAACTCCGCGCTAAATGGATGGCCTGCTTCTACCATGCGGCGGCGCCCGGCCAATGGCGCGAATCAGGAGGGGGCAAGGGGGGGCAGCCT
>NZ_JAGMXV010000177.1 GCF_018006725.1 Rhizorhabdus sp.
TGAAAATTACACCAATGCCGGGGGGAGTGGCCCTCGGGCTACGCCCTCACGCCACTCCCCCCGGCATGTAACACGATGGCCTGGTTTTACGCCGCCGAATGGCCGACTTTTGCTCCGCCGTTGACAGTCGCTCCGGCATTGGGCGGGAAGTTGAACAGCACGATCGCGAGCTTGCGCGCCGCCCGCTCCGAGCGACGCAGTGCGGCCAGCTTCGCGACCTTGTCCGCCAGCGCCTCGGCACGTTCGGGGCAGGATTGCATCTCGCGCGTCAGCGCCGCAGCGGGGAAAGTGCAGCCGCGCCCGCAGCCGGTGCAGGGCTCGCCCGATCCGTCCGCGCGCCCGCCGAACACGCTGGGCAGGATCGCGCCGTCGATCTCGGGAATCGCGACCATCATGGTGGCCTCGATCGGCAGCAATCCCTGGCGGCTGGCACCCCATTGCTGGAGCGACTGGAACTCGATCGGATGCGCCGCGACATAAGGAACGTCGAGTTCGGCCAACATCGCTTCCGCTGCGGCTGCATCGTTATAGGCGGGGCCGCCGACAAGGCTGAAGCCGGTCAGCGATACGACCGCATCGACCGTCGCGCGCCCGCCGACCATGAAGAACCGCTCGATCGCCGGGCGGGAGTCGAGTCCGCCTGCGAAGGCGGGGATCACCCGCAGCCCACGCGCTTCCATCGCTGCGATGACGCCGTCATAATGGCCTGTGTCGCGGCTGAGCAGGTAGGAGCGCAGCATCAGCAGGCCGACCGTGCCGGTGGTTCGCTTCGCCGTGGGGAGCGCCTCGATCCGGTCGGTCATCCGTTCGGCGAGTCGGGGGTGGTACAGTCCGACATCAGGATAATCGCGCGGGCTTTCGGCGCGCGTCGCGTGGCCGGCATAGCGATGGGCCAGTGCGCGGACCATGCCGACGACATTGTCGTCCGATCCGGCGAGCCAATATTGCAGCGTCAGGAAATAGGCACGGACGTCCTGCGCTGTGCCGGGAATGAAGCGCAGCATCTTGGGCAGGCGGCGCAGCATCTTCATCTGCCCCGCGCCCGACGACCCGCCCGACTTGGACGACCCGCGCAGCCGCTTGAGCAGCGCGAGCGGCCCCTTGGCGGGCCTGTCCATGCGATAGTCGCCCAGCCGCGTCAGCCTGACGATCTCGCTGCCCGACATCAGGCCGACCATTGCCGCGCAGGCCTCGCGCCGCGCCTCGAGTGCGGGCAGAACCGCCCGGATATGATCGTCGAGGAACAGCATCGATGCGATGATGATGTCGCCGCGCGCGATGTCGGCGAGGCAAGCGGTAAGGCGGGTCGGATCGCGGTCCCAATCGGCGGCAGCATGGAAGCCGATCGTGATGTCGGCCCCGTCTGCGGCGAACCGCGCCGCTGCGCGCTCGGCGGCGCCCGACAGATGATTGTCGAGCGTGACGATCACGACCCGGAGAGCGGCCTGGCGGGGATGTGCGCTATTAGCGGGCATAATGCGCCTTCGCATCGTAGAGCGTGTCGAGGGTGATCGTGGCGAGGCCACGTTCGGCGGCGAATTTCTCGGTGTTCCGCCGCGCTTTGCCGCGCACGAAGAAGGGGATCTTCATCAGTTCGCGCTCGGCCTCGGCAGCCCAGCCACCCTTGGTCTCCATCGATGCCTCCGGCACGGCTTCGGCGCGCGGCTCGGGCACGGAAGCCGCAGGGGCGCCATGGCCAAGGTGGCTCGCGCCGTGCGCATCGGAAAATTCGAAATCGTCCCGGAACATCGTCAGCAGATGCTCCTCCAGCCCCATCACCAGCGGATGGACCCAGGTGTCGAACAGCACGTTCGCGCCCTCGAACCCCATTTGCGGGCTATAGCGCGCGGGGAAATCCTGAACGTGGACCGGCGCGGAGATCACCGCGCAGGGAATGCGCAGCCGCTTGGCGATGTGCCGCTCCATCTGCGTGCCGAGCACGAGTTCGGGCTGGAGGGCCTGGATCGCGTCCTCGACGGCGAGATAATCGTCGGTGATCAGCGGTTCGACGCCGTAGCGCGCCGCGGCCTCGCGCAGGTCGCGCGCGAATTCGCGATTATAGCAGCCGAGCCCGACGACCTCGAAGCCGAGTTCGTCGCGCGCCACGCGGGCTGCGGCGATGGCGTGGGTCGCATCGCCGAAGATGAAGACGCGCTTGCCGGTCAGATAGGTCGAGTCGACCGAGCGGCTCCACCAGGGCATATTCGACGTGTCGAGCGCTGCAGCGGGGTCGATGCCGGCAAGGGCTGCGACTTCGGCGATGAAGTCGCGGGTGGCGCCGTAGCCGATCGGCACGGTCCGTACCGTCTTCTGACCATAGGTGCGCTCGAGCCAGCGGCAGGTGGTATCCGCGATCTCGGGATAGAGGCAGATGTTGAAGTCCGCGTGCGCCAGCCGTGCGAGGTCGGCGGGCGTCGCACCCAGCGGGGCCACGACATTCACGTCGATACCGAGCACGCCGAGCAGCCGGCTGATCTCGATCACATCGTCGCGGTGGCGAAAGCCGAGCGCGGTCGGGCCCAGGATATTGGCTGACGGGCGGACCCCGTCCGGGCGGGGGGCTTTTGCGACGCCTGCGCACATCCGGCGCACGAGCTGGTAGAAGGTCTCCGCCGCGCCCCAATTCTCCTTGCGCTGATAGCTCGGCAGTTCGAGCGCCACGACGGGGCAGGGGAGGCGCATCGCCTCGGCCAGGCCCGAAGGATCGTCCTGGATCAGCTCGGCGGTGCAGGATGCGCCGACCAGCATCGCCTGTGGCTGGAAGCGCGCATAGGCATCGCGCGCCGCCTGCTGGAACAGCTCGGCGGTGTCCTTGCCCAGGTCGCGCGCCTGGAAGGTGGTGTAGGTGACCGGCGGGCGCTTGCCGCGCCGCTCGATCATCGTGAACAGCAGGTCGGCATAGGTGTCGCCCTGCGGCGCGTGGAGGACGTAATGAACCCCCTGCATCGCGGTCGCGATCCGCATCGCGCCGACATGGGGCGGGCCCTCATAGGTCCAGACGGTCAGTTGCATCGCCTGTCCTCCAGCCCATTCGCCTCAAGCGTCGTCGAGCAAGGCCGATCAGCCACCAGGGATCGCGTCCGGACGTCGCCCGAAGCGAAAGGAGGCTGTTGGCTGTTCATAGCTTCAGCACATCTCGACGCCTCAGCGGGCGCGCGAAAAGTTCAGCGAGATCGCCGGCCTGGTCGAAGCCATGGATCGGCGAGAAGACCAGTTCGATCGCCCATTTCGTCGTCAGCCCCTCGGCCTCGAGCGGATTGGCGAGACCGAGGCCGCACACCGTCAGGTCAGGCCGGGCGGCGCGAACGCGGTCGAGCTGACGGTCGACGTCCTGGCCTTCGCTGATGAGCGTTCCTTTGGGCAGGAGCGCCAGTTCCTGTGCGAGGTGGCGGCGGTGGAGATAGGGCGTGCCCACTTCGACCGGCTCCATGCCCAGCTCTGTCGCGAGGAAGCGCGCCAGCGGCACTTCCAGCTGCGAGTCCGGGAGGAAGGTTATGCGCTTGCCGGCGAGTTGTGCCTGGCTGTGCTCGATGGCCCGCTTCGCGCGCTCGCGTCCGGGCGCGATCACGCGGCGGAAGTGCATCTCGTCCACACCGAACGCGGTCGCTGCGGCGTGCAGCCAACTGGTCGTCCCTTCCGCGCCGAAGGGGAAGAGCGCGTCGAGCCGGGTCGCACCGCGATCCTCCAGCGCCCGGGCGGTTTCGCCGAGGAAGGGCTGCGCCAGCAGGAAGCGCGTATCGGGGCCGACCGGCGGCATTGCTCCGGCACGGCGTGCGGGGAGCATGTGGACATGCGCGATGCCCAGCTCGGCGAACAGGCGCAGGAACTGATCCTCGACCACGTCCGGCAGCGCGCCGACGATCATCAGGCTCGATACCCCTGTCGTGTCGGTGGGCAGATCGGCCACCAGCGCGGTGAGGCAGGCATCCTCGCCTTCGGTGAAGGTCGTCTCGATGCCGCTGCCGGAATAGTTCAGGATCTTGGTGGTGCCGGCATGTTTGGTCGAGAGGCGTGCGGCGGCCCGCGACAGGTCGAGTTTGATGACCTCCGACGGGCAGGAGCCGACAAGGAACAGCAGCTTGATGTCGGGCCGGCGCGTGAGCAGCCGGTCGACCACGCGGTCGAGCTCTTCGTTGCAATCGGCGAGGCCCGCCAGGTCGCGCTCCTCGATGATCGCGGTACCGAAGCGCGGCTCGGCGAAGACCATCACGCCCGCTGCCGATTGCAGCAGATGGGCACAGGTGCGCGAGCCGACGACGAGGAAGAAGGCGTCCTGAACCTTGCGGTGCAGCCAGATGATTCCGGTCAGCCCGCAGAAGACTTCCCGCTGTCCGCGTTCGCGCAGCACCGGGGCGGCATCGCATCCCAGCGTCGCGGCGGAGGGCGGGGGAGGCGTCATGCTTCGAGCGCCATTTGCGACGGGGCGCTAAGGCGCGCTGCGCGGAGCTTCAGCAGGAATTGCGCGGCGTTGACGACGTAGCTCGCATAGGCGGCCAGCGCGAGCAGCATCAGCCCGCGTTCGCTGCCGAGCCCCGCGATCAGCATCACCAGATAGGCGGTGTGCAACGCCAGGACGAGCATGCTGAACACATCTTCCCAGAAGAAGGCGGGCACGAACAGCCATTTGCCGAACACGACCTTTTCCCAGATCGAGCCGGTGATCATGATCGCGTAGAGCAGCAGCGTCTTCACGACGATCGAGACGGTGGCCGTGAGAGCCCCTTCGCCGGTGACGAGGTAGCGCAGGATCAGCATCAGGCTGACGAAGAAGACGAGAAACTGAAGAGGGGCGAGGATGCCCTGCACGAGTGTCCAGCGCGTCGAGTCACGCCGCTGGCGCTGTTCGATCGTGTAAAGCGGAGCGGCTCCCCCTCCGTTTGCGGAATATGCGTCGTTCGACCGCATCGCCCCGTCGTGCCCTTCTCCAATGAGATGCCAAGCTACGACCAACTGGCCAAATGTGTCAAACTAAAATGACGTCCAATATTTTGGACATTTTTTGTCAAACGTTCACTGCGAGGTTGCTACGCATCGCCAACAGGCATAGTGTCCCGAGTCGTGGGGGTGCCAGATCGCAGTTCCACCAACTGCCTGCGTGAGGCATCAACCAGCGAGAGGGACGGGCTATGGCGTCGTTAGCGCCTCGAGATCCTCAGGCCGTTCCAACCGAACTCGCTCGGTCAATGTCGCGACTTGCGCCTGACGCTCTCCAACTTGCCAAGTTCCGGACGGAAGCGAGCGCGGCGGCGTGTGATCGCTCCTTGTCCACCCTGATCGAGAACGAGATCATTCCCCGGCTGATGATCGCGCATGCCGTCGGCGCCCCCGACTCCGCCGAAGGCAGGGCCGTCGCCGGTGATATCGAGACGCTGGCGCGTCTGGCATTGCAGGTTAATGCCGATGCGCTCCTGAGACATGTCGATGCGATCCTCGCACGGCGGGTTTCGGTCGAAACGATGATGGTCGACCTGATCGCACCGGCGGCGCGCCTGCTCGGCGTCTATTGGGAAGAAGACCGGTGTAACTTCGTCGATGTCACGATGGGGCTCTGGCGACTGCAGGAGGTCGTTCGCGAGGTCGCGGCGCGCATGCCGTTCGACCGCCGCCTCGCCGCCGGCGGACGGCGCGCGCTGTTCGCGGCGATACCCGGGGATCAGCACACATTCGGCGCGATCATGATCGATGAGGTCTTTCGCCATAATGGCTGGATGACCGACCTGCTGGTGGACTGTGCGACGCCCGAGCTCCTCCGCTGCATCAGTGGCGAGTGGTTCGACCTTGCCGGATTGACGGTCAGTTGCGACTCCCATATCGCCGCGCTTCCATCGATTATTTCTGCGCTGCGGAGCGTTTCCCGGAACCCCGGTCTGTGCATCATGGTTGGGGGAAGGGTGTTCGCCACCGACCCCGACCTCGCGCAGCGGGTCGGAGCAGATGGTACCGCCCGTGACGCGAAGCTTGCCCTGAAAGTGGCTGCGGATCTTGTCCGTGTCCGCGAAGGGAATATTTCTGCTTGTAGCTGATATTGTTTTCTGGAAAGCGACGCTCGTCGATGACCACGCCTGTCGCCCTGCCCCTGAAAACCGCTTTTGCGCGGCCTGATATGATGCCGGGCCCCCTGTCGGCAGCGGACTCCGCTGTGCTGATGTCCGCCGTGGGAGACGTGACCTTCATATTGTCGGGCACGGGACTCGTTCTCGACGTTGCCGTATCGCAGGCGGGTCTCGCAAATTACGGCTTTGCCGGGCTGATAGGCGAGGCATGGATCGACACGGTGACGATCGAGAGCCGGCCGAAAATCCAGGAAATGTTGTCGGACGCCGCCGTCGCGGAATCCGCTCCGCGCTGGCGTCAGGTCACTCACCCATCCGCCAGCGGCGACGTGCCGATCAGCTATCTGACGATGGCCGTGGGCGATGGGGACCGTTTGATCGCTGTCGGTCGCGACATGCGAGAGGCGGCGGCGATGCAGCAGCGTCTGCTTCAGACCCAGCAGTCGCTCGAACGTGACTATATTCGACTGCGCCAGATCGAAACCCGCTATCGCCTGCTGTTCGACATGTCTTCGGAGCCGGTCCTGATTGCCGATGCTGCGACCAGACGCATCCGCGAGGCCAACCCCGCAGCGCACCGCCTGCTCGATGCGGCGGAGGGGGCGCTGGTCGGCAAGGCCCTGGCGACGATCGTCGATCAGCGCGACCGCGACGACTTCATCGCCTATCTCGGGGCCTCCGAAGCGACCGACGATCTGGTGCCCGCGACGCTCCGCCTCGCCAAGGCGCGCGGCGAAGCGCGGATTTCGGCGCGGCTCTTCCGGCAGGCACGCTCTCCGCTGATGCTCGTCCGCGTCGCCATGGCCGATCGGGGTACGTCCGACCATCCCTATGATGCGGCGCTCGGTGCGGTGGTCGACCGGATGCCGGACGCCTTCGTGCTGGTCGATCGGGAACTGAGCGTGTTGGCGGCCAACACCGCCTTCGTCGAACTTGCCGAGATGCCTTCGCTGGAGCGCGTGACCGGTCAGAACCTGGGGAACTGGCTCGGCCGGCCCGGGATCGACCTCGATCTTATCTTGAGCCAGCTGCGCGAACATGGCTGGGTCCGCAATGTCCCGACGATCCTGCGCGGCCTGACCGGCGGTGAGGAGGAGGTCGAACTGGCTGGCGTAGTGGCGCCCATGGGCGACAGCGAATGCTATGGCTTCACGATCCGCGCGGTCGCACGCCGGCTCGATGTGGTGGCGTCCGTGCCGCGCGACACGCCGCGTTCGGTCGAGCAGCTGACGGAGCTGGTCGGCCGCATGCCGCTCAAAGACATCGTGCGCGAATCCACGGACCTGATCGAGCGGCTGTGTATCGAAGCGGCGCTTGCCTATACGTCGGACAATCGCGCCTCGGCGGCCGAAATATTGGGCGTCAGCCGTCAGAGCCTCTACTCGAAGCTGCATCGTCACCGGCTCGGCAATCTCGTCGGCGGGCACGACTGATCTGCTGAGCGTCAATTTGGTTTGACGCCTGCACATGTCAGTTCTAGCGTTCCGAATATGGAGCGCACGAAGATTCCTCGTATCGCGACGCCGGTCCCCGATCTGCGCGATGTGCTGGAATTGCTCAAGCCGGTAACCTGGTTTCCGCCGATGTGGGCTTTCCTCTGCGGCGTGGTGTCGTCCGGGGTGCCCCTCGTCGATCGCTGGCCGTTTCTTCTGGCCGGCATCATGCTGGCCGGACCGTTGGTCTGCGGAACGAGCCAGGCGGTAAACGACTGGTTCGATCGCCATGTCGATGCGATCAATGAGCCGGAGCGGCCAATCCCTTCAGGGCGGATCGCGGGCCAGTGGGGGCTGTGGATCGCGTGCATCGGCACGATCCTCTCCATGCTGGTGGCATGGGCGACGGGCGCGTGGATCTTCGCTGCAACCTGCCTAGGTCTGGCCTGCGCTTGGGGGTACAGTGCGCCGCCATTTCGCTTCAAAACCAGCGGTATTTGGGGCCCGGCGGTCGTCGCGCTGACCTATGAAGGACTGACCTGGTTCACCGGCGCGAGCGTGATGGCCGGCGCCTTGCCGCCCACGCATGTGCTGATCATCCTGGCGCTCTACAGCGTAGGCGCTCACGGCATCATGACGCTCAACGATTTCAAGGCGATCGAGGGCGATCGCGCGACGGGCCTGCGCTCGCTCCCGGTCGTGCTGGGAGTCGGGCGCGCCGCACAGCTGGCGTGCATGGTAATGGCGGTGCCGCAGGCAATCGTGGTGCTGCTGCTGGCAAGCTGGCACCATATGCTGTCCGCAGGCATCGTTGCAGCCTTGCTTGGGGGGCAGCTGGTGCTGATGCGGCGCCTGCTGTCCGATCCTCGCCGCCATGCGCCCTGGTATAATGCCACGGGAACGACGCTCTATGTGCTCGGCATGCTCGCGGCCGCGCTGGGTCTCGGTGGGGTGATAGCGCTGTGAAACCGCTCGGCTGGCTCGGGATCATTCGCCTCGGGCTGGTGCAGAGTGCGATCGGTGCCATCGTCATGCTGGCGACGTCGCTGCTGAATCGCGTCATGGTCGTCGAATATATGCTGCCGGCAGCCCTGCCGGCCGGGCTCGTCGCGTGGCACTATGCGGTTCAGCTCTCACGCCCCGTGTGGGGGCATGGCTCGGATCGCGGGCGGCGGCGCACGCCCTGGATCATCTTCGGAATGGTTACATTGGCGGCGGGTACGCTGCTGGCTGTCAATGCAATCGGCCTGCTCGCGATACGGTCGGTGTGGGGATATGCGCTGGCCCTGTTGGGCTTCTCCCTGATCGGAGCGGGTGTGGGGGCGGCGGGTACGTCGCTGCTGGCGCTGCTCGCCACGCGCGTTGCGCCGGAACGGCGGGCGGCGGCGGCGTCGATGACGTGGACCATGATGATCGCCGGCATCGTCGTCACGGCCGGCATAGCCGGCGGGCTGATCGATCCCTTTTCGCTGTCGCGGCTGGCGATGGTGGCCGGCGGGGTCGTCACGGCCGCAGTTCTGATTGCAGTCGCGGCGGTGTGGCGCGTGGAAGGTAAGCCGGCTCCGGTAACGCCAGAACCCGCTGCGTCAGGTCCCGATCCCGCTTTCGGCCCCGCGTTGCGCGAGATGTGGAGCGATGGTGCCGCGCGCCGCTTCACCATCTTCGTCTTTCTGTCGATGCTGGCCTATTCGATGCAGGATCTGATCCTGGAGCCTTTCGCCGGATTGCTGTTCGATTTCACGCCGGGACAGTCGACCAAATTGTCGGGCGTACAGCATGCGGCGGTTCTCGCGGGGATGATCCTTGTAGGTTTCGGTGGTGGCGCGTTCGGTGGTCGGAGCCCGGAGGGGCTGCGGATTTGGACCGCCGGTGGTTGCATCGCATCGGCAGGGGCTCTTATCGGGCTGGCGATCGGCGCGCGATCCGGATCGGGCTGGCCTTTGACGGCCAATATCGCCTTGCTGGGTTTCGCCAATGGCGTGTTCGCCGTAGCCGCCATCGGGGCGATGATGGGGCTGGCCAGCAGCGCCAAAGGGCGCGAGGGCATCCGCATGGGGGTGTGGGGCGCTTCGCAGGCGATTGCGTTCGGATTGGGCGGCATGCTGGGGGCCGTGGGCATCGATGTCGGACGCGCGCTCACGGGATCCATACCTGATGCGTTCACGACCGTGTTCGCCGTAGAATCCCTGCTGTTTTTCATCGCCGCAGGCCTCGCGCTTCGCCCCCAGCGGAACGCCACCATATCGAGAATGGCCAGGGCAGCATGACCTTCGACTGCGTCGTCGTCGGCGGCGGGCCGGCTGGGGC